>DATLIG010000178.1:0-15860 GCA_035539555.1 Nocardioides sp. | reverse complement strand
CCCAGGCCCGCAACCTCGCGGACCGCACCGCCGAGCTCCGGCAGGCGGAGGAGCGGCTGCTGCTCGCCCACCAGCGCGAGCTGATCGACAACGAACGCCACCGGATCGCCCGCGAGCTGCACGACAGCGTCACGCAGTACGTCCTGTCCGCCGGCATGGCCGTCGAGGTCGCGCGCGGCGACGCCGAGAAGCTCGGCGACCCCGGGGCGTCGATCCTGAGCCGGCTCGCCACCGCGAAGAAGCTCTCGCAGGACGCGGTGGACCAGCTGCGGCGCGCGATCTACGCGCTGCACCAGCCGCACCGCGACACCGTCTCGACGCTGCCCGAGCTGCTGCACGAGGTCGCCCACCAGCACAAGCCGCACCTGCAGGTGCAGCTGCGGGTCGAGGGTGACGTGATCGCGCTGTCCAACGACGCCGACCACGAGATCGCCCGCACGGTGGGGGAGGCGCTGTTCAACGTCGCCACCCACGCGCAGGCGACCCGCGCGATCGTGCGGCTGCGCTACCGCCCCGACCAGATCACCGTCTCGGTGGCCGACGACGGCGAGGGCGACCCGAAGGACCTGAGCCGCAAGCTCCGGCTGGAGCGGGCCACCATGGTCGACGGCCGGCACCGTGGCCTGGTCAACATGGACAGCCGGATCAGCGACATCGGCGGCAGCCTCGCGTTCCGCCGGGCCCGGCTGGGCGGCGTGCGTGTCGAGATGCGCATCCCGCTCCCCATCGTCGCCCGCACTCCGGGCCTGGCCACCGACCTGGCTCACCCCGACATCGACCCGTTGGAGGCCTGACCCATGGCCACGCTCGCCCCCTCCCAGCAGGGCGCCCGCAGCGGCGTCGTCGGCATCATGCTGGTCGACGACCACGCGATCGTGCGGCAGGGACTCCGCTCGATCCTCGAGCGCGAGGACGACCTCCGAGTGGTCGCCGAGGCGTCCAGCGCCAGCGAGGCGCTCGCCGTGGTGGGCCGCGCCAACCCGCAGATCGTGCTGCTCGACCTCAAGCTGTCCACGTCCTCGGACAGCGAGGGCCTCGAGCTGTGCAAGCAGCTCACCGCGCAGTGGCCCGAGGTCGGGGTGCTGGTGCTGACCACCTTCCTCGACGAGCAGCTGGTGCTCCAGGCGATCCGGGCCGGCGCCCGCGGCTACGTCGTGAAGGACGTCGACACCTCGGCGCTGATCCGGGCGATCCGCGACGTGTCCCGCGGCGAGAGTGCCTTCGACGCGCGCAGCGCCGCCGCGATGGTGCGCGGACTCAACGCACCGCCGGTGGAGGAGACCAAGCAGCTCACGTCCCGCGAGCGCGAGGTGCTCAGCCTGCTCGCGCGTGGCCTGTCCAACCGCGACATCGGTGCTCGGCTGTACATCTCCGAGACCACCGCGAAGTTCCACGTCGGCAACATCCTGCGCAAGCTCGACGTCACCCGGCGGGCCGAGGCCGTCTACGAGGCCTCGAAGATGGGCGTCATCTGAGACGACCGCTAGGCCCGGCGGCGGTCCCAGAGAACCGCCACCGGGCCGGCCGGCTCAGGGCAGCGGCAGGACGGTGCGGTCCCACGTGGTGTTCACGATGACCGCGGCGGAGGCGTAGAGCGCGAGGACCGCGTCCGCGACCAGCACGTAGCCGGCGAGGTGTCCCAGGCCCGTGCTCTCGCTGAAGGCGCCGAGGGCGGCGAGGTAGAAGACGGCGCAGAGCAGCACGAAGATCGCCACGGTGGTGGTGTTCGTGCGCAGCGCCGCCAGGAGCATGTACGTCGAGAAGAGGGCCCAGGCGAGCAGGAACATGCCGGTCACGGCGGCACCGTCGGCGGTCACCATGGGTGCGTAGAACTGGACGAGCAGCGCGTAGCTGAGCCAGAAGCCGGCGTACGCGGTGAAGACCAGGCCGGGGAAGGTCTCGCCGCGCCGGAAGTGGATGATGCCGGCGACGATCTCGGTCAGGAAGCCGAGGGCGAGCGCGAGGGACAGCACGGCCGGGGTGGCGGCCGCGTCGATCATCCCGGACATCACGCTGGCGAGGACGAGGGCGGAGATGCCGAAGCTGGCGAGGCCGAGGGGGAAGGGGTCGCCCCACTCGGGAGCCGCGGCCGTGGCGGGAACGGTGCTGGCGGGTGCGGTGTCGGTCATGCTGGATCCTCCGGGAGGGTGGGTGGTTTCCGCAGGACGCGGGATGCGCCTGTGGCTCTGGCCGCGACCGGCTCCTCGACGTCGACGACCAGCCACCCGCCGTGGTGGTCGTCGACGCGGTAGGGCCGGCCGGTGGACCGTCCCCACGCGTCGAGGTCGGTCAGGGAGATGGTGCGGACGTGGCCCCAGGTCGCGTCCGCCTCGTCCTCGAGGGGTACGGCGACCACGACCCGGCGCCGCGCGATGCGGAGCGCCTCGTCGAGCACCCGCGCACCGTGTCCGGCGTCGAGGTGCTCGAGCAGGTGGATCGCGAGCACGTTGTCGACGCTGCTGTCGGGGGCGTGCACCCGGGCCGCGTCGTCCACCCGGGTCGACAGCCGAACGCCGAGGCGTGGCGCGACGGCGGCCAGCAGGTCGATCGTGCCGGGCGAGATGTCGGAGGCGGTGACCTCGCGGCCCGCCTGCGCGAGGCGCAGGGCGAGGAAGCCGAAGCACGAGCCGAGCTCCAGCACGGTGCCCTCGGCGAGCAGCTCCTCGACGCGGGCGTAGACGGGCGCGTAGTCCGCGACCGTGCCGTGGGCTCCGGTCGCCGGGCCGTCGATCGTCTCGCTCACCCGCTCGAGGGTGCGGCGGTAGAAGCTCTCCCACGCGACGACGGGGTCGGCGTGGGAGCTGAGGACGATGCCCGTGAAGAGGTGCTCGAAGACCTCGCCCCCACGCAGCCAGCCCGGCTGGAACAGCTCGTCCGCGAGCAGCCCGGACAGGTCGTCGTCGATCCGCTCGGGCGGCACGCGGTGCACCACGACCGCACGGTGGCCGACGGCCGTCAGGTCGAAGTGCGCCGTGCGCACGGTGTGCAGCTCGAGCCGTGGCGTCGGTCCCACCTGGGCGCGGACCTCGACCAGCTCGTCGCGGTAGACGCCGCCGGCGGGTGCCTCGAGCGGCTGGATCTGCGCGGCACTCATCGCGGGACCGGGACCGGGAGGGCGACCCGGTCGAGGCCGCGGAGGTTGCGCACGACCTCGACGCGGTCGCAGTGCTCGGCATAGAGCGGCAGGTCGCAGCTGCCCAGCCCCCACGAGTAGCGCGGCTCCGGAGTCAGCCAGATCGTCGACCGGGCCCGGCGGGCGATCTCCTCGAAGGCCCGCAGGCCGGGGTCCTGCCCGTTGTTGCGGCCGTCGCCGAGCACCACGACCGTCGTACGACGGTTGACGGCGGAGCCGTAGCGCTCGAGGAACTCCGTGAAGGCGTTGCCATGGTCGGAGTCGGCGTCGACGTCGAGCACGCCGCCGGCCGGCACTCCGGCCATGACCAGCGACAGCGCGTCCTCGATGCGGTGCTCGGCGAAGAGGTCGGTGACCTCGACGAGGTCCTTGACGAAGGCGAAGGTGCGCACGCTGGACGCCATCGCCTGAAGGCTGTGCACGAGGTGCAGGGTGAACCGCGCGGTCGAGCGCACCGACAGCGACACGTCGCAGAGCACGACCAGCCGCGGGCGGTCCTCGACCTTGCTGACCGTGACGGGGCGGAACGGCACGCCGTCGTACTTCATGTTGCTGCGCATCGTGCGGCGGCCGTCGACGACGCCACTGGACGCCGCCTTGCGACGGGGCCGCGGCGCGCCGTGCAGCGAGCGCAGCAGGCGGCGCAGCGACTCCTCCAGCTCGGCACGCTCGTGCTCGTCGACCGTCTCGGCCCGGACCGCCTCGAGCTCGCGGGTCTCGATCTCCCGCTCCAGGGACATCAGCTGCTCGAGGTGCTCGCGGATCCGTTCCGGCAGCTGGTCCAGCCACGGCGCCAGCGCGGCACGCAGGGCGGCCAGCGACGCCGCTGCCTCCGGGTCGTCGGCACCGTCGTCGGCGACGCGCTCCTCGAGCCAGCTGAGCAGTGCCAGCTCCTGCTGGACCGACAGCTCCGAGTCCAGCTGCAGGCCGGTCGACCGGGCGAGGTCGGCGGGGTTGCCGGGGTTGTGCATCCGGCTGACCGTCAGCTGCACCCGGGCGGCCTGCGACGGGTCGAGCTGGGTGTCGTCGGACAGCACGATCTCGTCGGTGAGCGACGCGATGTCGATCTTGTTGGCCTCCTGGTGCAGGTTGAACTGCTGGGCCATGTCCTCCGGCTTGAAGAACTCCCGGATGTCGTCCGGCTTGCCGTGCGAGTGACCGTCCGCCGGTACGTCGCCCGGTTGCTCCGAGAGCGTGAAGTCGGTCAGCTCCCCGTCGTCCGACAGGTCGTCGTGCGCATGCCCGTGACCGTGTCCGACCTCGTCGTCGACCACCGCCCGGAGGCCGAAGAACCGGTCGAAGACGCGGTCGAACGCCGCCAGGTCGCGGCGGTCCTTGACCAGGCTGACCCGCAGCGCGGCCCGCAGCAGCGACCGGTCCTCGAGCACGCCCGGCTGGCCGGCGGCGTACAGGCCGTCGATCAGCTCGGCGGTGCTGATCCGCAGGCCGTGCAGGCGCAGCAGGCGGACGAAGCGGTGGACGGCGCCCTCCACGACCGCGTCCTCACACCGGTCGCTTGCGGGTGGAGAACGACCGGGAGCCCTGGCCGCTGCTGACCTCGCGCACGCCGAGCGGCTTGCCCTTGCCGCCGTAGTAGGCCTCGTGGTGGCGTCCCGGCTCGTCCTTCTCGGCCCGTCGCCGACGGCCCTCGTCGCGGTCCTCGGGCGTCCCGCCGTGGGAGTGGTCGTCGGGGTCGTGGTCGTGCCCGTGGCCGTGCCCGTGGCCGTGCCCGTGGCCGTGCAGCGACGCGGGCACCTCCGCGTTGGGGTCGACCAGACGGGGGAGCGCGTCACGCGAGAGGCGCACGTCGCGCTCGTACTTCACGACGACGTTGAGGGTCGCCGACAGCACGTCGGCGCTGAGCTCCTCGACGCCGAGGACGGCCAGGGTGCGGGCCCAGTCGATGGTCTCGGAGATGCTCGGCGCCTTGCGGAGGTCGAGCTCGCGCAGGCCGCGCACGATGTCGACCAGGTGGGCGGCCAGCTCGTCGGTGAGCCCGGTCTCCTTGGACCGGATGATCTCGAGCTCGCGCTCCGGGTCCGGGTAGTCGAGGAAGAGGTGCAGACAGCGCCGCTTGAGCGCGGCGGACAGGTCGCGGGTGTTGTTCGACGTGAGCACGACGTACGGCGCGTGCTTCGCGCGGATCGTGCCGACCTCGGGGATCGAGATCTGGTACTCCGCGAGCAGCTCGAGCAGCACCGCCTCGAGGGCCTCGTCGGCCCGGTCCACCTCGTCGATGAGCAGCACCACGGGGTCCTCGGAGTCGATGGCCTCGAGCAGCGGGCGCGGGGTGAGGAAGCGCTCGGAGAAGAAGACGGAGTCCTGCTTGGCGATCTGCTCGACGGCGTCGGCGAGGTCGGTGGCGTCCTGGACGACCTGCCCGATCTTCTCGCGCAGGATCTGGGTGTAGAGCAGCTGCTTGCCGTAGTCCCACTCGTAGAGCGCCTTGGTCTCGTCCTGGCCCTCGTAGCACTGCAGGCGCAGCAGCCGCCGTCCCGTCGCGCGGGCCAGGCTCAGTGCGAGCTGGGTCTTGCCGACGCCCGCGGGGCCCTCGAGCAGCACGGGCTTCTCCAGCCGCGACTGGAGGAACACGGTCGTGGCCAGCTGGTCGTCGGCGAGGTAGCCCTCCTCGGCGAACCGGGCGCGGGTGTCGGCGACGTCGGCGAAGTCGAAGTCGGTGTCGGTCACGGGGTGCTCCTCGACGGTGGGGACGGCAGGGCAGGACGAGCAGGAGGAAGGGTCGGTGCGCCGGCCCGCGAAGGGCGGGAGGGGCCGGCGCACCGGGGCGATCAGGACAGGAGGTCGTCCAGGTCGCCGTTCATGCAGTGCTCCACGACCGGGCGCACCGTCTCGAAGGTGCACTCCTTCGCGTTGCCCGGGGTGCAGGCGTCGCCGAGGACGTGGTTGGTGATCCGGTCGACGTCCGCGGCGTCGCCGATGATCGTGGGCGCGTTCTGGTAGAACGTGGTCGGGCCCTGGCCCAGCCGGTTCTTCGAGTACGTGTCCTTGGTGACGTCGGTGAACTTCTCGGTGATCCCCACATCGCGCAGCAGCCGGATGGCCGCGGCGAGCGCCGCGTCGGCGGCCTGCACCGTCGACATGCCGTGGGTGTCGACGCCCATCGCCTCGGCGATCTCGGCGAAGCGCTTGTAGTGCGTGGGCATGTTGAACGCCCACACCCGCGGCAGCGCGATCGCGTTGTTGAGGCCGTGGTGGGTGTCGTAGAAGGCCGAGATGGCGTGCGAGATCGAGTGGATGATCCCGAGGCCGCCGGAGTTGAACGCCTGGGCGGCGATGTACTGGGCGTACATCATCCCCTCGCGGCCCTTCAGGTCCTGGCCGTTCCAGACCGCCTCGCGCAGGTTCTCCGCGGTGAGCTTGATGGCCCGGATCGCGTTGCCCAGCGACGGCTCGAAGTTGAGCCGGGAGACGTACGGCTCGGAGGCGTGCGCGAGCACGTCGAAGCCGCACTGCGCGGTGTAGTCGACCGGGCAGTCGAAGTAGAGCACCGGGTCGTCGATGGCGAGCGTCGCGACGCTGGCGTCGTCGAAGGCGACGTACTTGTGCGGGTTGTCGGGGTCGGTCGTGGTGTCGGTGATGACGTAGGCCCACGACGTCTCCGAGCCGGTGCCGGCCGTGGTGGAGACCGCGATGTGCGGCGGGTTCTTCGGGTTCTCGGACATGTTGAAGCCCTCGAACTCGTTGACGTTGCGGCCGTCGTGGGCGACCGAGACGCGGGCGCCCTTGCAGGCGTCGTGCGAGGAGCCGCCACCGATGGAGACGAACGAGTCGCACTCGTTCTCCTGGTAGAGCTTCACCGAGTCCATGACGTTGTAGTCCTTGGGGTTGGACTCGACCTTGTCGTACACGACGACCTCGAGGCCGTGGTACTTCATCGACTCGACGATCTTGTGCACGATGTCGGTGCCGCGCAGGCCCGACGTCATCACGAGGGTCTTGCGGAAGCCCAGCTTGAGGGCCTCCGGGCCGATCATCTCGTGCGCCCCCGGGCCCATGAGGGCACGCGGGAACGGGTGGAACTCCTTGATCGGGAACGGCTTGAGCAGCTCGTCGACTTGCATCGCTGGAACCTCCGGGCGGGGTGATGTGGCTGACGTCCAGCGACGCTAGGGAGCGTGACGGGGGTCACGACAGACGAGGATCGGGAAACACGCAGGAGGGTCAGGCCCGGGCCCGTCCGTTCCGACAGGTGGCGCCATCACCCCGACCCGTACGGGGGAGGGGATCACCAGGTCTCGGGGCGCGTGTAGTCCTCGTCGTCGTACAGGTCCTGCTCCTCGCGGCGCTGGTCCCTGCCCTGCTGGTTGTTGCGCTCGAGCCGCTCCTCGCGCGGGTCCTCGCCACCCTCGTCGGGCTGCTCGCCGGGCTCCTGCTGCGGCTGTTGGGGCTGCTGCTGCGGCTCCTGCTGCTGTTGCTGGTCCTGCGCCTGCTGCAGCTTGTCGCGCAGCCGTTCGTCGACCGCCTTCGCGTCGTCGCTCTGCTCCTCGCCGCGCCCGGAGTCGGTCGGACAGTCGCCGGCGGCGAGGACGTCGACGCCCCGCTGCCACGACTCGATCGCGCCGTCGAGGTCCTGGTCGGCCTGCCGCTGGTCGCCGACGGCCTCGTGCGCGAGCGCGAGGTTGATCCGGACCGTGCACTCCTCGCGCTCCGGGACGTCCTCCAGTGCCTTCTCGTACGCCGTGATCGCGTCGTCGAACGCTCCCTCGGCGTGGTGCGAGGCTCCCTCGTCGAAGGGCGCGACCCAGGACTCGAACCAGTTGAGGTCGCGGGTGTCGAAGAACTCGGCGGCGGCGCCGTCGTAGTCGCCGCGCTCGAAGGCGTCGCGTCCCGCGGCGTTGTGCTGCAGCATCAGGCCGACCTTGACGAGGTAGCCCAGGACGAGCAGCGCCGGCAGCGCGCCGGCGACGAGCAGCGCCAGGCGCAGCCGGGCCCGCGGGTTGGGGCGCTTCGTCCGGTCGACGCGCCTCATCGCCCCGCCCCCTTGCCGGTCCGGGCCAGCAGCGCGTCCTGCGAGCGCCACACCGCACGCCAGCCGGAGCGCAGCTCCACGAGCACGAGCCCGAGGAGGAGCAGGCCGAACAGCCAGGTCAGGTCGTGCTCGGCCGGCGGTCCGTCGCCGCGCTCACCGTCGACGTACGACCCCTCGAAGGAGTCCACGACCCGGTCCATGTCGCCGGTGCCGGTGCGATGCTGGAAGTCGACGTCGAGCTCGTCGGCGATGTCCCGCAGGTTGTCGAGGTCGGCGCGCGAGATCGCCGGCTCGCCGCTCTCGGGGTCCTCGACGTAGCCGAGGTCGAGGTCCAGGTCGTCCGCGGCCGGCATCTCGGCACCGTCGGTGGTGCCGTAGCCGAGCACCGCTCCGCCGACGACGAGGTCGGCGACCTCGTCGAAGGACCGGTCGGCGCCGGCGGAGGTGGTGTCCTCGCCGTCGCCGACGTAGACGACGACGCGGCGCCGGTCGGGCCGCCGCTCGGCCGCCCGCTCGAGCACCTCCACCACCTCGGCCACCGGTCGCGTCGCCGACGATCCGTCGCCCTCGCGGGGGCGCTCGAGGTCGAGCGTCTCGACAGCGGACTGGAAGGCGGAGGCATCGGTGGTGAAGGGCAGCGTCAGGCGGCTCTCCGCGCCGAAGCCGACCATCGCGAAGCGCGCGCCCGGCAGCTCCTCCGCCAGGGCCGTGAGATCGGCGCGGACCCCCTCGATGCGTGGCTTGCGCCCGGCGTAGTCGAGGGCGGCCATCGAGCGCGTGCGGTCGACGACGACCAGCACGTCGATGTCGGAGAGCCGGGTCGGGACGTCGGCCGTGCCGAAGCCCGGTCGCAGGAGCACGATCACGAAGGTGAGCGCGATCGCCACCCGTCGTACGACGACCAGGGTCGTGGCGCGGCCCATCACTCGTCCTCCTGCCGCGCCCGGACGGCGAGCAGCCCCTGGGCGAGCCAGACCGCGCCGAGGCCGCCGACGCCGAGGCCGGCGAGGATCGTGCCCAGGGCGGGCCGGTCGAGCACCTGCACCACCGGCGGCCGCTCGATCTCCTTGGCCTCGAGGTCCCCGATCGCGTCGATGACGCCGGCAGCGCTGCCGTCCTCGCCGAGGAGCGAGAACGTGCCGCCGGTGCTCGTCACCGCGTCCTGGAACGTCCGGGCCGCACTCGGCCGGTCCGCGGTCATCGGCGCGGCGATGCCGTGCACGACGACCTTCTCCTTGCGGGCGAGCTCGGCCGCGCCGTCGAGGTCGTAGATGCCCTCGCCGATCGGCTCGTTGTCGGAGGCCAGCACGATCGCCCGGCTGCGGTCCTGGTCGCGGTGGTCGAAGCGCTGGACGCAGGAGGCGAGCCCGTCGCCGAGCTGTGACTGCACCTCCCAGTCGATGACGGTGCCGGCGGTGTAGACGGCGTAGTCGTCGGTGTAGACGCCGCCGGTGCCGAAGGCGTCCTCGGCCTCGGTGAGCTGGTCGAGCACGAAGTCGTAGTCGTCGGTCAGCGGGAAGATCGTGATCGCGACGCCGCTCCAGATGGTCAGCCCGACCCGCTCGCCCCGCAGGCCGCTGACGATCGTGCGGAACTCCCGCAGCACCTCGGCGTCCACCTCGGCCATCGATCCCGACGCGTCGAGGCACAGGATGATGTCGCGGCTGCGGTCGTTCTGGGTCAGTGTCTGGCGCTCCTGGATCCGCCCGCCGAGCACGATGGCGCCGGCGCAGGCGAGCAGGGCCGCGACGGTCAGGCAGGCGCCGATCGCGACCTGGCGACGGACCAGCGCCTGGTAGCGGGGGAGGGCGCGCAGCCGGGCCGCGTGGGCGACGTACGACGCCCCGGCGGTGGTACGACGTCCGCGACCCCGCGCCCACCACACCATCAGCACGACGACGAGCAGCACCAGCACCGGCACCAGCCACGGCCACTTGAAGCCGGTCTCCCCACCGTTCCAGGTCAGGTCCATGTCAGCTCCACGTGCCCACCAGCCGGCGTGAGCGGTCGACGGCGTCGTCGAAGCTCGCGAGCGGGTCCACGTCGCCGTCGGGCGCGAACTCGGGTGGGTACATCAGCTCGATCGCGTCCACCAGGTCCTGCGGCGCTCGGTCGCGGAAGTCCGCCAGCGCCATGGTGCGCGCGGGCAGCGTGGTCACCGTGGCGACGTACGACCGGACCAGCTCGCTCAGCTGCTGGTGCCCCTCGCGCGGGTCGAGATCGCCCGCGCGGACGCGGGCGACGAGGGCGTCGATGCGGGCCAGGTGGTCGCGCTGGGCGTCGGGCACGTCGACCTCGTGGCGCGGCACGACCGGCACCCGCGGCGGCCGGGTGAACCACCACGAGGCGAGGTAGTAGAGGACGACGAGCGCGAGCAGGGCGAGGCCGATCCACAGCCAGCGGTCGCCGTAGGCGACCGGGCCGGTGAACTCCTCCGGCATCCCCGGGACGTCAGCGGCGCCGCGCATGGCGCTGCCTCTCCAGCAGCCGGAACACCGCCGTCACGGCCGTCCCGGTGTCCGCCACCCGCTCGTGTACGACGCCCAGCTGGTCGAGCCGGTGCCGCAGCTGCTGCTCCTCCTGGCCCACCAGGTCGGCCAGCTCGCGACGCAGGCGCCGGTCGTGGCGGAGCCAGGCCGGCACCTCCGCGGCGGTGTCGACGTCGACGAGGCGGCGTCCGGCGACGGCGGGCAGGGTCGGGTCGAGGTCGCCGATGGTCAGCAGGAGCACCTCGTGCTGCACGGTCAGCCGGCGCAGCAGGTCGGCGCTCTCGGCCGGGATCTCGGTGTCGTCGCAGACCACGACCAGGATCGTGCGGCGGCGTACGGTGCGGGCGACGTGGCGCAGCAGTGCCGCGAGGTCGCTCGGGGCGCCGTCGGGCCGGATCGCGTCGTGGACCTTGCCGAGCAGCCGCTCGAGGTGGAGCTCGCCGCCCTTCGGGGGCTCGGCATGCACGGCCTCGGCGTCACCCCGCACGAGGCTCACCAGGTCACCGTGCTGCACGGCCAGCAGGCCCATCAACCCCGCGACGAACACGGTGAGCTCGCGCTTGGACGTCAAGGACGGCGTCGTGCCGATCCCGGTGAGGGCCGCCATGCTGCGGCCGGTCGACACGCACAGCAGCACGGTGTGCTTGCGCTCGGCGACGTAGCGCTTGACGAGGAGCTGGCGGCTGCGGGCCGAGGCCTTCCAGTCGATGTCCTTCACGTCGTCGCCGCGGACGTACTCCCGCAGGTCGTTGAAGTCGATGCCGCGCCCGACGTGGACGGCGGCGTACTCGCCCTCGAGCAGACCCCGCACCTTGCGGTGGGCGTGGATCGAGAGCCGGGCCTTGATCCGGGTCAGGTGGGCGGTCATCGCAGTCGCTCGGAACGGGTCAGGGCGTCGGGACGGCGCGGAACACGGCGTCGATCACCGTCTCGGGACGGACCCGGTCGGCGAGCGCCTCGAAGCTGAGGTGGAGCCGGTGCCGCAGCACGCTGTGCCGCAGCTCGCGGACGTCCTCCGGGATGACGTAGTGGCGGCCCTGGACGATCGCCATCGCCCGCGCCGCCTGGAAGAACGCGATCGACCCGCGCGGGCTGGCGCCGATCTCGACGTAGTTGCCCAGCTCGGGCCCGAGCAGCTCGGTGACGTTGCGGGTCGCCCGGACGAGGGCCGTGATGTAGCGGCGGATCGCCGGGTCGACGTACACACGCCGGACCAGGCCCTGCAGCTCGACGACGTCGTCGGTGTCGGCGACCGCCACGACGTCGGCCATGTGCTGGCCGAGGGTGCCGTCGTCGATCCGCTCCAGGACCATCAGCTCGTCGTCCTCGGTGGGGTAGTCGACGATCTCCTTGAGCAGGAAGCGGTCCATCTGCGCGTGGGGGAGGACGTAGGTGCCCTCCTCCTCGATCGGGTTCTGCGTGGCGAGCACCATGAACGGGTCGGGCAGCGGGTGGACGGTGCCGGCGATCGAGGTCTGTCGCTCCTGCATCGCCTCCAGCAGGGCCGACTGGGTCTTCGCGCTGGCGCGGTTGATCTCGTCCAGGAGCACGAAGTTGGCGTGGACCGGGCCGAGCTGGGTCTCGAACTCGTGGCGGCGGGGGTCGTAGACCTGGGTGCCGATGATGTCGCTGGGCAGCAGGTCCGGCGTGCACTGGATGCGTGCGAAACGGGCGCTGACCGCCTGCGCGAGCGTCGCCGACGCCAGCGTCTTCGCCAGGCCGGGCACGCTCTCGAGGAGCACGTGGCCCTCGGCGAGGAGCGTGACGAGGAGTCCGGTGCGGATCCGGTGCTGGCCCACGACCCGGCTCGAGAACGCGTCGGAGATCCGGCCGATGAGGTCGGCCGCGCGGGCGAGCTCGTCCTCGGTCAGCGGGAGCGTCGAGTCGACGGGTGCCCGGCGCGGCACCGTGGAGGCCTCGGTCATGCGGCCAACCTACCTAGGAGCCTGCTGAACAATCCGCGCGGCTGCGCGGCGCCGGGTGGAGCGTTCGCGGCGTTCGGCTCGGTTGAAGTGACCCGCCACGCCTGTCCTCGCCGCTCTGGCGACCGCACACACCCAGCGCCGCTCGCGGTCGCCCGTCCTGTTCAGCAGCCTCCCAGCAGGTGTGCGCGTCATGTGCCCGTTCACCGACGGTGCGGGCTCCGCTCGAGGAGGCGGCTGCGAAGGGCGTCGTCGCGGCGCAGCCGGGCCAGGTCGCGCTCGCGCCGCTCGGCGACGACCGCCATGAGCACCAGCTCGGGCGGCGCGTTCGGGGGCGGCGCCGGCGCCACGTGCGGGAGTACGTCGACCAGGAGCCCCTGCGCGACCCGCTCCCGCGACGCCGGGTCCAGCGTGGCGAGCCGGCTGAGGAACTGGCGCACCGCCAGCGCGGTGCCCGTCGGCAGCGCCGTGAGGTCGGCACGACGCGCCCACGCCGCCAGCGGCTGCGGCATCTCCGGCGGCGGCGGCAGGCGCAGCGGGACGCGGTCGCGGACGACGTACGTGCCGGCGGCGAAGTCGCCCAGCCGCTTGCCGCGGTTGCTGACCATGATCGCGAAGAAGGCCGGGGCCCCGCCGAAGGCGTAGATCTCCACGACCCCGATCAGCGAGCGGACCAGCGCGTGGTGGAACGAGATCGCGCCGCCGTCGTCGCGCACGGTGCGCAGGCCGAGGGCGAGCTTGCCCAGCGAGCGGCCGCGCGTCAGCGTCTCGAGCGTCGTCGGGATCGCCAGCAGGCCGATGATCAGCGCCAGCACGACCGCGGCGCCGACAGCGGCGTCGTCGCGCAGGAGCAGCGCGATCACGACGAAGAGGATGTAGAGCACGACGAAGGACACCATCGTGACCAGCACGTCGATGAGCCCGCTCGCCAGCCGCAGGCCCAGCGAGGCGGCGGGGAGGTCGAGCGCGACGCCCTCGCCGGTGACGAGGTCATCGGCGGTGACGGTGGCGAAGTCGGGTGCGGACATCGGGGGAAGCCTAGTCCGCGTCCGGAGGGCAGACCGTAGGCTGCACGTGTGCCCCGGATCGACCTCGACGCCTACGTGGCCGCCCACTCGCACTCCTGGGCCCGCCTCGAGCAGCTGGTGCGCCAGCGGCGGCGCACCGGGGTGGAGGCCGACGAGCTGGTCGACCGCTACCAGCAGGTCGCCACGCACCTCTCGGTCGTGCGCACCTCGGCGCCCGACGCCCAGCTGGTCGCCTACCTCTCCTCCCTGCTCGGCCGGGCGCGGATCTCGATGCTCGCCGCCCGCGTGCCCAGCTGGCGCGGCGTGGCCCACTTCTTCACCGACCGCTTCCCGGCCGCGCTCTACCGGCTGCGCTGGTGGTGGCTGGCCTGCCTCGCCGGCAACGTCGTCGTCACCGGCGCGATGATGGCCTGGCTCGCGGGCAACCCCTCGGTGGAGCAGAACCTCCTCGACCCGCAGGCCGTCCAGCAGCTCGTCAACAGCGACTTCGAGACCTACTACAGCGAGAACGCCGCCGGCGCCTTCGCCACCCACGTGTGGCTCAACAACACCTGGGTCTCCGCGCTGTGCATCGCACTCGGGATCCTCGGGCTGCCGGTGATCTGGCTGCTCTTCCAGAACGTCGCCAACCTCGCGATCGTCGGCTCGATCATGATCCGCCACGACCGCGGTGAGGTGTTCTGGGGACTGATCCTCCCGCACGGACTGCTCGAGCTGACCTGTGTCTTCGTCGCCGGTGGCGTCGGGCTGCGGCTGTTCTGGTCGTGGGTCGAGCCCCGCGGCATGACCCGCGGCGCCGCGATCGCCCGCGAGGGCCGCACCGCCGTCACCGTCGCGCTCGGCCTCGGGGTGGTCCTCGCGATCAGCGGCGCCATCGAGGCCTTCGTGACGCCCTCGCCGCTGCCCACCTGGGCGCGGATCGCGATCGGCGTCCTCGCCGAGCTGACCTTCCTCGCCTACGTCTTCGTGATCGGCCGGGCCGCCGTCGCCCGCGGCGGGACGGGCGACATCGGCGCTGAGCTGCTCGAGGACCGGGTCGCCACCCAGGCCTGAGCGCGCCGGTCGTCGAGGAGGTTGCGCAGCGACCGTCACGAGACGCCCGGCTACAGCAGTCCCTGCGCCTTCAGGTGCAGGTAGTGGTCCGCCAGCGCCGGCGGCAGCTGGGCGGCGTCCGCGTCGACGACGTCCACGCCCAGCCGGGCCAGCACCTCGCGCATCCGCGCACGACGGTCGAGCTCGTGCTCGGCCGCCGCGGCGTCGTACACGAGGTCGGCGGTGGGGCGCTCGGCGGCCTCGACGTCGGCGAGCCGGCCGAGCTCGGGGTCGCGGACCGACGCGAGCACCACCCGGTGGTGCCGGGTGAGGGTCGGCAGCACGGGGAGGAGGCCGTCGGCGATGGCCGACGGCTCCAGCGCCGTGAGGAGTACGACGAGCGCGCGCTGGCGCCCGAACCCCTGGACCCCGCCGGCGAGGGCGTCCCAGTCGGCCTCGACGAGCGTGGGGTCGAGGTCGGCCATCTGCTCCTGGAGCCGGGCCGCGACGTCGCGCACGCCGTGGATGCGCTGGCGGGCGCGGACCCGGCGGTCGCCGGCGAGGAAGTCGATCCGGTCGCCGGCGCGTGAGGCCAGCGCGCCGAGCAGCAGTGCGGCGTCCATGGCGGCGTCGAGGCGCGGCATCCCGTCGGTGGGGTCCTCGCCGACCGTGCGGGCGACGCGGCCGGCCGACGTGCGGGAGGTGTCGAGCACGATCACCACGCGGCGGTCCCGCTCCGGCTGCCAGGTGCGGACCACGACGTGCGGGGTGCGGGCCGAGGCCCGCCAGTCGATCGAGCGGACGTCGTCGCCGCGGACGTACTCGCGCAGGGAGTCGAACTCGGTGCCCTGACCGCGGACCCGGACCGCCGCGCGACCGTCGAGGTCGCGCAGCCGGGCGAGCCGGGAGGGGAGGTGCTTGCGGGACTCGAAGGGAGGCAGGGCGCGCACGGTGCCCGGGACGTCGTACGTCCGCTGGCGGGCGGCGAGGCCCAGCGGCCCCCAGGTCCGCACGGTGACGCCGGCGGCGGCGAGGTCGCCGCGGCGGCGGGGCAGCAGGGGCGTGCTGAGCTGACGTGGCTCACCGGCCTCGAGCCGCAGCCGGTGCCGATTCCCGGTCGCCCCGGCGGACGGCTGCCACGCGTCGCGCAGCTGCACCCGGCCGCTGCGCGACGCGGTCACCCGCAGGCCGGCCGTCGCGGGGTCGCCGAGGCGGACCGTGCCCGGCTCGCGCCGGGTGAGGCTGATCGTCCCGGGCGCGGCCGCG
>DATLIG010000177.1:0-13402 GCA_035539555.1 Nocardioides sp. | reverse complement strand
CTGCACGGGAGCCGCCGGGGCAGGGCCCCGGTGGCGCTCGTCGTACTCGCGCTGCTTCTGGTGGGCGGCGGCATCGCCACCTGGCTGATCGCCAAGGGCGACGACAACCAGGAGGACGGCGGCAAGGCCGCCGATGAGAAGTCCGCAGGGATCCTCGGCGACCGCGACGGCGACGGCCTCGGCGATGTCGTCATCACCCAGGCCCGCGACGGGCTGGAGCCCCCGTCCGCGCTCTACACCGTTCCGTCGAACGGCAAGCAGTTCGGCACGCCCGTCAGGACCCTGCCCGCCGCACCGACCTTCCTCACCACGGTCGGTGACGTCGACGGCGACGCCCGCGAGGACGTCGTGTGGGTCGACGAGGAGGATGACGTCCTCTCGGCAACGACACAACCCGCCGAGGGCGCGCCGTGGACCGCCAAGCTGACCCTCGACCCTGCCTGGGAGATCACCCGTTCGTCGGCCACGTTGGGCGACGTCAACGGCGACGGCCTTGACGACCTGGTCCTGATCGGCGACACCGAAGGCGGTGTCGGGGTCCACGTGTCGCTCGCCGGGCAGAAGACATTCGAGCCCCTGACGCAGTGGTACCGCTCGCCGCACGCCGAGGCCAGCGGCTTCGGCACCTGGCTGTGGACCGGTGACATGGACGGTGACGGCGACGACGAGGTCCTGCTCTGGACCGACGCCGAGGAGAGCGAGGAGCCCGTCCGCGGCCGGATCGACATGCTCACGGCCAACGACGCCGGCGACGGGTTCGAGCAGCTGGCGAAGGAACGCGAGTTCACCGACCCGAAGGTGAACCCCGGCATCGCGCCGTGGATGATCGGCGACACCGACGGCGACGGACGCGACGAGATCGTGGCGGTCGGCATCATCCCGCTCGGCGACGGCGTCTACGACCTCGGCGGCCGTCTCCACACCTACGAGCTGGAGGACGGCGAGATCCCCCAGCGCCAGTGGTGGCGCAATCTCTCGGAGCCCGAGCTCAAGGATCCGGCCAAGAACGTCCAGGGCATCGCGCTCCGCCTCGGCCTCAGCGACGTCAACGGCGACGGCAAGGCCGACGTCGTGCAGTTCGCCGAAGCCCTCGGCCCGAACGGCAAGGAGGCCAAGGACGAGGAACGCGAGCTGCAGCTCTGGGTGATGCTCTCCGACGGCAAGGCCTTCCGCGACCCGCAGCTGTGGAGCACGGTCGACTGCACCACCCAGTGTGGCGACATCTGGACCATGTTGAGCGGCGGCTGATCGCCGCACGACCACCTACTCCGGGCGGGTCCCCACTCAGAGGCGGGGCAGCAGGGGCTGGGTCGGCAGCTCGAGCACGAAGGTCGCCTGCCGTCCGACCCCGGGCGGCAGGTAGGTGACGTCACCGCCGTGGCTGCGGGCGATCTCGCGCACGAGGTGCAGCCCGATCCCCGCACCGCCGGCCGGACCGGCGTGCGCGAACCGGTCGAACAGCCGGGGCTCGAGACGCTGGTCCACGCCGTGCCCGCTGTCGACGACCCGGACCCGCACGCCCGTGTCGGTCCGCTCACCGGTCACGTGGACCGGCGCGCGCCCGTGCCGGACCGCGTTGTCGAGCAGGTTGTCCAGCGCCTGGCCCACCCGCGCGGCATCGGCGACGATCTCGACGTCCTGCACGACCTCGAGCGTGACGCTCTCGTGCGGGTGGACGGCACGGGCACGGTCGGCGGCCGCCACCAGCGCTCCGCGCAGCGACATCCGTTCCGGCTGCAGCGCCAACGCGTCGGCATGGGTCTCGGACGCCGCGCGCAGGTCGCCGGCCAGCCGCTGGATGCGTTCGGCGCTGCTCCTCATCGCTTCCAGGAACTGGCGGCGCTCGCCAGCGTCGTCGGCATGGTCCTCGAGCAGCATCGCGGCCGCTCCCTCGACGACCGCCGCCGGCGTGCGCAGCTCGTGGGCCGTCACGGCGAGCAGGTTCGCCTGCTGCTCGATCGCGCCGCGCCGCTGCTCCTCGCGCGCCCGCAGGTCGCTCTGGTCGCGGGTGACCTTCGCGAAGCCGCGGTGGCGGCCGTCGTCGTCGAAGACGGCCGTGATCACGACGCTTGCCCAGAACCGGGTGCCGTCGCGGCGCACGCGCCACCCCTCCTCGGCGTACGAGCCGTCGCGCAGGGCGAGCTCGAGGTTGCGCTCGGGGTGGCCGTCCGCCCGGTCCTCTTCGGGGTAGAACAGCCGGTAGTGGCGGCCGACGATCTCCTGCTCGGCATAGCCCTTGATGTGCTGCGCGCCGGCGTTCCAGCTCGCGACGCGACCGGAGGGGTCGAGCATGTAGATCGCGTACTCGGTCACGGTCGTCACGAGCAGCCGGAACATCTCCTCGCTCCGCCGCAGCGCGACCTCGGAGGTGACGTCCAGGACCTGGGCGAAGACGTAGAGCGGAGCGCCACCGGAGTCACGGATCGGCGTCAGGCTCACGCGCAGCGTGCTCGAGCCGTCGTCGAGCACGAGCGGGTGCTCGAAGGAGGCGAGGCCCTCACCCTGCTCGATGATCCGCAGGAGCGCGTCGTCGAGGTGGTCGCCGTGCTGCCGGGTGAGCACCCCGTAGTCCAGTCCGACGAGGTCGTCCGGCTCGCGGCCGACCATCGCAGCGAGCTGGTGGTTGGCCCGGACGACGGTCCCGTTCAACGTCAGGGTCGCCATGCCGATGGCGGCCTGGTGGAAGACCTCGCGGTAGCGCTCGATGTGCTCGTCGAGGGCAGCCTGGTCACGGGCGGCACTCTCGTCGCTGCCGTCTGCGAGGCGAAGGCCGCCGACCCGCCCGGCGCCAGGGCCGGGCCCTCCACCGCCGGCAAGGACGGCCGCTGCCGTGGCGCCGTCCGCGACATGCCGCCACAGCCGCTCGGGCAGCTGCTCGATCGGGATCGACTTCTCGATGAAGTCGGTCGCGCCGAGATGACGGGCCCGCTCGGCCAGGCCGCGACCCTCGAAGCCCGTGAACACCACCACCTTGGTGGTCGGGGACACCGCGAGGACGAGGGGCAGGGCCTCGAGGCCGTCGAGCACCGGCATCGAGGTGTCGAGCAGCATCAGGTCGGGCGCGTGCTCGTGCGCGAGCATCAGCGCCTCACCACCGTCGCCGCCCTCGCCGACCACGTCGAAGAGGCCCGAGGCCTGCAGGCGGACGCGGATCAGCGTCCGCAGCTCAGGAGAGTCGTCGACCAGCACCACCCTCGCGCGCTCCGCCACCACGCCTCCTGCCGTCCCGGTGCGTGCCCCACACACGCTCAAGGGCCTGTGCCCACCGTGGACGATTGCATACCCCCTCGGATCCGAGGGGGTATGCGGGGGCGTGTCAGCGCAGCGGGTGCCGCACGACCGCCTGCTCGCGCTCGGGGCCGACGCCGACGACCGAGATCTTGGCGCCGGAGCGCGCCTCGACGAACTCGACGTACTCCTGCGCGGCCTTCGGCAGCTCCTCGAACCTGCGGCAGCCGGAGATGTCCTCGGTCCAGCCGGGAAGGACCTCGTAGATCGGTACGGCGTGGTGGAAGTCGGTCTGGTTGACCGGCATCTCGTCGTGGCGCACGCCGTCGACGTCGTACGCGACGCAGACGGGCAGCTCGGCCAGCCCCGTCAACGTGTCGAGCTTGGTGAGGACGAAGTCGGTGACGCCGTTGACGCGGGCGGCGTACCGGGTGATCACGGTGTCCATCCAGCCACAGCGGCGCGGGCGGCCGGTCGTGGTGCCGTACTCCCAGCCGGCCTTGCGCAGGAACTCGCCGTTCTCGTCGTGCAGCTCGGTCGGGAACGGGCCCTCGCCGACGCGGGTCGTGTAGGCCTTCGCGATCGCGATGACCTGGTCGATCCTGGTCGGCGGGATGCCGGTGCCGGTGCAGGCGCCGGCCGAGATCGCGCTGCTGGAGGTCACGAACGGGTAGGTGCCGTGGTCCACGTCGAGCAGGGTGGCCTGGCCGGCCTCCATGAGGACGACCTCGTCGCGGTCGAGCGCCTGGCTCAGCAGCAACCCCGTGTCGCAGACGTACGGCGCGAGCCGCTCCGCGTGGCTGCGCAGCTCCTCGACCGTCTGCTCCACCGAGGGCGCACGGCGGTTGTAGATCTTGGTGAGGATCTGGCCCTTCAGCTCGAGCGCGCCCTCGACCTTCTGGGTGAGGATCTTCTCGTCGAACAGGTCCTGGACCCGGATGCCGATCCGGTTCATCTTGTCGGCGTAGGTGGGGCCGATCCCGCGGCCCGTCGTACCGATCTTGCGGGACCCGAGGAAGCGCTCGGTGACCTTGTCGATCGTGCGGTTGTAGTCGGCGATGACGTGCGCGTTGGCGGACAGCTTGAGCTTGCTGGTGTCGACGCCCCGGGCCTCGAGGCCGTCGATCTCTCGGAAGAGGACGTCGATGTCGACGACCACTCCGTTGCCGATGACCGGCGTGCAGCCGGGGGTCAGGATGCCGCTGGGCAGCAGGTGGAGGGCGAACTTCTGGTCGCCGATCACGACCGTGTGCCCGGCGTTGTTGCCGCCGTTGAACTTCACGACGTAGTCGACCTGGCTGCCCAGGTGGTCGGTCGCCTTGCCCTTGCCCTCGTCGCCCCACTGGGCGCCGACGATCACGATTGCAGGCATTGGTTGCTCCTCGCCACGGACGGAGTCCCTCCGTCCCTCCTGGCGGGACGGCTGCTCAACGCACCACTTGCTGTTGATGGTGTCGGTCAAGCAAGAAGCCCCGGCAAGGACCGGGGCTCTCTTGCGGCGCAACGTTACCAAATCGCGATCGAACGGCTAGATTCGCCGAAACGAGAACACGTTCTACCTTCGATCCCTACCCCAGGAGCACCCCATGGGCGCCAGCCGCGAGACCATCCTCGAGACCATCCAGAGCTACGTCGACCTCGTCGCCACCGGCTCCTCCGCCGACGTCGTCGCGCTGTACGCCGACGGGGCCACCGTCGAGGACCCGGTCGGCTCGGAGGTGCGCACCACCCGCGAGCAGATCGCGGAGTTCTACGGCGCCCTCGACGGCCTCGAGCAGACGTCGAGGCTGCTGCACGCGCGGGTCGCCGGCAACGAGGCGGCGTTCGCGTTCGAGCTGGTCACCAAGGCGGGCGACCAGACCTACACGCTGGCACCGATCGACGTGATGACCTTCGACGACGACGGGAGGATCACGTCGATGCGGGCCTTCTGGAGTGGCGAGGACATGTCGATCGCCGACGCCTGAGCCTGCGAAGGCGTCGAGAGCGATCGAGGGCGACGCGTCCCGAACCCGATGCGATGGAACCTTTCGGGGGCCCCGCGGGATCTGATGGGTATGAAGCCGACCGATGACGAGGAGTTCTCGTCATTCGTGGCTGCCCGCTGGGCGACGCTGGTCCGGGTCGGCGTGTACCTGGGCTGCTCGACGGCGGAGGCCGAGGACCTCGTCCAGACCACGCTGTTGCGCTGCTACCGCGCGTGGCCACGGGTGCGCAGCGCGGATCGCGTCGACGCCTATGTCCACCGGGTCCTGGTCACCACCCTGGCCAAGTCCCGCCGCCGGATGTGGCGCGGGGAGATCCCGACGTCCGAGCTGCCCGAGCGGACGGCTCCCGACCCGACCACCGGCAGCGACGCCCGGGCGGATCTCACGCGAGCGCTCCAGCACCTCTCCACCGACCATCGGACGGTGCTGGTCCTGAGGTTCATCGGCGACCTCACCGAGCAGCAGGCGGCCGAGGTGCTGGACGTGCCACTCGGCACCGTCAAGAGCCGCGTGGCCCGTGCGCTGGCCGCGATCGACCAGCGCGATCTCACCGAGGAGGTGCCGTGAACGAGGACGAGCTGAGGACGCTGGTCGACCGGGCCCGCGACGCGGAGGGCATGCCGTCCGAGCCCCCACCCGGCCTGCTCCAGGATGCGCACACGGCCGCGCGCCGTCGGCGTCACCTCGTGAGCGTCGCGGTGGGCGTCGCCGTCGCCGTCCTGGTGCTGGCGGGCGTCGCCCTGCCCCGCCTGCTGGGCGCGGACGACGCCCCCTCGGTCATCGAGCCTGCCGACGGAGTCACGGACGACGAGGGCGATGCCCCGCCCGACGAGCTCCGGGTCACCTGCACCGACGCCGGTCCGCAGGTCGAGACGACCACCGTCGCGGCCGCACCGGCCGGCGTCGTACTCGTCGTGACCAGCACGATGACCGCGCCGGGGTCCTACCTGACCTACGCCTCCGACGGCGTGACCGGCGGCGATCCGCTCCCCGGCCGTTCCATGTCGATGACCTACGCGTTCCCTCCCGGCACGGTGACGCTCGGCTGCGCCTCCCCACCCGGGATGGACGAGACCGGCACGGTCGACGTCGAGGTCGTGGACCCGAACGGCCACTGGCAGTCCGCCACGCTCGCCGACTTCGGCTGCCGCGACGGCGGCGGCCAGCCGTCGTGGATCGCCGTGGCGGGCGAGGGCCCCACGCCCCGAGAGGCCGTCAACGACCTGCTCGCCGACTTCGTCGACGCGGGCGTCCACGAACCCGGCGACTACACCGCGGACCCGGCGCCGACCGGCTACACGGGGGCGGACCGACAGACCTGGGTCGCGGCCGTCCGGGGCACCCCCGAGTTCAGCATCGTGGTCACCCGGTCGGGCGCCGGCTACGCCGCGCACCCGGAGACCCTCTGCGGGCCCGCCTGACCACCGGGCGAGCTGGGTCTCGAGGCTCGCCGGCGCTCGCACCTCAACCAGCGGCGCCGAGCCGCGCCGCCACCTCGGCCACGACCGCGCGGGCCAGGGTCTCCGGGGTGTCCCCCTCCACCTCGGGTACGACGCCGTGCACGTCCCCGCTCGCCAGCAGGTCCAACGCACCGACCTTCTGCAGCGCGGCCATCTCGGCGGCGCGGGACGCGTCGCCGTGGACGATCACGCTCGCGCCCTCCGGCGGCAGCGGCGAGAGCCAGCCGCGCTCGGTGGCGAGGACCGTGCGGGCGGGCATCAGCGCGAGCGCTCCCCCGCCGCACCCCTGGCCCAGGATCACCGAGACCGTCGGCACGGAGAGGGTGACCAGGCCGGCGATGCAGCGGGCGATCTCGCCGGCCATCGCGCCCTCCTCGGCGGCCTGCGACAGCTCGGCGCCGGGGGTGTCGACGACGGTGACGAGCGGCAGCCGCAGCTCCTCGGCGAGCTCCATCGCACGGCGCGCCTCGCGCAGGGCACCCGGTCCCATCGGGGTCGCCCGGCTCTGCCGCGAGCGGTCCTGCCCGACCAGGACGCAGGGCTGCCCGTCCAGACGGGTGAGCGCGACCAGGACCGAGTCGTCACGCTCCCCCTCGTCGGTGCCCTTGAGCCGCAGGGTGCTGCTGGCGCCGTATCGGAGCAGGTCGCGCACGCCCACCCTGCCCTCGGCGCGCGTCGCCTCGATGTCGTCCCAGACCGGGTGGTCGAGCGTGGTGCCGGCGGCGACGGGCGGGCGCCGCTCGAGCGACGCCTGCGACGGCGGATCGACCAGCGCGCCGAGTGCGTGGTCCACGAGGGACGGCAGCTCCTCGGCGGGTACGACGGCGTCGATGACCCCCTTCGCGGCCAGGTTCTCGGCGAGCTGCACCCCCTCGGGGAAGGGCTCGCCGTTGAGGGCCTCGTAGACCTTCGGGCCGAGGAAGCCGACGAGGGCGCCGGGCTCGGCGACGGTCACGTGGCCGAGCGAGCCCCACGACGCGTAGACGCCGCCGGTGGTGGGGTGGCGCAGGTGCACGAGATAGGGCAGGCCGGCCGCCTTGTGCTCCATCAGCGCGCGGGAGATCTCGACCATCTGCACGAACGCGCGGGTGCCCTCCTGCATCCGGGTGCCGCCGGACGACGTGCTCGCGAGGACGGGCAGGCCCTCCGCGGTCGCGCGGCGCACCGCGGAGGCGATCCGGTGGGCGGCGGCGATGCCGATCGAGCCGGCCAGGAAGGAGAACTCGTTGACGACGAAGGCGACCGGACGGCCGCGGACCGTGCCCCGGCCGGTCAGCACGGACTCGTCGGTGCCGGCCTTGTCGGCGGCCCTTCGCAGCTCGTCCTGGTACTCCGCCGGGTGGGCGCTGATGTCGATCGTCGCGTCCCACGACTCGTACGAGCCCTCGTCGAGCACGAGCGCGATCAGCTCACGGGCGGTCCAGCGGCGAGAGGTCCCCATGGGCGGAACTGTAGGGAACCTAGGCTGTGCACGTGCCCGACAGCCGCCCGATGCTCGTGATCACCAACTCCGACGCCGGTACGGCGGATCGCGAGGCCCTCGACGCGGCGCTGGGCGTGCTCCGCCGGGCCAACGAGGTCGAGGTCGCGGCGACGTCCTCCCCCGACGAGCTCGACGACGTGCTCGGCAACGCCGGTGACCGCACGGTCGTCGTGGCCGGCGGCGACGGCAGCATCCACGCGGTGGTCGCCGCCCTGCACCGCCGCGGCGCCCTGGCCGGTACGACGATCGGGCTGGTGCCCCTCGGCACCGGCAACGACTTCGCCCGCACGCTCGGCCTGCCGCTCGAGGCGGAGGCCGCGGCGGAGGTGGTCGCCACCGGGCAGCGGCGGCGGCTGGACCTGGTCGTGGACGACCAGGACGAGGTCACCGTCAACAGCGTGCACCTCGGCGCCGGCGCCGAGGCCGGCGCCAAGGGTGCCCGCTGGAAGGAGCGCCTCGGGTCGGTCGGGGTCGGCAACGTCAACCTCGGGAAGCTGGGCTACCCGATCGGCGCCGTGCAGACCGCACTGAACCCGCCCACGCTGCGGGTCCGCGTCGAGGTCGACGGCGAGGTGGTCGCCGACCTCGACGAGAAGGTGCTCATGGTCGCCGTCGGCAACGGTGCGTCGGTCGGCGGCGGGACGGAGCTCACGCCGGACGCCGACCCCGGCGACGGCCTGGTCGACGTCCTCGTCGCGACCCCGGTCGGCACGCTGTCGCGGCTGGGCTACGCGCTGCGACTCCCGTTCGGCCGGCACGGCGAGCACGCCGACGTCCGGATCGTCCGCGGCACCGAGGTGCGGGTCAGCGGCACGCCGTTCGACTGCAACAGCGACGGGGAGATCGACGGGCCGTTCCGGGAGCGCACGTGGCAGGTGCTGCCGGCGGCGTACACGATGCTCGTCCCCGGATGAGACGCCACTTGATGAGTAAGCCCAAGGGATCGTGCGCTGAGCACCGCTCGGCGCCGCGCTGGCAAGGCGCCAGCGCGACGGCGTGCTGGGCGCACGTCGAGCGTTGGCAACGCCGCCAGCGCGGATGCTGAGTGGGGCTCAGCGTGCGAGAGCTTGGACTTACTCATCTAGGCTTGCCCGTCGTGGCACGAGGACAGCAGAACCAGCAGGAGCCCAGCGACTGGGTGACCCGGACGGCCGACCTGGCGCTCCGGCACGCCGAGCAGGTCAACGGCGGCACGCTGCCCGAACTCGTCACCTGCGCGTCCGGCATCAGCCCGTCGGGGCCGATCCACCTGGGCAACCTGCGCGAGTTCCTGACCGTGCACTTCGTGGCGGAGGAGATCCGCCGCCGCGGCATCAATGTCCGCCACCTCCACAGCTGGGACGACTACGACCGGTTCCGCAAGGTGCCCGCCGGCGTGGACACCGCGTGGAACGAGCACATCGGCCGGCCGCTGTCCGCCGTCCCCGACCCGACGGGTGAGTTCACCAGCTGGGCCGAGCGCTACAAGGCGCCGCTGCGCTCCGCGCTGGCCGACCTCGGCTGCGACATGGTCGAGGTCAACCAGACCGAGATGTACCGCGCCGGCACCTACCGCGAGCAGATCCTCACCGCGATCCGCAAGCGCGGCGAGATCGAGACCGTGATGGCGCGGTTCCGCACCAAGAAGGCCGCCGACCCGGTCGAGGAGGGTGAGTCGACCGCCGAGGAGGAGACGGGACACGGCTCCAGCGAGGACCTCGCCCGCTTCCCCTACAAGCCCTACTGCCGCGGTTGCGGTCGCGACACGGTCACCCTGACGTCGTACGACGACGAGACGACCGACCTCGCCTACACGTGCGACACCTGCGGCGAGTCCTACGTGACCAACGTCGCGACGCAGGACGAGGGCAAGCTGGTCTGGAAGGTCGACTGGCCGATGCGCTGGACCTTCGAAGGCGTCCACTTCGAGCCGGGCGGCGTCGACCACGCGACCCCCGGGTCGTCCTACACGGTCGGCAAGGAGATCGTCGGCCCGATCTTCGGCGGCACCGCCCCGAGCTTCGTCGGCTACTCCTTCGTCGGCGTCGCCGGCATGCCCAAGATGTCGTCGTCGAAGGGCGGCGTGCCGACCGCGGCCGAGGCACTGCGGATCCTCGAGGCGCCCATCCTGCGCTGGCTCTACGTCCGCCGCCAGCCGAAGCAGGCGTTCAACGTCGACTTCGGCCAGGAGGTCCTGCGCCTGTACGACGAGTGGGACGCCCTCACGAAGAAGGCCGCGATCCCGGAGAAGCGCGACGCCGCCGTGCTGGCGTGGGAGCGGGCGTCGGCGACCTCGAGCGCCGGCACGCTGCCGACGCCGGCGGTCGTCGTCCCGTTCCGGATGCTGTCGTCGGTCGCCGACGTCACCGCCGGGTCCCGCGAGATCACCGCACGCACCGTCGGCGCGAGCGAGGCCGACCTGGAGCCGCGGCTGACCAAGGCGGCCACCTGGATCGAGTCCTACGTCGATCCGGAGGACCGCACGACGGTCCGCGCGTCGGCGGACGCCGCGCGACTCGCGGGGCTCGACGAGGACGAGGAGCTGTGGCTGCGCCAGCTGCTCGACCGGCTGCCCGACGCGTTCGGCGACACCGACGAGCTGACCACGCTGATCTACGGCGTGCCGAAGCTGGCCCGTGGCCTCGCGCTCGAGGACGCCCCGACCGACGAGGTGAAGGCCGACCAGAAGGCGTTCTTCAAGCTGCTCTACGAGCTGCTCGTGGCCGCCGAGCGCGGTCCCCGGCTGCCCACCCTCTTCGCGGCGCTCGGCCCGGAGAAGGTGCGCTCCCTGCTCACTCCGTGACGGCAGCTGCCGGCGCTGCCGGCGCGCCGCCGTATCCGACGTGGCGTGGCTTCTCGTAGAACAGCACCGCGACCAGCCCGATGGCGTAGGCGGCAGCGGGCAGCCACATCGCCTGCTGCATGGCCTGCGAGAACGGCTCGGCCAGGGCCTCCGGGACCTGCGCGGCGCCGGCCTCGGAGGCGCCGCCGCTGCCCAGGCCCTGCGCGGCGAGGCGGCTGTCGATCAGCACCGCGATCGCGGCCGACCCGAGCACCGAGCCGACCTGGCGGGTCGCGTTGTAGACGCCGGCCCCCGCGCCGGCGAGCGTGAGCGGCAGGTTGCGGTTGGCGGTGGCGGCGGTGGGCGCCCAGATGAAGGCGTTGCCGACACCGATGAGGACCATCGGGATCGCGATCTCCCACACCTCGGCATCGGGACGGATCTCCGCCATCAGGTAGAGGAAGCCGACCAGGCTGACGGCGAAGCCGAAGCCGGTGACCTGGCGAGGGTGCATCCGATCGGTGAGGCCGCCGACGAACTTGGCGAGGACGATCGACATCACCGCCATCGGGAACATCAGCAGCGCCGCCTGGGTCGGCGAGTCGCCCCGGACGGCCTGGGCGTAGAACATCAGCGGGAAGCCGAAGGACGCGCCGATCGAGCCCATGCAGGCGATGGCGACGTTGGAGACCGAGAAGTTGCGGTCCTTGAACAGGCTCAGCGGCACCAGCGGCTCGGCCTTGTTGACGGCCTGCCAGCCGACGAAGAGCACCAGCAGCGCGATGCCGCCGACGATCATCGCGATGATCCAGCCCGCCCAGTCGTGCTGGTGGCCCTCCTGGATGCCGAAGCAGAGCAGGAACATCGCACCGCCGGAGAGCACCACGCCCAGCCAGTCGAACCTGTGGGGCGAGGTCGGCAGCGCCGGGACCCGCACCCAGGCCATCACGAACGCCAGCACGCCGACCGGGACGTTGACGATGAAGATCCACTCCCATCCGGCGGCGTCCGTGAGCAGGCCGCCCGCGATCGGGCCGACCACCATCGCCACGCCCGCGGTCGCGCCCCAGACCGCCATCGCCGAGCCGCGCTTGGCCGGCGGGAAGATGCGGGTGATGATCGCCATCGTCTGCGGCGTCATCATCGAGGCGCCGAAGCCCTGCACCACGCGGGCCAGGATGAGGGCGCCGACCGTGCTGGTCAGGCCGCACCACAGCGAGGCGAGCGTGAAGATCGTCAGGCCGGCGAGGTAGAGGTTCTTCGAGCCGAACCGGTCACCGAGCCGTCCGGTGATCAGGACCGGCACCGCGTAGGCCAGCATGTAGGCGCTGGTCACCCAGATCACGTCGGTCTCGGAGGCGTCGAGCTCGTCCATGATCGTCGGCGTCGCGACGGTCACGATGGTCAGGTCGACCAGGATCATGAAGAACCCGATGACCAGGGCCCACAGGGCCGGCCACGGGTTCTCCACCTCTGCGGTGGTCTGCGGGGGTGCGCTCTGGGTCACGAACCGAGTCAACACCCGCCCACCGACATCGTGTTCCCCGGGGACACAATGGGTCCATGAGCATCACGCCCGGCACCGACCTGATGGCCGGCCCCCCGCCCACGCACCTGCCCGTCGACCCGGCCGCGGAGCTGCTCGCGGCCGGCGAGGCGCCGGCGGCCGTCGTACGCCGCCTCCCGGCCTCGCCCCTCGCCTGGGCGAGCCTCGCCGAGCAGGCGCGCGACGAGGGCGCCGACGACGTCACGGTCTACGCCTACGCCCGTGTCGGCTACCACCGCTCCTTGGACATGCTGCGCCGCAACGGCTGGAAGGGCAACGGCCCGGTGCCGTGGGAGCACGAGCCGAACCGCGGCTTCCTCCGGGCGCTGGCCGCCCTGGCGGTGGCGGCGGACCGGATCGGGGAGACCCCGGAGGCGGAGCGCTGCGCCGGCTTCCTGCGGGACAGCAGCCCGGCGGCGTACGACGCGCTGCTCGGCTGACGGTCCGCCGAACACGTAAGAGGCGGGGCGGCGAAATCGTCCCCTGCAGCGATTCCGGCGCCTCCGCTGGCCACATCTTGACACCGATTCCGGCCCGTGGCCCTGTCCGGGACCGGCTACTGACACTAACCTGCCATCATGCCGTCGACCGCAGTCGGACATTCGCCCGATCTGTCCCCCCTGGGAGTGCTGGGGTTCAGTGCACGCGAGGAGAGCATCTACCGCCTGGTGCTGCGGAACTCCGGCACGAGCCTCGCCTCGCTGACCACCCGCGCCTCGCTGCGCGTCGGTGAGCTCCGCGAGCACTTGACGCGACTGGCGGGAGTCGGGCTGCTCGAGCTGCAGGGGGACCACGTGGTCGCGCACCCGCCCCAGGAGGCGCTGGCCCGGCTCGTGAACGCGGAGGCGCGCAAGGTGCGCACCCGCAACGAGCAGCTCGACGCGGTCCGGGCGCTGCTGCCGTCGCTGAGCGCCGACCACCTCGCCTCCTCGGCGC
>DATLIG010000176.1:0-16312 GCA_035539555.1 Nocardioides sp. | reverse complement strand
CTACGGGCGCGTGGTCGAGGGCGGGCTCACCTTCCCGCTCGGCCTGCTGGACGTCGTACGCCACGAGCCGCAGGACGCGACGGCGGCCCTCGCGGTGGCCCTCGACGACGCCGATGCCCGCAACCGGTTGCGCCGCAAGGGGTGGGAGCTCGTCGACGGCCGCGGCCGGAGTCGCGTCGTGGAGAGCCTCCTGGGGAATCGCTGACCCAGGGCGCCGTCGGGCGGCAGGCGGGATTGATCAGCGCTTCCCTGGACACCGGGGAACCCACCGCCGGTTGATATAACTGCCGGGTGCGCGAGCTGACTGACTTCCGGCCGTTCCTGCGGACCTCCACCGTCTTCTGGCGCAACAACGTCCCGCCCCCGTCCGAGCGGATCATCCTGGTCGAGGCGATGAGCCAGGACCTCCGGGTGACCCTGCGCAACCTGACGGTCGCCAACGCGCTGCGCCGGATGGAGCCCGCGCGGATCGTCGTCTACAGCGGTGCCGACGAGGACTGGAACCAGATCATCTGGACCTACTTCAACCTCGAGGAGATCTCGGCGATGGCCACGGCGTACGGCGCCGAGGCGGTCTTCGACGCCCACGCGCTCGTCGACGCCCGGGTCGCCGGCACGGCCGAGCCGATGGAGATCGCCGGCGTCGACCTCGGCGGCGACCTGCCCGACTCGGGCATCCCCGCCGACAAGCTCGACGAGATCATCTACGCCACCACCTGCCGGATGGCGCTGGTCGCCCGCCTCGACGACTCCCCGGAGATCCAGGCGAAGAAGGACCAGGTCACCGCGCGCAGCGTCGAGTTCGCGAAGATCTACGACGCGCTGCTGGCCAACAACGACGTCGTCGCGCTCATCTCGAGCCATGTCGACTACAACAACTTCGGGCTCGCGGTCGAGGCGGCGATCCGCCACGACGTACCCGTCCTCTTCCCGCAGTCGACCGGCGGCCTGAAGGTCTACGGCCTGTTCCCGGAGAAGCTCCCTGCCGGGGCGCCGATCCGCGCGGGCCTGACCTCGCAGCTCGGGGAGTTCTTCGAGAAGCACGTGTGGCCCAACCGGGAGCTGCTGCACCGCAGCTCCGAGCTCACCCAGGCCCGCGCCAAGGCGACCCTCGGCCGCCCGTCGTGGTGGCGCGCCGGTGCCGACTTCTCCAGCGTCGAGCTGCGGACGCCGGCCGACCGTGCCGCCGTCCGCGTCCCGGCCGGCCGCCGGGTCGGCCTCGACCCGTCGAAGCCGACCATCTCGGTCTTCAACCACGCGGTGTCCGATGCGCTCGGCACCAACTGGGAGGTCTTCGAGGACCTCGGCGACTGGATCGAGAGGACCGCGGCCTGGGCGGCGGAGCACGACGAGGTCAACTGGCTGTTCCTCGACCACCCCCACCAGCACATGTACGACGCCACCGGCTTCTTCGACGGCGTCGCGGCCCGTTACGCCGACCAGCCGCACATGAAGTTCATGCGCAGCCTGGACCTGTCGAAGAACTACCTGACCGCGCTGACCGACCTCGTGCTCACCGTCCGGGGCAGCGTCAGCAGCGAGTACCCCGCCCTCGGCATCCCCGCCCTGCAGTGCGGCTGGTCGGAGTGGAGCGCCTGCGGGTTCACGACCGTGACCGAGTCGGTCGACGAGTACTTCTCCGAGCTCACCCGGCACATCCAGGGCCTGCTCGCCGGCGAGGTGCTGATCACGCCCGACCAGGTCGAGCGCGCGCGGCTGTGGATGTGGTTCTACCGATGCGCCAGCGACGTCCCCTCCGGCCTGGTCCAGCAGTGGCCCGTGGGCGAGGGCGACCGGCTCTTCGAGATCCTCTCGATCAACATGCTGCACGTGGAGGCCGACGGGGAGCCGGCGTTCGCCGCCGTGCAGCGGATGTGGCGGCGCCGTGAGCCCTTCCTGTCACGGTTCGACTGGGAGGTCTCGTCCGAAGCGCTGGCGATCCAGCTCGGGGCGGTGACGGCATGACCCAGCAGCCCCAGGTCTTCGAGCTCCCGTCGCTGCACGTCGCGACCGACTTCGACAAGGTGTCGGTCAGCCACGAGCTGCCGATCAGCCTCGACCAGAACGTGCCGGGCGCGGTGGCCCTGATCGACGGCGCCGTCCGGGCGCCGCACCGGCTCGCCCGCGTCGTACGACCCTCCGGCCTGCTGGGCCTGTCGATCGTGCCCACCACCGAGGTGCTGACCGTGCAGGTCGACCTGAGGGTCGACGCGCTGTCCACGCGGATGTGGCACGACCACCTGATCGGCACCCGCGCCAAGATGAAGCGCAACGACGACAAGGACGCCGAGGTCGAGCTGCCCGACGTGTCCGGCCGCCACCGCTCGCTGCGGATCACGGCGCAGGGTCGCGTCGTGGCCGGCGCCGTGCTCGGCCATCGTGCGCTCGACGGCGAGGCCACCTCCGACCGCGTGGTCTTCCAGGTGATGCCCGACCAGCTCGGCGAGGACGGCCTGCTCATGATCGGCCTCGAGTCCACCCCCGCCGACGAGCGCGCGTGGTCGACCGGCGCCGCGATGGAGGACGGCGCCGTCGGCGTCGCCATCGCCCGCGTGCACCTGCGCCTCGGCGCCGAGCCCGTCAAGCCGCGCATCGCCGTCGGCCGCCGCGACGACCAGGGCGCCCTGGTGCTCGGCGAGAGTGGAGTCTTCGTGGTCAACCCGGGCGAGCCCGACCGGGGCAGCCGGGTCGAGGTCGCCGTCCGCGGGGTGGGTGGGGACCGTCTCCGCGGCCGCCGCGCCCGGGTCAAGCACCCCGGCCGTGCCGTCCGCGAGCTCGCCCAGGACCGCACGGTCGACCGGACGCACGGCATCGCGATGACCGTGCTCGCCCTCGACGGAGCCGAGGTCCCCGGCGCGAGGGTCGACGGCTCCGTGCTCGATCTCCCCGCCGGCACCGGACCGGTTCTGGTCCGGCTCCAGAAGTCCACGCCCGGTGGCGCGCCCTCCCTCGTCGACTGGGCCGTCACGGTCCGCTGACTCAGCGCGCCAGCGCGTCAGGGTTGCCAGGGACCTACGGAGGGCTTGCCGCCAGGCAACGTCAGGACCTTCGGTGGACAACCGCGGCGCGGCAGCGCGGCGGGAGCCGCCTCCCGGCAGCTTGCTGCCGCCCTGGCGGCGGAGCCGTGCTCCCGCAGTTCTACAGCAGGTCCAGGGACATCGGGGTGCCCATGGGGACGTCCTCGCGGAAGACCCGTCCCTCGATGTCGCGGAACGAGTCCGGCGGCATGCCGTCGGCGGGGCGGACCGAGCGGACATTGTCGGCGGCGACCTTCTCGCCGGCCCTGACGTCACGGGAGACGAAGAGCGAGCGGCGGAAGCGCAGGCCCTCGGCCTCGATCTCCTTGGGGCCGATCCGGGCCTCACCCATGGCCTGCCAGGCGATCTTCGTCTCGCGCACGAGCGAGGCGAACTCGCCCGGGTCGAGGGAGAAGTCCGCGTCGACCCCGCCGTCGGCGCGGTCGAGGGTGAGGTGCTTCTCGATCACGGTGGCGCCGAGCGCGACCGCGGCGACCGAGGCGCCGATGCCGAGCGTGTGGTCGGAGAGGCCGACCTGGACGTCGAGCGCGCCGCGCAGGACGGGGATGCCGCGGAGGTTCGAGGCCTCCGGCGGCGCAGGGTACGACGCCGTGCAGGCCAGCACCACGAGCCGCTCGTTGCCCGTCTCCCGTGCCGCCCGCACGGCCGCGTCGATCTCACCCATGGTGGCGGTGCCGGTGGAGATGATGGTGGGGAGCCCGGTCGCGGCGATGGACCGGATCAGCGGGAGGTCGGTGATCTCGCTGGAGGCCGACTTGATCATCGGGACGCCGAGGCCGTGCAGGAAGTCGACGGCCGTCGGGTCGAAGGGGGCGCTGAAGCCGAGCATGCCGAGCTCCTGGGCGAGCGCGAAGATCGGCTCGTGCCAGTCCCACGGGGTGTGCGCCTCGGTGTAGAGGTCGTAGAGCCGGCGGTTGGGCCACAGCGGGTGGTCGGCGCTGAGCCGGAACATGGGGGAGTCGACGTCGAGGGTGATCGTGTCGGCGGTGTAAGTCTGGATCTTCACCGCGTGCGCGCCGGCCTCGGCGGCGGCCCGGACGATCTCGAGCGCCCGCTCGAGGTCGCCGTTGTGGTTGCCGGACATCTCGGCGATCACGAACGGCTCGTGGTCGGGGCCGATGGTGCGGGTGCCGGGATCGCCGGGCGCGCCGACCTGGATGGCCTCGAGGCTCATCGGGTGCCTTCCTGTGCGGGGGTCCTGCGAGCGCCGCGACGGTCCTCGCGGCGCAGGCTGATCGGGTGGACGGTGAGCGTCCGCTCGCCGCTGCTGCGGACCTCGGGCGGGCCCTCGGTGAACCGGAACCGGCGGTTCATCGAGCGGACCGCCTCGTTCTCGCTCAGCACCTCGCCGTGCAGGACGTCGACGCCCAGCTCGTCGAAGGCGTAGGCGGTCGCCTCCTTCATCACCTGCATCCAGGCCAGGAGGGCGAGGCCCTCGGCCTCGACGGTCTCGCTGTCGAGGTAGAAGCCCCACGAGCACTGCGTGCGGTCGTCGGCGATGTCGAAGAAGTTCACGATGCCGAGCGGCCGGTCGGCGTACTCGAAGACGAGGGTCAGCCGCGTGGGGTCCTTGCGGGTGCGCTCCCACCACGCCTCGTGCTCGTCGGCCGCGATGACGTGGTCGTTGATGCTCACGGCGCGGTTCGCCGCCTGGTTGCGCCACACACGCATGGCGTCGACGTCGCCGTCGGCGGCGGGACGCAGCATGTTTCCTCCTCGACCAGCAGGGACCGCTGGGAGTGCGGTCTCGTCCGGGGCTAACGGTAGTCTGCCCGACATGACGACGGTTCCCCGCAATCGCCTTCGTGAGCTGATGGGTGAGGTCCTGGCCGCCCAGGACAAGACGCTTCCGGAGAGCGACGACGCGCTGCTCGCCGAGATCGGCTTCCGCTCCCTCGACTTCAGCGAGCTCGCCCTCCGGGTCGAGGACGAGATCGACGAGGAGCTCAACTTCGACGCCGCCGGCCTGCGCCAGATCACGACCGTCGGCCACGTGCTGGACCTGCTGACCGAGATCCAGGCCGCGTGAGCCTGCGCCACCCGTCCAACCGCCTGACCGACGCCTCGACCGGCGAGCAGGTCACCTGGGCCGACCTCGAGCCCCTGGACTTCCCGGCTCCGGCCGCGGTGGTCGTCGACTCGTCGTACGCCGCCCTGCGTGCGGTGAAGCAGCACGCCGAGACGGGAGCGGAGTTCCTGGTCGTCGCGGCCGGCCGGATGGAGGCCAACCTGCGCGCCGAGCTGCTCGCGTCGGGCTTCAACATCGTCGACCCGGACGGCTCGGTCGAGCTCTCCTCGGCCGGCCGCGAGCCCGAGCCGGGCCGCCTGTGGCTCCTGACCTCCGGGTCGACGGGGCGCCCGAAGCAGATCGGCCACACCCTGGACTCGCTGACCACGGTCGCCGGCGACATGGCGCCGCGGACGTGGCTGTGCCCCTACTCGCCCGGCACCTATGCCTGGTGGCAGGTCGTCACCCTCGGCCTCGGGTCGGCGGGCCAGGACCTGGTCGTCGTCGACCCGGCCCGGCGCGACGAGTGGGTAGCCGCCGGCATCGAGTACGACGTCTCCGCGGCCTCGGGCACCCCGACCTTCTGGCGCCAGACCACGATGTCCCAGGCCGACGACCTGGCGAAGGTGCCGCTGCAGCAGGTCAGCCTCGGCGGCGAGCCCGTCGACCAGGCGATCCTCGACCAGCTGCGCACCTTCTTCCCCGACGCCCGGATCTCCTGGCTCTACGCCTCCTCCGAGGTGGGCGCCTCGATCGTCGTCCACGACGGCCGCGCGGGCTTCCCCGTCGAGTGGCTGGGCCGCGAGGTCGACGGCCGGCCGCGGATCGACGTCGTCGACGGCGAGCTCGTGATCACCTCCCCGCACCACGGCGAGGGCCTCGGTGGCCCGGTCCGCACCGGGGACGCCGTGGTCGTCGAGGACGGTCGCGTGCTGATCACCGGCCGGCTCGACTCGGACGAGATCAACGTGGGCGGTGCGAAGGTGTCGGCGGGCGTCGTACGGGCGGTGCTGCAGTCGCACCCCGACGTCGCCTGGGCGCACGTGCGGGGGCGCAAGGCGCCCCTGGTCGGCAACCTCGTGGTCGCCGACGTCGTCCTCGCCTCCGGCGAGACGACCGCCCCCGACCTGCTGGCCGAGCTGAACCGCTGGTGCGCCGAGCGGCTGCCGGAGTACGGCGTCCCGCGGCGGATCAGGCTGCTCGCCGCCATCCCGACCAAGGAGACCCTGAAGAGCGATGTCTGAAGCCACCCTCGTCCCGCCGTCCGGCGTGGTCCTCATCTCCGGCGCCTCCCGCGGCCTCGGCCTCGCCATGGTCACCGACCTCCTCGAGCAGGGCGTCAAGGTCGCCGCGTTCGCGCGCACGGTCACGCCCGAGCTGGACGCGCTGGCCGAGCGGTTCCCCGAGACCAGCCACTTCGGCTCGGTCGACATCACCGACGCGGCCGCGACGCAGGCGTTCGTCAAGGAGGTCGAGGCGAAGCTCGGCATCATCGACGGCCTGGTCAACAACGCCGCGGTCGGCCAGGACTCGCTGCACGTGCACACCTCCGCCGACGAGATCGCGCGGATCATCGAGACCAACCTGACCGCGCCACTGGTGCTCACCCGCTTCTGGCTGCGCCGCCTGATGGGCAAGGGCCGCAAGGGCCGGCTGGTCAACATCACCTCGATCTGCGGGCAGCGCGGCTACCAGGGACTCGTCGCCTACTCCTCCACGAAGGCCGGCCTCGACGGCGCCACCCGCGCCATCGCGCGCGAGATGGCCGGCCGGGTGCTCGCGAACTCGGTCGCCCCCGGCTTCTTCGCCTCGGAGATGTCGGCGGTGCTCGGCGCCAACCAGCTGGAGTCGATCGTGCGTCGTACCCCCTCCGGCGCGATGACCTCGCCCGAGGACGTCGTCCCCGTGGTCCGCACGCTGCTGCTCGACCAGACCAACATCAACGGCCAGGCGATCGTCATCGACGGTGGCGGCTCCATCTGATCCGTTGGCGATGCTCCGCGTCGGCACCGACGCGGAGCTGAGCCGGTACGCCGCCCGCTCGCACCTGTCGGACGGCCGCGTGGTGGCCTGGACGGGACCCGTCGACACACCGGTGGCCGTCGACGCCGAGATCGACCGACCGGTCCCGCCGGCGCTGGCAGCCCGGCATGGCGAGGCAGGCTTCTGGGAGCGCTGGACCCGGCTCGAATGCCTGGCGAAGCTGACCGACGTGCCGGTCGTGCTCCAGCAGCGCGACGGCCTCGATGCCGACCCCGGTCCGGACGTCGAGCTGGCCACGGGCCGGCTCCGCGTCGATGCGGAGACGACGATCTGGGTGAGCGTGGCCAGAGCACGCGTACCCATGTGACCCATCCCACCGGTCAGAACCGTTTTCGCGACCGCACGCCCCGGCGTACCGTTGAGCCGTCCCGGAACCCCGGGGCGCACTTGAGCACAACGTCCGGTACCCACACCGGCTGCCCCGCGAGGGGCAGTGGTCGGCGGGACCGGAACGAAAGGTTCACGATGTCCACGAAGCTGAGCGTGGGTGTTGTCGGCGCGGGTCGCGTCGGCGCCGTCCTGGCCGCGGGTCTGCGCGCTGCCGGTCACCCCGTCGTCGCCGCTGCCGGTGAGTCCGACGCCTCGCGCCGCCGCGCGGCCGAGCTCCTCCCCGGCGTCCCGCTGCGCAAGCCGAGCGACGTGTCCCGGGCGGCCGACCTGCTCCTGCTGACCGTGCCCGACGACATGCTCCCCAACGTGGTGCGTGTGCTGGCCGACAGCGGAGCGATCCGCGAGGGCCAGGTCGTCGCGCACACCTCCGGCCGCCACGGCCTCGCCGTCCTCGCGCCGGCTGCCGCCGTCGGTGCGCGGGTGATCGCGCTGCACCCGGCGATGACCTTCACCGGCACCGCCGTCGACATCGACCGCCTCAAGGGCTGCGTCTTCGGCCTCACCGCCGGCGAGGGCGAGCGCGAGCTCGCCGCCGGCCTCGTCGCCGACCTCGGCGGCACCGCCAACTGGGTGCCCGAGGAGATGCGCACGCTCTACCACGCGGGCCTCGCCCACGGCGCCAACCACCTCGTGACCCTGGTGAGTGAGGCGATGGACCTGCTGGCCGCCGCCGGCGTCGGCGACCCGGCCGGCACGCTGCGCCCGCTCCTCGACGCCGCGCTCGACAACGCGCTGGCGCACGGCGACGCCGCCCTGACCGGCCCGATCGTCCGCGGCGACGTCAAGACCGTCGCGGCGCACCTGAAGGACATCTCGGCCAACGCGCCGGACACCCTGCCGTCGTACGTCGCGATGGCGTGGGCCACCCTCGACCGCTCGGTGACCGACGGCCGGCTGCTCCCGATCCAGGCGCAGAAGATCGCCACCGTGCTCAGCGCGTACGGCGAGCGCCGGGTCCTGTCCTCGCGGGTGGAGCGCTCGGAGCGCAGGGAGCGCTCGGCGCGCTCGGAGAAGGCATGACCCTCACCACCGCCCCGGCTGTCGCACGCAGCCGGTCGGACCTCGACGCGCAGGTGGCACCGCGCCGCGCGCGCGGCCCGGTCGTGTTCGTGCCGACCATGGGCGCGCTGCACGAGGGCCACGCGACGCTGCTGCGGATCGCGCGGGAGCGCGCCGGCGCCGAGGGCACCGTCGTGCTGTCGATCTTCGTCAACCCGCTGCAGTTCGGCCCGGGGGAGGACCTCGACCGCTACCCGCGCACCTTCGACGCCGACCTCGAGCTGGCCGGCCGGGAGGGCGTCGACGTGGTGTTCGCTCCGGTCGTCGCCGAGATGTACCCCGACGGCGTCCCGCACGAGGGTGTCGCCTCCGAGGCGGTCACCGTCCAGCCCGGTCCGCTGGCCGACCTGTTCGAGGGCGCCAGCCGCCCCGGCCACTTCCGCGGGGTACTGACCGTCGTCGCCAAGCTCTTCGGCCTGGTCCGACCCGACGTCGCGGTCTTCGGGGAGAAGGACTACCAGCAGCTCGCGCTGATCCGCCGCATGGTCGCGGACCTCTGCATGGGCATCGAGATCGTCGGCGGCCCGACCGACCGCGAGCCCGACGGCCTGGCCCGCTCGAGCCGCAACCGCTACCTCGATCCCGAGCAGCGCCAGGTCGCCGCGGTGCTGAGCCGGGCCCTGCGTGCCGGCCAGGACCGGGCGTCGTACGGCGTCCCGGCGGCCCGTTGGGCGGCGATGGGCGTCCTCAAGGCCGAGCCCGGCATCGAGCTCGACTACCTCGCGCTGACCACGACCGGGCTCGGTGAGCTGCCGGACTACCCGGAGGCGGGCAGCGAAGGCCGGATCCTGGTCGCCGCGCGGGTCGGCTCCACCCGTCTCATCGACAACATGCCGCTGCAGTTCTGAAGCAGTTCCGAAGCAGTACTGAAACCCACAGGGAGACTCCCATGCTGCGCACCATGATGAAGAGCAAGATCCACCGCGCCACCGTCACGCAGGCCGACCTGCACTACGTCGGCTCCGTGACCGTCGACGAGGACCTGCTCGACGCCGCCGACCTGCTGGCCGGCGAGCTCGTGCACATCGTCGACATCACCAACGGCGCCCGCCTCGAGACCTACACGATCGCGGGCGAGCGCGGCAGCGGCGTGATCGGCATCAACGGTGCCGCGGCCCGCCTCGTCCACCCCGGCGACCTGGTGATCCTCATCGCCTACGGGCAGATGAGCACCGAGGAGGCGAAGGAGTACCAGCCGCGCGTGGTCTTCGTCGACGCCGACAACAAGATCATGGCCACCGGCTTCGACCCGGCCGAGACCTTCGGCGACCCGACGCTGTCCCGCGGCGACGTGACGGCTGGTCGCTGAGTAGCCTGCTCGGATGCCACAGGACCAGCAGAGCCTGCCCGGGCGCCTCGCCGCGCCGAGCCCGGGCTGGACGACCCGCGCCGACGTCGTCATCGTCGGCTCCGGCATCGCCGGGCTGACGGCCGCGCTGCGGCTGCGCGAGCACGTCGACAAGGTCCTCGTGGTGACCAAGGACGTGCTGGCCGCCGGGTCGACGCAGTGGGCGCAGGGCGGCATCGCCGCCGCGCTCGGTGACGGGGACACCCCGGAGGAGCACGAGCTCGACACCCTCGTCGCGGGCGCCGGCGCCTGCGACCTCGACGCCGTCCGGATCCTCGTCAACGAGGGGCCCGAGGCGGTCCGCGAGCTGATCGCGCTCGGCACGAACTTCGACCACACCGCCGACGGTGAGCTGTCGCTGACCCGTGAGGGCGGGCACCACCGCGACCGGATCGCGCACGCCGGGGGGGACGCCACGGGTGCGGAGATCCAGCGGGCCCTGATCGCGGCCGTCCAGGCCGCACCCGACATCGAGGTCATCCAGCACGCGCTGGCGGTCGACCTCCTGCTCGGCGAGGACGCGTCCGGCACGACCGGCGTCGCCGGCCTGACCCTGCACGTCATCGGCGAGGGTGAGCGCGACGGTGTCGGCGCCGTCGTCTGCCGTGCCGTGGTGCTCGCCAGCGGCGGGTTCGGGCAGGTCTTCTCGCAGACCACGAACCCGGCTGTCTCCACGGGTGACGGCATGGCCCTGGCGCTGCGCGCCGGCGCGAGCGTGCGCGACCTGGAGTTCGTCCAGTTCCACCCGACGGTGATGTACCTCGGTCCCGACTCGCGCGGCCAGCAGCCGCTCATCTCGGAGGCGGTCCGCGGCGAGGGCGCCTTCCTGGTCGACGACGACGGCAACCGGTTCATGCAGGGCGTCCACGAGCTCGCCGACCTCGCGCCCCGGGACGTGGTCGCCAAGGCGATCATGAAGCGGATGCTCGACACCGGTCGCGCGCACATGTGGCTCGACGCGCGCCACCTCGGCGCCGAGTTCTGGGAGCGCCGCTTCCCGACCATCCTCGCCACCGCCCGCTCGCACGGCGTCGACCCGGTGGTCGACCTGATCCCGGTCGCGCCGGCGTGCCACTACGTGTCGGGCGGCGTCCGCACGGACCTGGACGGGCGCAGCGACCTGCCGGGTCTCTACGCCAGCGGCGAGGTCGCCTGCTCGGGCGTCCACGGTGCCAACCGGCTCGCGTCGAACTCCCTGCTCGACGGACTGGTGTTCTCCCGCCGCATCGCGACGGTCCTGCCGGGCGAGCTCGGCGAGTGGCGCGAGCCGTCCCGCGACGACCGGACGCCGGGGCTGATCGCCGGCGGCGCCCGCAAGGAGCTGCAGGAGACGATGACCTCGCGCGCCGGGGTGCTCCGCTCCGCGACCGGCCTCACCGCGGCCGCGGACGTGCTGGCCGGCCTCGCCGGCCAGACCGCGACCGCCGTCGACCAGGAGTCGTGGGAGACCAGCAACCTGCTCACCATCGCCACCGCCCTCACCATGACCGCCCGCCTCCGGCAGGAGACCCGCGGCTCCCACTGGCGCGAGGACTTCGCCGAGCGCGACGACGACCTGTACGCCGGCCACTTCGACGTCCGGATGGACGACGGCCGCGTCACCGCGGACTTCGTTCCGTCCCCGCAGACCGATCCGTCCGTCGGCCCGGTCGCCGGGGTGGCGGCGCCATGATCGCCCGGACGCCGTACGACGCCCTGCCGGCCGCGCTCGTCGAGGAGATCGCCGCCGCGGGGCTGGACCCGCGGGCGGTCTACGACCACGTCGTCCTCGCCTTCGAGGAGGACCTGCCCGGCGGTGCCGACGACGTGACCAGCGCGGCCATGCCCGACATGGGCGAGGCCGTCGCCGACTTCGCGGCCCGTGAGCCGGGAGTCGTGGCCGGCCTCGCGATCGCCGAGCTCGCCTTCGCCTACGCCCTCGGCGACACCGTGCAGGTCACCGGACGCGTCCCCGACGGCACCCGCGTGGAGCCCGGCGACGTCGTCCTCACCGTCTCCGGTCCCGTGCAGGGTGTGCTGACCGCCGAGCGGACCGCGCTCAACTTCGCCTCCCACCTGTCCGGCGTCGCGACCGCGACCGCGCAGTGGGTGGAGGCGCTCGCCGGCACCCGCGCCCGCGTCCTCGACACCCGCAAGACCCTGCCCGGCTGGCGTGCGCTGCAGAAGTACGCCGTGCGCTGCGGGGGTGGGGTCAACCACCGGTTCAGCCTCGTCGACCGGGCCATGGTCAAGGACAACCACGCCATCGCCGCGGGTGGCGTGGTGGCGGCGTACCAGGCGGTCGTGGCGGCCAACCCCGGCCTGCGGGTGGAGGTCGAGGTGATGGACCTCGACGAGCTGCGCGCGGTGCTGGAGGCCGGCTGCACCGAGGTGCTGCTCGACAACATGTCGACCGCCGACATGGCCGAGGCGGTGCGGATCAACACCGATGCCGGCGGCCGCGCGACCCTCGAGGCCTCCGGCGGGCTCACCCTCGAGCGGGCGCGCGAGGTGGCCGGGACGGGTGTCGACTTCATCTCCGTCGGCGCGCTCACCCACTCGGTCGACGTGTTCGACCTCGGGCTGGACTTCCGGACCACCGGGGACTGAGTCGTGAGCCTGCTCGCCGCCGACATCGGCAACGCCCACACCGTCCTCGGGCTGCTCGAGGACGGCGAGGTGGTCGCCGACTGGCGGGTCTCCACCAACGAGCACCGCACCGCCGACGAGTGGGGCGTGCTGCTGCGGGGCCTGCTCGGCCCCGACGAGGACGCCGTCACCGGCGTCGCCGTCTGCGCGACCGTGCCGTCGGTGCTCAACGCCTGGCGCGAGATGCTCGCGGCGCAGTTCCCCGACGTCCCGCGGGTGATCGTCGAGCCCGGCATCCGCACCGGCGTGCCGATCGTCGTCGACAACCCGCGCGAGGTCGGCAGCGACCGGATCATCAACGCCCTCGCGGCCGCCTCCGACTACTCCGGCCCCGCGATCGTCGTCGACTTCGGCGGCACCGCCACGACCTTCGACGTCGTCGACGCCGGTGGACGGTACGTCGGCGGCGCGATCACCCCCGGCATCGAGATCTCGCTCGACGCGCTCAGCCGCGGCGGCGCCCAGTTGCGCATGGTCGAGCTGGTCCGCCCCCGGGGCGTCATCGGCAAGAACACCGTCGAGGCGCTGCAGTCCGGCATGGTCTTCGGCGTCGCCAGCCAGGTCGAGGGCATGGTCGAGCGGCTCGTCGCCGCCCTCGGCGCGCCGGTCGAGGACGTCGCCGTCATCGCCACCGGCTACCTCGCGCCGCTCGTCCTCGACGAGTGCCGCTGCTTCACCGACCACGCGCCGTGGCTGACGCTGCGCGGGCTCGGGCTGGTGTACGCCCGCAACACCTGAGCCCTGGTCAGGCCGTCGGGCGGCCGGCCGTCAGCGCGGCCAGCACCGCCGGCTCGAGGTACGGCGCCAGCGTGTGCGCGTACGTCGCCGTGATGTGGTGCCCGTCGAAGTACGTGATCACGTTGCCGTTGACGGCGCGGCACTCGGTCCGGCCGCAGAACCGGTCGGTGAGGTCCGCCAGCCGCAGCAGCGCGCTGTCGGCGGCGGCCACGACGTCGGCGACCGGGTCCGCGGGGAGCCAGGTCGCGCGCGGGCCGGAGCAGGCGTCGTAGTCGTCGCGCTCCGAGGCGACGCAGTCGGGGATGCTGCGGCCGGGGGCGGGGGTGTCGCGGATCGCGAGCACGGGGATTCCGGCGTCGACGATGCCGCCGAGGACGCGGGCATAGCCGTCGCGGTAGGCGGCGGCCGAGTCCGCGTCGTCGAGGCCGACCGCCTGCGCCTGCATCCGGTTCGAGACCACCACGAGGTCCGGCTCGGCCTCGACCAGCGCGGCCGCCGTCCGTCGTACCCATGCGACGCAGGCGGCACCGGCCCCGGGCTCCTCGAAGTCCTGCTCGATGTCGGCGCTCGCGCACCGCGACGCCAGCCGGGTCTCGATCCGCCACCCGTGGTGCTCGGCGAGGGTCTGCAGTGCGGGCAGCCACTGCCCGGCGTGGGAGTTGCCGAACAGGGCGACGGTCACCTGGCCGTCCGGGTCGCCGAAGGTGCACGGGACGTCGGCGAAGTCCGGCTCCGCGCTCCAGCAGCTGCGCGGCCCGACGTCGCCGTAGGCCTCGGCCTTGTCGTCCGCCGCGACCGCGGCGGCCGGGACCAGGTCGTCGTACGACGCCTCGGGGCAGGTGCGGCCGACCGCCGCCGCACCGAAGCAGGGGCCGCCGTCCTCGAGCGCGGCGGCCAGCTGCCGGGCGGCCTCGTCGGAGCGGCGCTGCACCTCGACCAGCTGGACCGACGCGAGGGCGACGACCAGACCCATGGCGAGTGCGCCGACGGCGTACGTCCGACGGACCCGCAGGGAGAGGGCCGGCACCCGGAAGGGCCGTTCGACGAGCCGCTCCGTGGCGGCGGCCAGCACCAGGGTCGCGACCAGGACGGCCGCACCGGTGCGGGGTCCGATCGCGTGGCCGGTCACCGCGACGGTGATGACCACCAGCGGCCAGTGCCACAGGTAGACCGAGTAGGAGACGTCGCCGAGCCACTGCACCGGCCGCAGGGCGAGGAGCCGGCCCGGCCCGATGCGGCTGCCCGCCGGCGCGCCGCTGGCGATGAGCAGCACCGCGCCGAGCACGGGAAGCGCGGCATGGTGGCCGGGGAAGGGCGTCGCGGCGGAGTAGGTCGCGGCGGCGAGGCCGATCAGCGCGAGGCCGGTCCATGCCCCCAGGGCGTGCAGCGGGCCGGGGGAGCGCTCGGCGGCGCGCCTGCCCCGCTGTCGCTGCGCCAGCCAGGCCGCGACCAGGCCGCCTGCGGCCAGCTCCCAGACCCGCGCCGGGGTGACGAAGTACGCCGCCGCGGGGTTCGTGCGGGTCAGGTGCACCGACCACGCGAACGACGCGGCGGTGACCACCGCGAAGGCGACCAGCAGGGCGGTGCGGGCGCCCACTCCGCGGCGGCGCGCGAGCAGCACGACGCCCGCGACGAGCAGCGGCCAGACGAAGTAGAACTGCTCCTCGACCGAGAGCGACCAGAAGTGCTGCACCGCGGTCGGGGCGTCGTCGGAGGCGAGGTAGTCGACGGCCCGTCCGGCCAGGGCCCAGTTGACCACGTAGAGAGCGGCCGCACGGGCGTCCGACGCCGTCGCGGCCCACATCGTCTCCGGTGCCAGCAGGCGCGTCGCGACGATGCTGGCCACGAGCACGAGCAGCGAGGCCGGCAGCAGGCGGCGGATCCGGCGGCCCCAGAAGGAGCCGAGGTCGCCGAGGCTGCGCGGCGGCCGGGCCACCAGGTGAGCGGTGATCAGGAAGCCGGAGATCACGAAGAAGACGTCGACGCCGACGAATCCGCCGGGCACCGCGGCGGCATGCAGGTGGTAGACGACGACGAGGGCGACCGCGAGGGCGCGCAGCCCCTGGATGTCGCTGCGCAGCACCTTCTCCTCCCGCGCAGCCATGACCCCTCGAGGCTGTCACGGAATCGAGGTCGGCGGTTAGACGGAAATACCTTTCGCTGTTCGAGGTGGCTTGCTTGCCCCATTCCCGAATTTCGTTAACATCCGATTATCGAAATGTCCGGTCGGCGGATATTTGCGAATATCGAGGAGAAAACATGGCCCAGCGCGTCAACATCGTCCTGGTGGACGACATCGACGGCAGCGATGCGACGCAGACGGTGGCTTTCGGCCTCGACGGCGCCAGCTACGAGATCGACCTGAACGACGACAACGCCGCTGCGCTGCGCGAGGCCCTGGCGCCGTACGTCGGACACGGTCGCAAGGTCGGCCGCGGAGGCGCGACCACGGCGAAGCGTGGTGGTGGCCGGGCCGCAGCAGCCTCGTCCACGGCGGGCGCCTCCGCCAAGGAGATCCGCGAATGGGCCCGCGACAACGGGCACGCCGTGCCCGAGCGGGGCCGCATCCCCGCCGACGTGCGCGAGGCCTACGAGGCGGCGCACTGAGCCGCCTGCCGGAAGCCTGCTGATCGGGTCCGTTCGCTCACAGCGGACGGACCCGATCCGTTTCTCCGGAACGCGTAGGGTGTGAGCGGGGTTGTATCCCGTGAACACCCCAGGACGTGTGAGGAGCGTGCAATGTTCGAGCGGTTCACTGACCGAGCCCGCCGGGTGGTCGTGCTGGCCCAGGAAGAGGCCCGCATGCTCTCCCACAACTACATCGGGACCGAGCACATCCTGCTCGGCCTCATCCACGAGGGCGAGGGCGTCGCCGCCAAGGCGCTGGAGTCGCTCGACATCTCCCTCGAGGCGGTGCGTGCCCAGGTCGAGGAGATCATCGGCCAGGGCCAGCAGGCGCCGTCCGGCCACATCCCCTTCACCCCGCGTGCCAAGAAGGTGCTCGAGCTGTCCCTGCGCGAGGCGCTGCAGCTCGGCCACTCCTACATCGGCACCGAGCAC
>DATLIG010000175.1:0-11953 GCA_035539555.1 Nocardioides sp. | reverse complement strand
ATCGCGAGCACCAGCAGGAGGAGCAGCCGCGGCGCTGCGCGCAGGACGGGACCCATGGGCACGTCTCAGACCACCGAGAGGGGCAGCAGCTTCTGCCCCGTCGGCCCGATCTGGATCTCGGTACCCATCTCCGGGCACACGCCGCAGTCGTAGCAGGGGGTCCAGCGGCAGTCCTCGACCTCGACGTCGGAGGAGCCGTCGCCGACGGCGAGGGCGTCCTCCCAGTCGGCCCAGAGCCAGTCCTTGTCGAGACCCGAGTCGAGATGGTCCCAGGGCAGGACCTCGTCGTACTCGCGCTCGCGGGTGGTGAACCAGTCGAGGTCGACGCCGGTGCCCTCGAGGGCCTTCTCAGCGCAGGTGGCCCAGCGCTCGAAGGAGAAGTGCTCGCTCCAGCCGTCGAAGCGGCCGCCGTCGCGCCAGACCTCCTCGATGATCCGGCCGACCCGGCGGTCGCCGCGGGAGAGGAGTCCCTCGACGATGCCGGGCTGGCCGTCGTGGTAGCGGAAGCCGATGGCGCGGCCGAACTTCTTGTCGGCGCGGACGACGTCGCGCAGCTGTCGCAGCCGGTCGTCGGTCGTCTCGGCGTCGAGCTGCGCGGCCCACTGGAAGGGCGTGTGCGGCTTGGGGACGAAGCCGCCGATGGAGACGGTGCAGCGGATGTCGTTGCGACCGGAGACCTCGCGCCCGGTCTTGATGACCCGCTTGGCGAGCTCGGCGATCTGGAGGACGTCCTCGTCGGTCTCGGTCGGCAGGCCGCACATGAAGTAGAGCTTCACCTGCCGCCAGCCGTGGGAGTACGCCGTCGCGACGGTGCGGATCAGGTCGTCCTCGGTGACCATCTTGTTGATCACCTTGCGCATCCGCTCGCTGCCGCCCTCGGGCGCGAAGGTCAGGCCGGAGCGGCGACCGTTGCGGGAGAACTCGTTGGCGAGGGTGATGTTGAAGGCGTCGACACGCGTCGACGGCAGCGAGAGCGACACGTTGGAGCCCTCGTAGCGGTCGGCCAGGCCCTTGGCGACGTCACCGATCTCGGTGTGGTCGGCCGAGCTCAGCGACAGCAGGCCGACCTCCTCGAAGCCGGTCTTCTTCACGCCGTTGTCGACCATCGCGCCGATCGTCTCGATCGAGCGCTCACGCACCGGGCGGGTGATCATGCCGGCCTGGCAGAACCGGCAGCCGCGCGTGCAGCCGCGGAAGATCTCGACGGAGAAGCGCTCGTGGACCGTCTCGGCGAGCGGCACCAGCGGGTTGCGCGGGTACGGCCACTGGTCGAGGTCCATCAGCGTGTGCTTGCGCACCCGGTCGGGAGCCTCCGGGTGGTTGGGTACGACGGCCGCGATCGCGCCGCTGTCGTCGTAGGACACGTCGTAGAACTGCGGCACGTAGACCGTGCCCGAGACGGCGAGCCGGCGCAGCAGCTCCGGGCGACCGCCGGGGCTGCCCTCGCCCTTCCACTCGCGGACGAGCTCGGAGATCTTGAGGACGACCTCCTCGCCGTCGCCGAGCACGGCGGCGTCGATGAAGTCCGAGATCGGCTCGGGGTTGAACGCGGCGTGGCCGCCGGCGATCACGACCGGATGGGTCTCGTCGCGGTCGACGGCGTGCAGCGGGATGCCGGCCAGGTCGAGCGCGTTGAGCAGGTTGGTGTAGCCGAGCTCGGTCGAGAAGCTGACGCCGAACAGGTCGAAGGCACCGACGGGGCGGTGGCTGTCGACCGTGAACTGCGGGATCTGCTGCTCGCGCAGCAGCTTCTCCATGTCGGGCCACACGGCGTAGGTGCGCTCGGCGAGGACCCAGTCCTGCTCGTTGAGCACCTCGTAGAGGATCTGGACGCCCTGGTTGGGCAGGCCGACCTCGTAGGCGTCGGGGTACATCAGCACCCAACGGACCTCGGCGGCGTCCCAGTCCTTCGCGACCATGTTGAGCTCGCCGCCGACGTACTGGATCGGCTTGGACACCGACAGCAGGTGCGGCTCCAGCCGGGGGAAGACGGACTCGACGGACATGGCCCTGATTCTACGAGGGCAGCCGGGTCCGACCGGCATCCGCGGGACGACCGCGCTGGCCCTCCCCCGTAGGATCGAGCCCCATGAGCGCCTCCACCTCGGGACGACTGGGGTGGACGGTGTTCACCCCGCCCGTCGCCGCCGTCGTCCTCGGCGTGAGCTGGGGCTCGCACCCCGGCCCCCTCGCAGCCTCCCTGATCGGGGTCGCGCTGATCGGCGCGGTCCTTGCCGGCGTCCACCACGCCGAGGTGGTCGCCCACCGCGTGGGCGAGCCCTTCGGGTCGCTGCTGCTCGCGGTCGCGGTGACGGTGATCGAGGTCGGCCTGATCGTGATGCTGATGGTGTCCGCGAGTGGCGGGGAGACCTCCGCGCTGGCCCGCGACACCGTCTTCGCGGCGGTGATGATCACGGTCAACGGCATCGTCGGCCTCGCGCTCGTCGTCGGTGCGCTGCGCCACCACCTCGCTGTCTTCAACCCCGAGGGCACCGGCTCCGCGCTGGCGACGGTCATCACGCTCGCGGGCCTGACCCTCGTCGTACCGACCTTCACGACGAGCGAGGAGGGTCCGGTCCTCACCGGCGAGCAGCTGACCTTCGCCGCACTCGCGTCGCTGGCGCTCTACGGCTCGTTCGTCTTCACCCAGACCGTTCGGCACCGCGACTTCTTCCTGCCGGGGGCCTCGACGTCGATTCCCGGCGGCTGGACCCCCGACGACGACAGGGACGGCGACGGACACGCCGACCCGCCGACCGACAAGGAGACCTGGACCAGCGCCGGGCTCCTGGCCCTCTCGCTGGTCACCGTGGTCGGGCTGGCCAAGGTCGAGTCCTACTCGATCGAGGACGCGGTCGACTGGCTGGGCTTCCCCCACGCCGTGGTCGGTGTCGTGATCGCGATGCTCGTGCTCCTGCCCGAGACCATCGCCGCCGTCCGCGCCGCCCTGCTCGACCGGGTCCAGACCAGCCTCAACCTCGCGTACGGCTCGGCGATGGCGTCGATCGGCCTGACCATCCCGGCGATCGCGATCGCCTCGATCTGGCTGGAGGGCGACCTCGTGCTGGGGCTCGAGCCGATGCAGCTGGTGCTGCTCGCGATGTCGGCGGTGGTCAGCGTGCTGACCGTCGTACCGGGACGTTCCAAGCCCCTCAACGGCATCGTGCACCTCGTGCTGCTCGCCGCCTTCCTGCTGCTGACGGTGGCGCCGTGAGCGGCCCCCGGTCCCGTCGTACGACGACCTTCCTGGCCTGCCTCGCCCTGGCGGCCGGCCTCGCCGGCTGCTCGGACGACACGGGTGGCGACCCCGGTGGCGACCCGGACCGCCTCGTCGTCACCCCGGTCACCGACGGCTCGACGACCGGCCTCAGCCCGCGCGGCGACGGCAACCGGGCGAGCGTCGCGGGCTACACGATCGAGGACGTCCGCCTGCCGAAGGCGGGCCGGACCGGCGAGGTTTCCTTCCGGGTCGTCGACAAGGCCGGCAAGGCGGTCACCGACTACACCCCGGAGCAGACCAAGCTGCTGCACCTCTACGTCGTGCGCGACGACCTCGGCGAGTTCCGCCACGTCCACCCCGAGCTCGGCGACGACGGCACCTGGCGCGGCCGGGTCGACCTCGGCGGCCCCGGCTGGTGGCGGGTGGTGGCCGAGTTCATCCCGGCGGGTGCGGACCGTCCGGTCGTGCTGGGCACCTCGCTGCGGGTGGCCGGACCCTGGCGGGCCGCGGTCGTGCCGGTCGGCGACGCGGCGGCGACCGGTGACGACGGCGTCGTCCAGGTCCGGCTGATGGCGCACGGAGAGGTCGGGTCCAACGGCCGGCTGCGGGTGTCGGTGACGACGCCGCAGGGCGAGCCCCTGCAGCTCGGCAGCTACCTCGGTGCGACCGCGCACCTGACCGGCTTCGCCGTCGGTACCGGCGGGTTCGTGCACGTCCACCCGCTGGGCGCACCCGAGGTGACCGACGAGGGCACCGTGCTGACCTTCCACACGGCGTTCACCGACCCGGGCGACTACCGCCTGTTCGTCCAGCTCCGCGTCGACGGACTGCTGCACCAGGTGGCGGTGACCGCGACCGTCGACGCCGGGGAGTCACCCGAGGAATGAACCGGGGAATGCCCCCCGAGGAATGACCCGCCCGCGTGCCGGGTAGTTGTCCGCGCGCACCATCCGAGAATCCGAGGAGAAACCGCATGACCCTCAAGACCGTGCCCGCCTCGATCGCCGCGCTGCTGGCCGCCTCCGTGCTGCTCGCCGGCTGCAACGACGACTCGTCCGGCGACGCCGACGGCGAGAAGTCCGGCGACCCCACCACCTCAGCCTCGACCGGCGCCTCCGACGGTGCCTCCGCGGGCACGTCCGACGACGCCTCCGAGGACGGCGGGTCGTCCGGCGACGGCTCGGGTGAGCTGACCACCGACAACTTCTTCGACGAGGTCCTCGAGGCGCAGCAGGCCGCCGGCTCGTTCAAGGGCCGGGCGACCACGACCACGGCCGGGACCTCGATGACGATCGAGACCGAGGCCACCTACGAGGACGGCAAGGCCCTGTCGCACGGCAGGACGACGGCCGACAGCCCGCAGAAGCTGGAGACCATCAGCGCCTCCGGCGTCGTCTACATCCAGGCCGCCGGCCTCGGCGTACCGGCCGGCAAGTGGCTCAAGATCGACTCGAACGACCCGGCCAACAAGGACAACCCGTTCGCCGCGCTCGCGGCGATCTCGGACCCGGAGACCGCACTGCGTGCGATGGGCGACCTGGACTCGCTCAAGCTCGTCGGCGCCGAGAAGGTGGACGGCGTGGACGCGGACCACTACAAGGCCGTGATGAACACGAAGAGCTACGCCGACGTGCTCGGCCTGCCTGCCGACGCGGCGTCCACGCTCCCCAAGACGATCCCCTTCGACATCTGGATCGACGACGAGAACCGCCCCGTGAAGTACGACGTGAGCCTGTCGACGCAGGGCGTCACCACCTCGACCAGCCAGACGTACTACGACTACGGCAGCGACGTCGACATCACCGTGCCGAAGGACGGCGACACCGTCTCGCTCTCGGAGACCGGCCTCGGCTGAGTCGCCGCCCCGAAGGACTCCTGATGGGCCTCCCGGTCACTGCGTGACCGGGAGGTCCATCGTCGTCACGGGGCTGGTGAACTCACCCTCGCGGATGCTGACCTGCAGCTGCCAGGTGCCACCGACGGGGAACACCACGTCCGCCTGGTAGGTCCCCGCAGCGACCGGCACCACCGGCACCTCGCCGAGGTCGACGTCGCCGTTGCGCAGCGCGACCGCCGGGGCGTCGTACAGGTCGAGCGGCTCGCTGGTCCCGAGGTCCTGGACCTGGACGATCAGGCGCCGCTGTAGGCCGGATCCGGCGTCGAGCACGGCGAGCACCTTGAGGTCCTCGCCGGCCGCACCGGTGACGACCCCCGTTTCGGCGGTCGCGGGCGGCGCGTCCGCCTCGCCGCCGGGCGGCTTCTGGGTGAGGAAGCCGGTCACGGCGAGGACCGCGACCAGGCCCACCGCCTCGGCCGTCACGGCCCGGCGGACCAGACCCGCCCCCCGACGACGATCGTCGTGTCCGACTCCCCCGGTGACACGCGGCACCAGGCGGAACCGGTTCCAGGCGGCGATCGCCACGATCACCAGGACCAGCCCCACCTTCACCAGCAGCAGCCGGCCCCAGGTCTCCCCGAACAGGTCCGACCACGACCCGACGATGCGCCAGCCGAGCAGCACGCCCGCAAGGGTGAGCAGCGCCAGCAGGCCGCCGGCCAGCGTGGAGAAGCGGCTCAGCAGCCGGGCGCCGTCGGCGGGACGGCCGGCGACGGCCGGCAGGGTCACGACGAGCCCCACCAGCCCGCCGAGCCAGATCGCGCCCGCAGAGAGGTGGAGGGCGTCGGTGACGACGAGCAGGGTCGACGGCTCGTAGGCGCGGGTGTGCCCGACGAGGGCCGGTGACCACACCGCCAGCGCGGTGTTGAGGTCGACCAGCAGCGAGGAGCGCTGGATGCCGACCGCCCACGAGGTGATGGCGAGGCCGGCGAGCTGGAGCGCGAGCACCCGCAGGTCGTCCTGGACGAGCGACGGGTCGACGGCGTCGAGCGAGAAGACGCCGCTGACGCCACTGCCGAGCTGGTAGGCGCCGGCGAGCGGCACGGCCGCGGCCGCCGCGAGGACCGCCACGAGGGCCGAGCCCCGCAGGGTGCGGACCAGGCGGCGTCGTACGCGATCGGGCAGGTGCAGCCCACGGATCGTCCACCCGAGGAAGACCGCGAGGCCGCCGGCGAGCAGGAGGGCGGTGTAGTTGAGGGCCTGCACGAGCGCCTGGATGGTGGGGACGGCGCCCGGGTCGGTCGGGCCCAGCTTCGGCGCCTCGACCTTGGGACTCGGCGCCCCCACGTGGAAGGTGAGGGACCCCGCGATCGGGTGGCCGTCCTCCGACACCACCCGCCAGGTCACGACATAGGTGCCGTCGTCGAGGTCGCCGGACAGGTCGCCGGTCACCTCCTTGCCGCTGGCCGAGGCGTCGATCGCGACCTCGTCGCCGGCGGCGTCGAACGCGAGCAGGCCGTTGGGCACCAGCTGGACCGGCTCGTCGAACGTGAAGACCACCTCGCCCGGCGCGGTCGGCAGCACCTCGCCCTCGGCCGGGGTCGAGGAGACCAGCGTGGCGTGTGCCGACGCAGGCGCCGCCAGCCCGAGCACCGCGGTCGCGGCGACGAGCAGCGCTGCGAACCACGCCGGCACACGCTTCAGCATCGGGAGGTCAGGCCTTCCTGCCGGAGCGGGCCAGGGCCAGACCGCCCAGCGCGAGCCCACCGACGCCGGCGACGAGGCCGCCGACGGCCAGGCCGTTGCCGTCGTCGTCGCTGTCGGCCTCCTTGTCGGCGTCCGCGGTCTCGTGGCCGTCGGACTCCGCGGACTCCTCGTCCTCCGCGCCGCCGTGGTGGCCCTCGTCGGATGCGGCGGTGATGGTGAACGCCGGTGCGGGGCTCTCCAACTCGTCGGCGTCCTGGCCCTCGGCCGGCGTCTCGATCCAGCCGGTCTGGCCCTTCTGGCAGGTCTGGACGACCGGGAAGGTGACCGTCTCACCCTCCGTCTCGGGCAGCTGCACGGACAGCTCGAAGGTGTCGCGGAAGCCGTCGGCCAGCGGCGCCTTCGCGGTGTAGACGACCTGGCTGACCCGCTCGGTGATCTTGTTGCCGTGGGCGTCCTCGATCGGCTCGGCGAGCTTCTCCGACACCTTGCGGACCGACCAGCCCTGGTTGATCGTCGGGGTCACCGACGGGATGGCCTCGGGCATCTGGATCGCGATCCTCGTGGTCGGCGAGCCCTCGCAGCCGTGGCCGACGCTGAAGGTCAGCACGGTGTAGGAGCCCGCTGCGGTCGTGCTCGGCGTGACGGTGACGTGGGCGCTGGCGGCTCCGGCGCTCAGGGCGACGATGCCCAGGGCGGCGGCGCCGGCACCGGCGATGCGGACGGGGGTGGGCAGGGTGAAGCGTCGGTTGTTCATGGCGTGTCTCTCTGTCGAAGTCAGGTGGTGCGGGCAGGCAGCAGCGACCGGCCCGGCACCGGACAGGAGATCCGGGTCTCAGGCGGTCGCGAACCGGCCCGCGGGCGGACCCCGCGTCGGCGCGACACCCACCAGCAGGCGGCCCGGCGCCCGTACGACGACCGGGAGCACCCGCTCGCGCGGCGTGACCGGGATCGGGACGATCGCGGGGTCGGTCCAGTCGAGGAGCACCTCGACCACCCGCCGCCGCACCGCCCACATCACGCCCGTGACGAGGGCGGCCGCACCGTGCGCAGCCAGCATGGCCGGGGTCAGCCCGAGCAGCATCCCGCCCTCGTGGCCGTGCCCGGCGTGGCCGGCCGGGGACAGCGCGACCAGCCACGCGTGACCGAGCACCTGCGCGAAGACGAGCACCGGCAGGACGCGGCGGATGTCCGCCTTGTGACGGAGCACGGGCCGGCTGGCGGCGTACACGAGGGCGCCGAAGGCGGCCAGCCACAGCGGCTGCGGCAGCTCTCCCCCGGCGACCGCGTGGGCCAGCGCGAGGGCCGCCACGCTCTCGAGGCTCCCGAGGGCCGCCGGCACCGCAACGCGACGGCGTGGGGCGCGACGGACCGAGAGCACGGGACCATCTTGCCCGACGCGGGGATGGGCGGCGCAAGGCGCTCCGGGTCGCCGCCCGTGGCGCTCAGCCGCGGACCAGCACCCGCTTCTGCGGGGCGAGCCGCGAAGCGGGCGCGGAGAGCGTGCGGAGATGGATGTTCTGCAGCAGGCCGATGGCGAGCATGCCGGCGAACATCGACGAGCCGCCGTAGGACACGAACGGCAGCGGGACGCCGGTGACGGGCATGATGCCGAGGCACATGCCGATGTTCTGGAAGGCCTGGAAGCCGAACCAGCAGGCGATGCCGGCCGCCGCGATCCGGCCGAACACGTCGTCGGTGCGGGTGGCGATGAGCAGCGCCCGCCACAGTACGACGCCCAGCAGCGCCACGATCAGCGCGGCGCCGACCAGGCCGAGCTCCTCGCCGGCCACGGTGAACACGAAGTCGGTGTGCTGCTCGGGCACGAAGCCGGACTGGGTCTGCGATCCCTCGAACAGGCCCTGCCCGAACAGGCCGCCGTTGCCGACCGCGATGCGGGCCTGCTCGACGTTGTAGCCGGCGCCCTTCGGGTCGAGCTCGGGGTTGGTGAAGGCGAGGAAGCGGTCGACCTGGTACTCCTTGAGGAAGCCGCTGACGACGGCGAACACGGCGACCGCGACACCTCCTCCGGCCAGCACGCCGAGCCAGCGCCGGTCCGCACCCGACGCCGCGATCACGCCGAAGACGGTCGCGGTCAGCACCAGCATCGTGCCGAGGTCCGGCTGGGCGAGGATCAGCACGGCGGGGACGCCGGCGACCACGAGCATGAGCAGGACGTCCGTCGTACCGACCCGGTCGCGCCAGCGGCCCTCGCTGCGCTCCGCCACGACCAGCGCCATGCCGACGACGACCGCGAGCTTGGCCAGCTCCGACGGCTGGAAGGACATGCCGCCGACGATCAGCCACGAGCGGGAGCCGTTGATGGTCGAGCCCATCGCGAGCACGAGCACGAGGCCGACGATGGCGGCGAGATAGGCGATCGGCGCGAGGATCCGCACCCAGCGGTGGTCGGTCGCGACCACGAGGGCCATCAGGCCGAGGCCGATGACGACGTTGACCAGCTGCTTGACGAGGAAGGCGCGCTCGTCGCCGCCGGTGAGGTCGTCGCGCTCGATCGTCGCCGACCAGATCAGCAGGCAGCCGATGAGCGAGAGCACGAGGACGGCGACCAGCAGGATCCGGTCGATGTCGCCCCAGCGCAGGAAGGAGACCCGGCGCGACGCCGTGGTCGTGCGGGTCGGCCGGGCGGTGGCGCGAGAGGCCTGGATGCGGTTGCTCACGACCTTCACTGGTCCTTCCGGGCGGGCGGCAGGATCGAGCCGTCGTCGCCGAACGTCGGGAGCGTCGCCGGCTGGGTGACGCCGGGGATCGCGGCCCTGCCCTCGTCGACCTTGTCGCCGTCGACGCCGTACAGGGCCTCCCAGATGGCGCGGACGCCCTCACCGGTCGAGCCCGAGCCGGTTCCGGCCTGGCTGATCATCATCACGACGACGTAGTCCTTGGTGTACGACGCCACCCAGCCGGTCGACTGCTTGCCGTAGACCTCGGCGGAGCCGGTCTTGGCGCGGATCGTCACCTTGTCGAGCGGGAAGCCACCGAGCTTCCACGCCATGGTGCCGCGGGAGGCGACGCCCTGGAGCGCCTCGTCGAGGTACCTCAGCACCTTCTTCGGGATCTTGAGGTCGCGCTCCTTCTTCGGCGCGATCTCACGGATCACCTTCCCGTCGGGCGACACGATCGCCTTGCCGACGCGCGGCTCCCACAGCGTGCCGCCGTTGGAGAGGGCGGCGTACGCACGGGCCAGCTGGAGCGGCGTCACGATCGTGTCGCCCTGGCCGATCGCGAAGTTGGCGGAGTCGGTGATCTTGTACTTCCACCCCTCGATGCAGAACTCGCGGGAGAACTTGTAGACGAAGTCGGAGGTCTTCGCGTCCTGCGGCTTGTCGGCGATGCCGCAGTAGTAGTCCTTCATCGACTCGTAGTAGGCCTTCTTCCACTTCCGGTCGGCCACGCGACCGGACGCCTCACCGGGGAGGTCGACACCGGTGCGCTCGCCGAAGCCGAACTTCTCGGCCTGGCTGACCAGCGGGTCCTTCGCGTTCACGTCGTCGGGGTCCGAGCCGAGCTTCTGCCAGAAGTGCATGCCGACCTGGAAGAAGAAGGTGTTGCAGGAGACCTCGAGCGCTCGGGCGAAGGTGATCGGGCCGTAGGCGGACGACTCGTGGTTGTGGAAGGCACGGTTGCCGATCTGCACCGCCGACGAGCACGGCAGGATCGTGTCGGGCGAGAAGCCGTGGGTCAGCGCACCCACCGTCATGAACGGCTTCCACGTCGAGCCGGGCGCGAACTGGCCCTGGAAGGCACGCGACAGCAACGGCGTGCCGGCGGCGTCGGAGTAGAGGCGGGCCAGTTGCTTGTCGGTGATGCCGCCGACCCAGACCGAGGGGTCGTACGTCGGCTGGCTGGCCATCGCGACGATGCGCCCGGTCTTCGCCTCCATCACCACGGCGGCGCCGGAGTCGGCCTCGAACTTGCGGTCGGTCACCGGGTCGGTGGTCGCCCGCTGGGTCTGGATCATCTTCGCCAGCTGCTCCTCGACGACCGCCTGCACGTTGGCGTCGATCGAGGTCACGAGGGTGTCGCCGGGCTGGGCGGCGAGGTCGGAGACGTCCTGGCGGACGCGGCCCTTCGAGTCGACCGCGACCTGCTGGTAGCCGGGCTGGCCGCGCAGGAACTCGTCGTACTCCTTCTCGACGCCGGCACGGCCGACGACCGAGGCCCCGTTGACCGAGCTGTCGGCGTCGTCCTCGGCGGCCTCGAGCTCCTCCTTGGTGATCGGGCTGAGGTAGCCGAGCAGGTGGGCGGCGTTGATGCCGTAGGGCGCGGGGTACTGGCGCACGCTCTGGCGGTCGACCACGACGCCCGGGAAGTCCTCGGGCTGCTCGAGGATCCGCAGGGCCGCGGTCTCCTTCACGTCCTGCGCGACCGGGACGGGCTGGTAGGGCGAGCCGTTCCAGCACTCCCCCGCGACCGCGCCCTCGTCGCCGCAGAGCAGCAGCTTGCCGCGGATCCTCGGGACCTTCACGCCGATCGCCCGGGCCGTGCGGGCGAGCAGCTCGGCGCGGTCGGTCTCGGACATCCGGCCGATCAGGGTGCGGTCCATCGACACGACCCAGGTCAGTCGGTTGGTCACCAGCGGGCGACCCATGGCGTCGACGACCAGGCCGCGCTGGGGCTGCACGACGATCTCGCGCACCGACTGGGACGCGGCCTGGCCCTGGTACTCCTCGCCGGAGATGACCTGCAGGTAGTAGAGCCGGGCACCGAGCGTCGCGAGCAGCGAGAAGACGAGCGTCTGGATGACGATCAGGCGCAGCCTGCTGCGGTGCGAGGCGGCGCTCACGTCTGCGCCCACAGGCCCTGCGAGACGTGGTCGCGACCGAGCCGCCGGAAGAGCCAGTACGTCGCGGGCACCACCACCAGCGCGGCGACCGTGTCGAGGACGAGCGCGATCAGCGCGACCTCCAGCAGGTCGCCGACCGAGGCGCCCGAGTCGCCGAGGAAGAGCCCGCTGAGCGCGTAGACGGAGGTGCCGATGAAGGAGCCGCCGGCGGCCGCGGCGAGGACGAGCGTCACCGGCGGGCGACGGGTGCCGTCGAGCTCCAGCCGGCCGACGTCGGCCGTGTCGTCGTGCGCGAGCCGCCCGACGACGTACCCGACGACCATGAGGGCCAGCGCCCCTCGGCCCGCGCCGTGGTCGGCCGGCGGCGCGAGGTCGAGCAGGAGCCCGG
>DATLIG010000174.1:0-8321 GCA_035539555.1 Nocardioides sp. | reverse complement strand
GGGCCGCACCCTCCGGGGTGCGGCCCCTGCACGTCGCCCGGGCGTCATATAGCGGTCGCCCCCACGAAGGAGAACACCCGTGCTCATCGCACAGCGCCCCACCCTGTCCGAGGACGTCGTCGGCGAGGCCCGCTCCCGGTTCGTCATCGAGCCCCTCGAGCCCGGCTTCGGCTACACCCTCGGCAACTCGCTCCGCCGCACCCTGCTCTCCTCGATCCCCGGTGCCTCGGTCACGAGCATCAAGGTCGACACCGTCCTCCACGAGTTCTCGACCATCGAGGGCGTCAAGGAGGACGTCACCGAGGTGATCCTCAACCTCAAGGGCCTCGTCGTCTCCTCCGAGCACGACGAGCCGGTCACCATGTACCTCCGCTAGTCGGGTGCCGGCGACGTCACCGCCGCCGACATCAACCCGCCCGCGGGCGTCGAGGTCCACAACCCCGACCTCAAGATCGCCACCCTGTCCGACAAGGGCAAGCTGGAGATGGAGCTGGTCGTCGAGCGCGGCCGCGGCTACGTCTCGTCCGTGCAGAACAAGGGCGCCGACAACGAGATCGGCCGCATGCCGGTCGACTCGATCTACAGCCCCGTGCTGAAGGTCACCTACAAGGTCGAGGCCACCCGAGTCGAGCAGCGCACCGACTTCGACAAGCTCGTCATCGACGTCGAGACCAAGCCGTCGATCCGTCCCCGCGACGCGATCGCCTCGGCCGGCAAGACCCTGGTCGAGCTGTTCGGCCTGGCCCGTGAGCTCAACGTCGAGGCCGAGGGCATCGACATCGGCCCGTCGCCCGTCGACGAGCAGCTCGCCGCCGACCTCGCCCTCCCGGTCGAGGACCTGCAGCTGACCGTCCGGTCCTACAACTGCCTCAAGCGCGAGGGCATCCACACCGTGGGTGAGCTCATCAGCCGCTCCGAGCAGGACCTGCTGGACATCCGCAACTTCGGTGCGAAGTCCATCGACGAGGTCAAGGCCAAGCTGCACGAGATGGGCCTGTCCCTCAAGGACAGCGCTCCGGGCTTCGACCCGTCGGCCGCCCTGGCCAACTACTCGGACGACGAGGACGACGACGAGTCGTTCGTCGAGGACGAGCAGTTCTAGTTTGATGGTGTGAGCGTGTCGCCCCTCGGGTGACTCGCTCACACCGCGGTTGGCTTGCGTAGGTCCAGACCTGGTCTGGCGGCAAGCCGTGAGTTCCGGCCCCATGGCTCGTGGGGCTGCCACCTCCGGTACCTGACACGGCCGGATCCACTCCCGGTACCTGACACGGCCGGGGAGAAACGAGAGAAGCAATGCCCAAGCCCAAGAAGGGTCCCCGCCTCGGCGGCAGCCCGGCGCACCAGCGCCTCATCCTGTCGAACCTGGCGACCGCTCTGTTCGAGCACGGCCGGATCACGACGACCGAGGCCAAGGCGCGCCTGCTGCGTCCGTACGCCGAGAAGCTGATCACGAAGGCGAAGAAGGCCGACGCCGGCGAGAACCCGCTGCACCAGCGCCGCGAGGTCCTCAAGGTCATCCGCGACAAGGGTGTCGTGCACACCCTCTTCACGGAGATCGCGCCGACGTTCTCGGACCGCCCCGGCGGCTACACCCGGATCACCAAGGTCGGCAACCGTGCGGGCGACAACGCCCCCATGGCCGTCATCGAGCTGGTGACCGAGGCGTTCACCCCGTCCGCCCCGAAGGCGAAGCCGGCCGCCGAGGCCGCTCCGGCTCCGGTGGAGGAGGCCCCCGAGGCCGAGGTCGTCGAGACCGAGGCTGCTGAGGTCGAGGCCCCCGAGGCCGAGGCCGAGGTCGCCGAGGAGGCTGCCAAGGAGGCTCCCGCCGAGGAGACCACCGAGGAGTCCGCCGAGGACGCCGACAAGGCCTGAGCACACCGCTCGACGACGGCCCGCCACCCGCGAGGGTGGCGGGCCGTCGTGCTTTTCGGGCCTGTCTCGACCGTCCGTAGACTGGGGGCATGACGATCGACCTGGGGAGCCCGCGCCTGCTCGAGGACCGCGAGCGTGAGGTGCTGCTCGCCGCGCCCCGGGGCTACTGCGCCGGTGTCGACCGTGCCGTGGTGACCGTCGAGCAGGCGCTCGACCTCTACGGCTCGCCCGTCTACGTGCGCAAGCAGATCGTCCACAACAAGCACGTCGTCGCCAACCTCGAGGCGCGCGGCGCGATCTTCGTCGAGGAGCTCGGCGAGGTTCCCGCCGGCGCCCGCGTGGTCTTCTCGGCCCACGGTGTCTCGCCGGCCGTCGTCGAGGAGGCGGCCGAGCGCGACCTCAAGACCATCGACGCCACCTGCCCGCTGGTGACCAAGGTCCACCGCGAGGCGGTCCGCTTCGCCGCCGACGGCTACACGATCCTGCTGATCGGGCACGCGGGCCACGAGGAGGTCGAGGGCACGGCGGGCGAGGCTCCCGACCAGACGATCCTCGTCGAGCACCCTGACGACGTCGCCAAGCTGGAGTTCCCGGCGGATGCCAAGCTGGCCTGGCTCTCGCAGACGACACTGAGCGTCGACGAGACGATGGAGACGGTGCGCCGGCTGCGGGCGAAGTTCCCGCAGCTCGAGGACCCGCCCAGCGACGACATCTGCTACGCCACCCAGAACCGGCAGGTCGCGGTCAAGGAGATCGGCGCGGCCGCCGACCTGGTCATCGTGGTCGGCTCGGCCAACTCCTCCAACTCGGTGCGCCTGGTCGAGGTGGCCCTCGAGGCCGGCGCCAAGGCGTCGTACCGGATCGACGACGTGTCGGAGCTGGACGAGGAGTGGCTCGACGGTGCCGCCACGGTCAGCGTCACCTCGGGCGCCTCGGTGCCCGACCACCTCGTCACCGAGGTCCTCGCCTACCTCGCCGAGCGCGGCTACCCCGATGCCCGGGCTGTCCAGACGGCGGAGGAGACGCTCGCGTTCTCGCTGCCCAAGGAGCTGCACCGCGATCTCAAGGCGGCCGGCCGCAGCACCAAGACCGCCGTCCGGCTCTGAGGTCCGTCCCTGATGGCTCGCTATCTCGACGTCCACCCGGAGAACCCGCAGCCGCGACTGCTGCAGCAGATCGTCGAGGCGCTGAACGACGACGCGCTGATCGCCTACCCGACCGACTCCGGCTACGCCCTCGGCTGCCGCATCGGCAACCGCGACGGCCGCGACCGGATCCTGAAGATCCGCGGCCTCGACGACAAGCACCACTTCACCCTGGTCTGCAAGGACTTCTCGCAGCTGGGCCAGATGGTGCACGTCGACAACTCGGCGTTCCGCGCGATCCGTGCGGCGACGCCGGGGCCCTACACCTTCATCCTCCCGGCGATGCCGGAGGTGCCGAAGCGCCTGCTGCACCCGAAGAAGCGGACGGTCGGCGTCCGCATCCCCGATCACGTGTTCGCGCAGGCGCTGCTGGCCGAGCTGGGTGAGCCGCTGCTGACGTCGACGTTGATCCTCCCGGGGGAGACCGAGCCCCGCACGATGGGCTGGGAGATCAAGGAGGACCTCGACCACGCGGTCGACATCGTGGTCGAGGCGGGGGAGACCCCGGCCGAGCCGACCACCGTCGTCGACTGGTCCGACGGTGTTCCGGAGGTCATCCGGCGCGGAGCGGGAGACCCCGACCGGTTCGTCTGATCGCTCAGCGCGGGTGGGTGGCCAGGAACTGGCGGCGCACGAGCAGCAGTCCCAAGCAGGCGGCGTACCCGAGCGCCAGGGCGACCGCGTGGCCGGAGAGCCCCGACACGGTGGCCTGGACGACGCCGTCGCGGGCGTCGGCGACCGCTTGCGGCTCGCTGATCGCGAGCAGGAGTACGACGACCAGCATCGCCAGCGGCGGGAAGACGCCGACCGGGAAGAAGTCGCTGGGCCGCACGGTGAGCGCGAGGCCGACGCAGATCGTCGCGAAGACGAGGTCGTAGAACAGTCCGAGCCCGTCGGACAGCACCAGGTCGGCCACGGCCGCGGTGACCAGCAGCGCGGCCGCGAGCCGCAGCACGCCCCCGGCGGGGCGGGTGCCGGCCTCCCACAGGGTGGGGGGCCGGGCGGGCGCGGTGGTCACGTCTCCAAACTAGGCTTTGGTGAGGCTGGGACCGGGGATTTGGGCGGGGGCGCCCTCGATGCGTCGCCCGGACTCACTGTCGAACAGATGGGCCGCGCCGGGCGGCACCGCGAGGTGGAGGACGTCGTCGGGGGCGACCTGACCGCGTGAGGGCACCCGCACCGCGAGCGTGACCTCGCGGCCGTCGACGTCGGCGGTGCCATGGGCGAAGCCCTCCGAGCCGAGCTCCTCGACCAGGTGGACCCGCATCGGCAGGCCGTCGCCGGCGCCGACCAGCCGCCACGCCTCGGGACGGACGCCGACGGTGACCGCAGGGGTGAGCGCGGCGCTGGTCGCGGCGTCGACGGGGACCTCGTGGCCGCCGAGGGAGACCTTGCCGTCGCCGGCGCGGGCGGCCAGCAGGTTCATCTGCGGGGAGCCGATGAAGCCGGCGACGAAGAGGTTGGCGGGGCGGTCGTAGAGCGCGAGCGGGGTGTCGACCGGCTGGATCTCGCCGCGGTCCATCACCGCGACGCGATCGCCCATCGTCATCGCCTCCACCTGGTCGTGGGTGACGTAGACGGTGGTGACCCCGAGCTTGCGCTGGAGCTGCGCGATGTCGCTGCGGGTCTGCACCCGCATCTTGGCGTCGAGGTTGGAGAGCGGCTCGTCCATGCAGAAGACCTGTGGCTCGCGGACGATCGCGCGGCCCATCGCGACCCGCTGGCGCTGGCCGCCGGAGAGCGCCTTCGGCTTGCGCTCGAGCAACTCGGTCAGGCCGAGCAGTGCGGCGGCCTCCTCGACCCGGCGCTCGCGCTCCTCGCGCGGGGTCTTCGCCATCTTGAGCGCGAACCCGAGGTTGTCGCGCACGGACTTGTGTGGGTAGAGCGCGTAGCTCTGGAAGACCATGGCGATGTCGCGGTCGCGCGGAGGCAGCCGGGTGACGTCGCGGTCACCGATCAGGATCCGGCCGGCGTCGACCTCCTCCAGTCCCGCGAGCATGCGCAGGGTGGTGGTCTTGCCGCAGCCGGACGGGCCGACCAGGACGAGGAGCTCGCCGTCCTCGACGACGAGGTCGATGCCCGGGACGGCGGGGGAGTCGGCGCCGTCGTACCACCGCTGGGCGGCCTCGAAGGTGATGCGTGCCATCGCTGCTCCTGCTCGCTCTTTGCGGTCCTCGATGTGACCTGGATCGCACGGAATGCTTGCACCTTATATGTAAGTATGGTGAACTAACAAACATGTCCTGGCGCAGTCCCACCTCACAGGCCCCCCGAGACCGGATCAAGCTCCGGCGGGCCGACTCCCGTCGGCACCACCGCGCGATGCTCCTCCAGGAGCTCTTCGCGGAGGGTCCGGCCAGTCGCGCCGACCTCGCCCGCAGCTCCGGCCTGACCCGGGTCACCGTGTCCGACCTGGTGGCCGAGATGATCGCCGAGGGACTGCTCGAGGAGCTCGGTGCGCCGGCCGAGACCCGCGTGGGCAAGCCGCCGACGCTCGTCGGCCTCGTCCCCGACGCCAAGCACGTCGTCGCGATCGACCTCTCCGTCGACGACCAGGTCGTCGGCGCGGTCCTCACCCTCTCCGGGGAGGTCGTCGAGCGCGACGCCCGCCCCCTGGGCGGGCGCCGGGGCGCCGACGCCGCCGCCCTGGTCGAGGAGATCGCGACCGGCCTCGTCGAGCGGAGCGCCCGCCCGCTGCTCGGGGTCGCCGTCGCGACGCCGGGCGTCGTGAGCCCCGAGGGCGTCGTCCTGGACGCGCCCAACCTCGGCTGGCACGACCTCGCGCTCGCCGACTCGCTCGGCGCCTCCCTCGACCTCCCGGTGTACGTCGCCAACGACGCCAACACCGCCGTGATGGGGGAGTACACGTTCGGTGGCGGCGGCGAGGGCGGCCTGCTGCTGCTCCGGCTCAGCACCGGTGTCGGTGCCGGGCTGGTGCTCGGCGGGGCGGTGCTCCACGGCAACGGCGGGGCCGCCGGCGAGATCGGCCACGTCCAGGTGGACCCGGACGGGGAGACCTGCGCCTGCGGCCGTGCCGGCTGCCTGGAGACGTTCGTGGCCGTGCCGCGGCTGCGCCGGCGGGTCGCGGAAGGCCCTGCGGACGACGTACTCCGTGACGCGGGGGTGCGACTCGGGCAGGCGCTCGCCCCCGTCGTCGCCACCCTCAACCTCGGCGAGGTCGTGCTGAGCGGACCGGCGGACCTCGTCGGCCCGCTGGCCGAGCACGCCGAGGCCACCGTCCGGGACCGGGTCATGCCGGTCTCCTCCGCCGGCTTCACCGTCCGGGTCTCGACCCTCGGTGACGACGGCGTCCTCATCGGCGCCACCGGCGTCGTCCTCTCGGGCGAGCTCGGCGTCTCCTGACGCCGGGCCACCTCTCCCCCCCCAGAACCCCCAGCAAGATCAGATCGAAGGGAACGAAGCGGTGCCCATCAGCAACAGGTATGTGAAGAAGGCTCTGGCAGTTGCGGCCACCACCGCCCTGCTGGCCGCGGCCAGTGCGTGCGGCTCGGAGGACGACGGCGACTCGAAGGGCGGCGGCCCGGAGAAGGCGGACCTCGTCGTGTGGCTCAACGGCACCGACACGCCGCAGCCGGCCCGCGACTGGCTCAAGAAGACCTTCGAGGAGCAGAACCCCGGCTCCACGCTGACCATCGAGCAGCAGGAGTGGGAGGGCCTCGTCGAGCGCCTCACCACCGCGCTCACGTCGGCCGACCAGACCCCCGACGTCGTCGAGGTCGGCAACACCCAGGCCCCGACCTTCACCACGGTCGGTGCGTTCAGCGACCTGACCGACGACCTGTCCGGCCTGGGTGGGGACGACCTGCTGCCGGGCTTCGTCGAGGGCGCGACCGTGGACGGCAAGACCTTCGCCGTGCCCTACTACGCCGGCTCGACGTACGTCTTCTACCGCAAGGACCTCTTCGAGGACGCCGGCATCACCGCCGTACCGACCACGATGGACGAGTTCGTCGACGCCGCCACGAAGCTGAAGGCGACGAGCGGCAAGGACGACTTCTCGGGCTACTGGCTGCCCGGCAAGGACTGGCGTGACGGCGCCGCCCTGCTCTGGGACGCCGGCGGCGACTTCGCCGCGCCCGACGGCGACGGCTGGAAGGGCACCCTCTCGACGCCCGAGTCGCTCGCGGGCCTGACCGCGTTCCAGGACCTGTACGACGCCGCGTCGGGCGCGCCCGCCGACGCCAACGAGGCCGACCCGGTCACCCCGTTCTGCGCGGGCAAGATCGGCATGATGTCCCGCCCGGGCTGGGTCTACGGCATGCTCACCGACCCGAAGAGCGGCTGCCCGAAGCTCGCCAAGAACGTCGGCGTCTTCGCGCTGCCCGGCTCCGACGGCGGCCCCGCCCCGGTGCTGCTCGGCGGCTCCGACATCGCCATCTCGGCGAAGTCGCCCAACCAGGACCTGTCGCGCAAGGTGCTCGAGCTGATGCTGAGCGAGGACTACCAGACGATCCTCGCCGAGGCCGGCCTCACGCCCGCCAAGGAGTCGCTGGCGAGCAAGCTCGGTGACGACGAGTTCGCGAAGGCGACCGTCGAGGCGGCGTCGAACGCGAAGCTGACCCCGGCCGCGGCCGCGTGGGCCACCGTGGAGGGCAAGTTCGTGCTCGAGGACCTCTACAGCGAGATCGCGCAGGGCGGTGACGTGGCGAAGCTCGCGGCCGAGGCCGACGAGACCATCACCGCAGAGCTCAACTGAGCCATCCTGAACATGCGGCGGCCGGCCGGCAGGTCCGGCCGGCCGCCGCATGCGGTCCGGAGGAGAGGAGAAGACGTGGCACGCGGCACCGCACGCCGGACGCCCCTGCCCATCGGGTTGGTGCTGCCGGCGAGCCTGGCCCTGGGCCTGGCGCTGGGCTACCCGCTGGTGCGGCAGGTGGTCCTGTCGCTGCAGGAGTTCGGGCTGGCCCAGCAGTTCGGGCAGGCTCCCGAGTGGATCGGGCTGGGGAACTACCGGGAGCTGCTCGGCAACGGCGAGCTCTGGCCCGTGGTCCTGCGCACGGTCGCCTTCTGCTTCGTCAACGCCGGCCTCACCTTCGCGATCGGCCTGGGCCTGGCGTTGCTGATGACCCGGATGAGCAAGGTGACCCGGGTCCTCACCCAGTGCGGGTTGCTGCTGGCCTGGGCGATGCCGGTGGTCGCGGCGATGACCGTGTGGCAGTTCCTCTTCGACACCGAGTACGGCGTCGTGAACTGGCTCCTCACCGCGATCGGCGGCGACTTCGACGGCCACAGCTGGCTGCTCGACCCGTGGTCCTTCTTCTTCGTCGCCACGCTGGTGGTGGT
>DATLIG010000173.1:0-6226 GCA_035539555.1 Nocardioides sp. | reverse complement strand
GCCCGGCCCCGCGGCCGCCGCGCCTACACGATGGGCGCGCTCCTGGGCGACGCCCTGGCGCTGGTCGACGCGGTCGCGCCGGACGGTCGCGTGCACCTGGTCGGCCACGACTGGGGAGCGATCCCGTCGTGGCTGCTCGCGATCCACCACCCCGACCGGGTCGCCTCACTGACCGCGGTGTCGGTGCCCCACCCCGCCGCCTTCCTGACCGCGATGCTGCGCTCGCCCCAAGTCCTGCACTCCTGGTACATGCTCGCCTTCCAGCTGCCGTTCGTGCCCGAGCTGGTGCTGCGCCACAGTGCCCTCGCCGATCGAATGGTCGGCGCCTTCGGCATGACCGAGGAGGACGCCGCGCGCTTCCGCACCGAGATCGTCGAGTACGGCGCCCTGCCCACCGCCCTGAACTGGTACCGCGCACTGCCCTTCGGCGACCCACGCCTCGTCAACGGCAGGGTGACCGCTCCGACCACGATGGTCTGGAGCGACGAGGACGCCGCGGTCGAGGGATGGGGCCCGCAGAACTCCGACCGCTGGGTCGACGCCCCGTTCCGCTTCGTCGCGCTCGAGGGCGTCTCGCACTGGATCCCGACCCACGCCGCCGAGGTGCTGGCCGAGACGATCCTCGACCAGGTCGGCTCGGTCAGCGCCACCGCGTCCTCGTGAGCGACGAACGTCCCCCTGTCCCGGAGCCGCTGCCGCACCCGGTCGTCGACAACCACTGCCACCTCGACATCGGGCGGGGCGAGGCAGCGTGGGACACCGGCGAGGCGATCGCGGCGGCAGCCGCCGTCGGCGTGCCCCGCATCGTGCAGATCGGCTGCGACCTGCCGGGGGCGCGCTGGGCCGTCGCGGCCGCTGCGGAGCACGCCGCGCTCGTCGCTGGTGTCGCGCTGCACCCCAACGAGGCGCCGCGCATCCTCGCCGCCGGGGGCCGCGCCGCCCTCGAGGCGGCGTGGGACGAGATCGAGCAGCTGGCCGGCGCGCACGACAAGGTGCGCGCGGTGGGGGAGACCGGGCTGGACGCCTTCCGTACCGGCGAGGACGGCCGGGCCGTGCAGGTCGAGTCCTTCGCGCGGCACATCGACATCGCGAAGCGGCTCGGCAAGACGCTCGTCATCCACGACCGCGACACCCACGACGAGGTGCTGGAGGTGCTCGACGCCGAGGGCGCTCCCGAGCGCTGGGTGATGCACTGCTTCTCCGGCGACGCCGACTTCGCCCGCGCCTGCCTCGATCGCGGTGCCCACCTGTCCTTCGCGGGGACGGTCACCTTCAAGAACGCCGGGCCGTTGCGCGACGCGCTCCGGGCGACCCCGCAGGACCGGGTGCTCGTGGAGACCGACGCGCCCTACCTGACCCCGTCGCCGTACCGCGGCCGCACCAATGCGTCGTACCTCGTCCCGGTGACGATGCGGGTCATGGCGGCCGAGCGCGGGGAGGACCTCGGGGACCTCTGCGCGGCCGTCGACGCGAACACCGAGGTGGCCTTCGGAGGTGGCTGGTGACCCCGCGCCGGTGCTAACAAAAGTTAGCAAATCCGCGTGAGACGGGTCACGCGCTGAGCGTGGAGAGGGCTCTCAGGAGTTGCGATCGGCGCTCGCACTTGTTCTGGTAGAGGCGACGGCCGGGATCGGATTGCAGTGTTCCGACCAGTTCGCACGGGTTCTGGGGGGCCCGCCCGCACGCGCGGGCGCATCCCCGGAGGGAACTGGTTGCCGAGGCCCGGAGAGTACGAACATCGGAGAATCGTGCGAGTTGCGCGCCCTCACCTTGCCCAGTCCCTCGCGCCTGCATCCATCAGAGCGGGCCTCAAGAAGCTGACCGAGAGCCGAGTGGCCCTCGTCGCCACGGTCGTCGGGGTCCTCCTCGCGGTCTCGACGGTGACCTACGGCTACACCTCCCTCTCCACGGAGGTCACGCTCGCCGTCGACGGCAAGGAGCGCACGGTCAGCACCTTCGGTGACACGGTCCAGGACGTCCTCGACGCCGAAGGCATCGAGATCGGCTCTCGCGACCTGGTCCAGCCGGGCGTCGACGAGCAGGTCGACAGCGGCGACCGCATCTCCGTCCGGTACAGCCGTCCCATCGAGCTGACCGTCGACGGCAAGACCTCCACCCACTGGGTGACGGCCACCGACGTCCAGGGCGCGCTCACCCAGATCGGCGTCGTGTACGCCGACAGCCGACTCTCGACCAGCCGTGGCGCGGACATCGACCGCGGCGGCGCCGAGATCGAGGTCGTGACCCCGAAGAAGCTCGTCTTCAAGCTGGCCGGCAAGAAGGCCGTGACCCGCACCGTCCCCGCGCTGACCGTCGAGGACGCCCTCGCCGAGGTCGGCGTCGAGCCGGACGAGTTCGACAAGGTCCGTCCCGGTCGTACCTCGAAGGTCGAGGACGGTGACCGCATCGTGTTCACCGACATCGAGCAGCGCAAGCGCAGCATCGACGACGAGGTCGTGCCTGCTCCGGTCAAGGAGATCGAGGACGACTCGATGTTCGAGGGCGAGCGCAAGGTCGTCACCGAGGGTGTCGACGGCATCCGCGACGTGACCTACCGCGTCATCGTCCGCAACGGCGACGTCGTGCAGCGGATCGTGCTGACCCAGGACGTGACCAAGGCGCCGCGCACCGAGGTCGTCCACGTCGGCACCAAGTCCGCGGCGGCGAACTTCGCCGGCGGCAACACCGTCTGGGACCGCCTCGCGCAGTGCGAGTCGGGCGGCAACTGGGCCATCAACACCGGCAACGGCTACTACGGCGGCCTCCAGTTCAGCCTCAGCACGTGGCACGCGTGGGGTGGCTCCGGCTACCCGCACCAGGCCTCGCGCGAGACCCAGATCGCGATCGCGACCAAGATGCGTGACGCGGCCGGCGGGTACGGCGCCTGGCCGGGCTGCGCCTCGGCGCTGGGCCTGCCCCGCTGATCCAGGATCCACCCGATCCAACTGATCCACCCGCTCACGGCGAGCGGACCGTTATCCGGCGAAGAACCCCCACTGCCCGTTGTGGAGGGACACGTCGGCCATGGCGGTCCGCTCGCCGTCGGCGTCCTCGACGACGATCCCGGTGAGCGTGGCCCGCGCCTCGAGTGGCTTGCTCGGGGAGGAGAGCGGCGGGATCGGGCCGTCGAAGGTGAGCGTTCCCTCGACGAGCTGCCAGGTCTTCGCGACCTCCGCCTCCGGCTCGAGGATCACGTCGTTGCACCAGTTCGCGGCGAGGTGCTTCCCCGACACGACCTCCGCCTCCCACTCCGGGTCGGGCAGCTCGACCGAGCGGGGCAGGGAGCCTGCCCGGTCGCCGGTGTGGTGCACGGTCAGCCGGAAGTAGCCGCCGCTGTCGACGGTCCCGAACCCGAGCCCGCAGCCGAGGTCCTCGCGCCACTGGACGTTCTCCAGCGAGGTGAAGTCGATGGTGGTCTCCCCGCCGTCCCCGCCGTCCCGGCCGCGTCGGTCGTCGTCGCCGCAGGCGGTGAGGGCGAGCGCCAGCAGGAGGGAGAGGGGGAGCAGGAGGAGTCCGAGAGGGCGTCGCATGACCGCTCCGACGGGCGGCGGCGGGAAATGGTTCCCCGGCTCACTACGCTGGGGCCCATGACCGAGACCTCCGCGCCGCGCCTCCTCGGCCCGGCAGAGGTCCGCGAGCTCGCCGCGCGGCTGGATCTCCGCCCGACCAAGCAGCGCGGGCAGAATTTCGTCATCGACGCGAACACCGTGCGCCGCATCGTGCGCGAGTCCGGCGTCGTCGAGGGCGAGGTCGTCGTCGAGGTGGGCCCGGGGCTCGGTTCGCTGACCCTCGCGCTGCTCGAGGTGGGCGCCACCGTCACCGCGATCGAGGTCGATCCGCTGCTCGCCGGCGAGCTGCCCTCGACCATCGCGGCGTTCGCGCCCGCGCAGGCCGACCGGCTCCAGGTCGTGCTGGCGGACGCGATGACGGTCGACGTCGTACCGGGTCCGGCGCCGCAGGCGCTCGTCGCCAACCTGCCCTACAACGTGTCGGTGCCCGTGCTGCTGCACCTGATGGCGCTGCTGCCCTCGCTCGAGCACGGCCTGGTCATGGTGCAGGCCGAGGTGGCCGATCGCCTCGCCGCGCCTCCCGGGTCGAAGACCTACGGCGTCCCGTCGGCCAAGGCCGCGTGGTTCGCCGACGTGCGCCGCGCCGGCGCGATCGGTCGCAACGTCTTCTGGCCCGCGCCCAACGTCGACTCCGGCCTGGTCGCGTGGACCCACCACGCGCCGCCGACCGACCGCGTCACCCGCCAGCAGGTCTTCGCCGTCATCGACGCCTCCTTCGCGCAGCGGCGCAAGGCACTGCGTGGCGCGCTCCGCAACCTGGCGGGCGGGTCCGGGCCGGCCGAGGCCGCGCTCCTCGCCGCCGGCATCGACCCGCTGACCCGGGGCGAGGCGCTCGGCATCGACGAGTTCGTCGCCCTCACGATCGCCCTCGCCGAGGTGGGTCCCGAGGCGCAGGACGGTGCCGATGAGTGAGGCGATGGTCGAGCCGACCGGCCGGGTCACCGTGCGTGCCCCCGCGAAGATCAACCTCCACCTCGGTGTCGGCCGTCCCCGCGAGGACGGCTTCCACCCGCTCGCGACCGTCTACCAGGCCGTCGGCCTGTACGACGACGTGACGGTCACCGACGCCCCCGACTGGTCCGTCGGGCTGACCGCGCCGATCGACGGCGTCCCGCTCGACGACGACAACATCGCCATCAAGGCGGGCCGGGCGCTCGTGGCGCACCACGGCCTCGACCTGGCGGCGCGGATCACCATCGCCAAGGGCATCCCCGTCATGGGCGGCATGGCCGGCGGATCGGCCGACGCGGCCGCGACGCTGCTGGCGCTGGACCGGCTGTGGGACCTGCAGACCAGCGACGAGGACCTGCTCCGGATCGCCGGCGAGCTGGGCAGCGACGTGCCCTTCGCGCTGCTGGGCGGCACTGCCCTCGGCACCGGTCGCGGGGAGGTGGTCACGCCGATCCCGGACCGCAGCTCCGTGTGGTGGGTCGTGGTGCTCTCCGACGAGGGGCTCTCGACGCCGGCCGTCTACCGTCACTTCGACGTGCTCGCCCCCGCCGCGGCCCCGGAGCCTCCGGTGCCCCAGGCGCTCGTCGACGCGCTGGCCGAGGGCTACACCGACGAGGTCGGCGCCCTGCTCCACAACGACCTGTGGCCCGCCGCCCGCGACCTGCGCCCCGACCTCGTCGACGTCGAGGCCCAGCTGCGGATCCTCGGCCCCGACGGCGTCCTGCTGTCGGGCTCGGGCCCGACCCTGCTGATGCTGCACGAGGACGTCGAGGAGGCGCGGAGCGTCGTGGCGGACCTGACCGAGCGCGGGTTCCGGTGCACGATCGCGCCGGGACCGGTCGCCGGAGCCCACGTGGTGACCTATGCCTGACCCCGGCCAGGGCCGGAGCCTGCTCAGCCTGGAGCGGGTCTCGAAGGCCTACGGCATCCGTCCGCTGCTCACCGACGTGTCGCTCGGCGTCGCTGCCGGCGAGCGGATCGGCATCGTCGGGCGCAACGGCGACGGCAAGACGACCCTGCTGCGCATCATGACCGGCGCCGAGGAGCCGGACGCGGGCCGGGTCTCGCGACAGCGGGGACTCCTCGTCGGCGTACTCGCGCAGCACGACGACTTCGACGAGACCCACACGGTGCGCGAGGTCGTCCTGCAGGGCAAGGCGGACCACGAGTGGGCCGCCGACTCCCGGCTGCGCGAGATCGTCGACGTCCTGCTCGCGGGCGTCGACCTCGACCGTGCCGTCGCCGGGCTGTCCGGTGGCGAGCGCCGCCGCTGCGCGCTGGCAGGGCTGCTGCTCGGGGAGCACGACCTGGTCATCCTCGACGAGCCCACCAACCACCTCGACGACGAGGCGGTCGCCTGGCTCGCCGCCCACCTCGCCGCGCGCCCGTCCGCGCTCGTCGTCGTCACCCACGACCGGTGGTTCCTCGACGCGGTCTGCCAGCAGACCTGGGAGGTCCACGACGGCGTCGTCGACGCCTACGAGGGCGGGTACGCCGCCTTCGTGCTGGCCAAGGCCGAGCGGCAGCGGCAGGCGGCGGCCGCGGAGGCCCGGCGGCAGAACCTCGTCCGCAAGGAGCTCGCCTGGCTGCGCCGCGGCGCCCCGGCGCGCACGTCGAAGCCGAAGTTCCGGATGGACGCGGCCTACGCACTGATCGAGGACGAGCCCGAGCCGCGCGACCGGCTGGAGCTGCAGAAGTTCGCGACC
>DATLIG010000172.1:0-11671 GCA_035539555.1 Nocardioides sp. | reverse complement strand
TCGGTGGTCGGCAGCGACGGCGGCAGGCCGACCGAGGCGAGGACGGCGGTCACCGCTGCGCGGGTCGCGAAGCCGACGACCGTCTCGCAGCCGTCACCGGCGCCGCTGCTCGCGGCGCCGAGAGCGACGCAGAGCGGGTTGTACTTGGCGATCGCGGAGACCACGCCGTCGATCACACCGTTGTAGGCGTAGGACACCAGCGAGTAGACCTGCACCACCACGCCCACGACCACGCCGGCCGCGTCGACGACGAAGTCGACGACGTCGCAGTACCAGGCGTCGCAGCCCTTCGGCGGCGGGAAGGCGCCCGGGCACCAGGTGCCGTCCTGCGGGTAGAACTGGCTGGCGACGTACGTCGTCAGGTCGCCCTTGACGCCGCCGTAGCCGTACGCCTCGTGGGTGGGCCGCGTGGCCAGCGTCCACGGGACGTCGACGACCAGGCAGCCGACGGCCTTCGGGTTGGGCGCGCGGCCGGCGTCGAGGTGGAGGTTCTCGACCTGGAAGTCGACGCCGGTGCCCTTCGACTGGTGGACCGGCAGGCGCACGAGGACGTCCGGCGACGCCGCGGCCGGACCGGTCTCGGTCACCACGCGCACGTAGACGGCGCTGCCCTCGACCGGCAGCTCGACCGGCGGGCTGGGATCGGTGAGAGCGCTCACCGGCACCAGCGAGGCGTACGACGGCGTGCTCGCCAAGGTCCCCGTCGGCACGGGGGGCTTCAGCGCCACCGCGGTCCCCTTCGGCACCGCGCCTCCCTCGGGCTCGGCGTCGGCACGCAGGATGTCGGCGGTGTCGACGGTGAAGGTGCCCTTCGCGTCGCCCTCGGAGACGCCGGAGGCGAGCAGGCCCGGCGGGGAGAGCGAGAGGTTCGACGTCCGGGAGTCGACGACCAGCACCTGCCAGCGCACCCGCTTCGCCGCGGGCGAGGCGGCGGTCCAGGTGAAGGTGAGCTCCTCGTGCTGGGTGCCCAGCTGGATGCCGGTGCGCTCACCGTCGGGCGTCCTCACGGTGAGCGCCACCGCCGACGGCTCCCCGACGATGCTCGCCAGCGAGCGGTCCGAGGGCACCCGCAGCCGACCGGACGCCACCCGCCGCGGGAACTCACCGGACTGCCACACCTCGAGCTCGAGCCGCCGCCCGTCGAGCGCCGGGAGGAGGTGGGCGATCGAGGTCCTCGTGCCGGCGTCGAGCGCCTCGTCCTGGGACGCAGGAACGCGGATCCACGGCCGGCCGTCGACCGAGAGGTGGAGGAAGACGCCGTTCGTCGCCGCGGGGATCGCCAGCACGCCGTCGACGACCGAGGCGTCGCCGGTCCAGCCATAGCCCTCGGCACAACGGTCCGGGACGCTCACCTGGACCGTGCCCGAGTCGCGTCCGCCGGAGCGGGCGAAGAAGACGTGGGTGCCCGGCGACAGGTCGGCGACGCTGCTGCGGACCTCGACCCAGCCGGCCGTCGAGCCGCCGCCGCGGAAGTACGTGACCGCGCCGCCCGCGCCCTCCGCATCGAGCTTCACGCCACAGCCACTCGCCTGTGCGGTCAGGGTGAACGGTCCCAGGGCGGCGGCCGGGCCCACGACGATCTCGTCTCCGTCGACCAGCAGCGCCCCGGCGTCGGGCGCGACCTTCACGACGAGTGCGCCACCGCGGACCCGACCAGCCAGTGCCGACACGGGTACGCCGAGCCGCGCGGCCACGTCGCGTGGACGCTCGTCCTCCAGCACCGGTACGACGACCGGCACGTCCAGGTCGCCCGCGGCCGCTCCGACGAGGACCGTCACCGGGGCCGTCTCCGCGACCTGCCCGTCGCCGTCCGTCACGACCGCGTGCACGGTGTGCCGGCCGACGCTGAGCGCGGGCAGGACCAGGTCGAGCTCACCCGCCCCTCCGGTGCGGTCCGTGCCGGGGCGGGCCTCGTCGACGACCCGGCTGCCGTCGTACAGGGTCACGGAGGTGGTGCCGGCGTCGCTGAAGCCCTCGGCGGTGAACCGGAAGCGGGAGCCGATCCGACCACGGTCGGTGCCGGTGAGCGAGAGCGTGCTCGGGAAGGGCATCGCTGCGTACCGCGTGGTCTCGGCCGCGGCGGGCTCGTCGTCGCCGCGGCGCTCGAGGACCAGGACCGTGACACCGACGGCGAGCAGCGACCATGCGACCGCATGGGCGACCCACGCCCAGACCCGACGAGGCATGGCGCGACAGTAGGGCCGTCAGGGGCCGCCTGCTCCGGTCCTGGGAGGAATTACGACGAATCCCTACCTCGCCGGGTCGGTCCGGCGTCGTACGGTCGGGCCATGGGATGGGTTGCCGCCGCGGCGTCGGGCGCCGCCGCGACGGTCGGCGTCGCCACCTTCGCCCTCGGCACGCTCGGCGCCGACGACGCCGGGGACCCGTCGGTCTGGATCGACGGGCCGCTCGCCGGCACGCAGGTCGTGCCGGGAGAGGTCGTGGTGAGCGCGCACGCCACCGCCGAGACCCGGATCGACGACCTGGTGCTGGAGGTCGACGGCGAGCAGGTCGCCGAGGCCGGCGACGTCGAGCGCAACGGCAAGCTCCTGTTCGCCACCTTCGACTGGGACGCCGCCGCCGGCGAGCACACGCTCGTGGTGCTGCGCGACGGCGACCGCGATGTCCGCTCCGCCGAACGCCTCGTGTACGTCGGCGCGCCGGGCGTCCCCGCACCGTCGGCCACCGGGTCCGCGAGTCCGTCCCACTCGCCCAGCGCGACGCCGACGCCCTCGGCCTCCGCGACACCGAGCGAGAGCGTGTCGCCCACCGAGTCGACCACCGAGACGACCACGACGCCCGAGCCCTCCGACCCGACCACCCGCCCGACGCGGAATCCGGCGCCGACCCGGACACCGACCCCGACTCCGTCCGCCGACCCGCCGACGCTCGCCCGGGCGGGGATGTCGTCGGTCTCCGGCGACCTGAAGGTCTACCAGTTCGCCGGCTGCCCCTACACGGTCACCGTCACCGCCCTCACCACGAACGCCACGAAGGTCCGCGCGATCGTCAGCGGCACCGGGCAGTCGTACGCGTTGGTCAGCCAGGGGGGTGGCGCCTGGTCCGGCACCATCACCTCCGGCTTCGACGCCGGGCAGGTCGGCACGCACACCGTCACCCTCGAGGCGACCGGGCCCGGCGGCAGGGTCAGCAGGTCGGCCGGGACGCTGGAGATCGGACCGGCCTGCCCGAAGGACTGACCCTTCCCGCGAACGGGCGCGAGCCCGGGCTCAGCGTGTGCCGAGCACCGCCGTGTCCGGCACCCGCTTCACTTCCTCGCACGTCTGCGCGCCCGTCTCGCACCGCTTGATCGTGGCGGCGAGGGTGCTGTCGTCCAGGGTCAGCGTGAAGACCGTCGTGTCGTCACCCCAGGTCGCGCCGGCGAGCAGGCCGGTCGGGTCGAACTCGCTCTCCTTCTCCCCCGTGGCCGGGTCGAGCACGCGCACCCAGGACGGCCCGGGGCCGTCGCCCGTCGTACCCGTGACCAGCAGGCGCTTCCCCGTCGGTGACCACGGCTCGAGTGACGCCGCACCGACGTCGCACACCTTCCACCACGCGCCGGCGTCGTCGGCGGGGCCGCCGGTGAGGCAGTCGCCGACCGGGTTCTCCGGCGCGTAGTCCGCGTTGCGGTAGGCCGCGACGGCCTGCGTGCCGTCCGGCGACGTGATCGGTACGTCGACCCCCCGCGGGCCCCAGTCCTGGTGGGTCCAGCCGTCCTGCTCGGTCTCGACGAGGCGCGTCGAGTCGCCGACCGTCCAGCCGGTGATCAGGCCGCCTGCACCGATCGCGACGCCGGGCAGGCCGTTGACGACGTCGATGAACGCCGGCTCCGTGCCAGCGCCGTCGACGACGTCGAGCGGCTCCGTGGTCCGGTCGGCGAAGGTCGCGACGCGCCAGCTGACCCCGTTGCCGTAGACGACCCGGTCGCGCTCGGCGCTGATGTCCGGGTTGCCGCGCCACTCCCCGATCCGCCAGGCCTCGCCGCTCTCCGGGACGAAGGTGCCGGAGAAGATGGGGTCACCGCTGGTGTCCGAGTCGACGTTGACGATGAGCCAGCCCCCCTCGACCTCCGCGAGCGAGGAGACGGTGCCCGAGGCGACCTGGGTGGGGACCGGGACGTTCGTGGTGCCGTCGTGGATGGCCCCGTCGGCGTAGTAGAGCGGGTCCAGGTCCGCGGGGTCCTTCGCGGACGGGCCGCCGTCGACCGGCGTGGACTCCGACTCGCTCGGCCGGCCCGACGGCGGGTCCTCGTCGTCCGACCCGACGGTGTTCACGGCGAGCGTGATCCCGCCGGTCGTCCCGAGGACGGCAGCGGCGGCGAGCGCGACGACGGCAATGCGGTTCATGGCCACGACCCTTCCACGGTGATCCTTGCCGGTTGTGACGCGGGCGGGCGGGGATTGGTTCTCGGCCGGGGGGATCAGCCGCGGAGGAACGTCATCAGGTCGTCCATGGAGCGGTACGACGTCCATGCGCCGATCAGCGGCTCCTTGCCGCCGACGAGAACGCCGCAGTCGTCGACGAGAAGCCCCTGCCAGTACGTGTCGAGGAGGCCGTCGGGCCCGGGATCATCGGCGAACACCACCATCCGGGTGCCGACCGGCACGGCCTGGCGGAAGTGCTCGACCTGGTACGCCGGCTCGCCGGTGCTGCCCCGGTAGGGGCCCTGGCCGATCCGCAGGCGCAGCGCTCCGTCGGCCGGTACGACGTCGGATCGGTCGACGAACACCTCCGCGGTCCGCAGCTCGCCGACCACGAACGGGAGCTCGCCGCCGGCGCGGTCCCCCGGACTGATGCCCTCGAGCACGACCTCCGCGACCAGGTCGGCCTCCGCCCGGAGCTCCTCGGGCGACATCGGCTGGAAGTCCGCGATGCCGCCCAACGCGAACACGCTGACGTCGACGTCGCGGCACGCCGACGCGGCGGGCGACGTCCCCAGCCCGCCGCTGGGAGCGTCGGGTCCCGCCTCGCGCCCCGTCATGCCGCTGCAACCGGCCAGGCCCAGCACGATGGCGCCCACGACGGCGTAGGTCCGGGCCGTTGTCAACAGCCGGGCCAGCACGACATGCTCTCTTCTCGTCACGACCATACGACGGGACAGGTGCGGCGGGGGTTCCCCAGGTCGTGCCTCAAGTCGGCGCCGTCGCGAGCGGCGTTTCCGGCCGTTCCGGCAAGGCGGCGGAGCGACGTCGTGTCGCATCGTCCGTCGAGCGACGCGAACACCACCAGATCGCGTCGGAGACGCCGCGCAGTAGGCGCGGACTTCGGAGACTCGCCCTAGCCGCGGAGGAACTGCGGCGCCAGCCCGGCCCCCACCGCGGCGAGGTGCTCGACCAGCTGGTCGACGTCGGCCTCGATCAGGCCGGAGCGCCAGGCGAGCATCACCTCGACGAACCCGCCGATGCCGGTGAGGACGGCGACCCGGAAGCCGACCTCGTCGATGTCGTCGCGCAGGTAGGGCCGCGCGAGGTCGATCATCAGCGTCACGGCGAGCTGGATGGTCTCGCGGCGGCGCTGCTCGAGCACGGCGCTGCCGGCGTGGTCGCCGAACACGATCTGGGCGCGCTGCGGTTCGTCGCCGATGTGGTGGACGACGGCCGAGAGCGCGGCGTGCAGCTGGTCGAGCGGGCCCTCGTGGGCGTGCGGCGTGATCGCGGCGAGCATCATCGCCAGCGTCTCGTCGCGCATCTGGTCCCACAGCGTGGCGAGCAGGGCGTCGCGGTCGGCGAAGCTCTCGTAGAAGTAGCGGTCGGTCAGGGCGGCGCGGGCGCACACGCCGCGCATCGTCACGGCGGCCCAGCCGCTCTCCTGCCAGATGTCCAGGGCAGCCGCGACCAGCGCCTCGCGACGCTCGGCACGTCGCTGCTCGGCCGACTTCCCGCCGTACCGGCGACGCGGGGCCGGCGCCTCCGCCCGGGCTTCTTCCACGCGAACATCTTGACGGCATGTGCCCTCAGAATGCAATCTGACGGCATGCGCCTTCAGAAACAGGGCCGACCGGGCAACGCCGCCCGCGGCTCGGTCCGCAGCCGGATCGCCGCCGAGGCGACGTCCCGGACGCTGCGGCCGCTGACGACCTTCATCCCCGCCAACCGGTACGGCGTGCGCTTCTCCCGGCACCTCGTGGCCGGCAGTCTCGCCCTCTTCGGCCCGGCCCTCGGCGGCAGCCGGGTGGTCCGCGTGGCCCGTCCGGTGACGACCGGTCCGACGCCGCGCGGCGAGTGGGTCCGCGGCCCCGGGGCCGAACGCGAGGACGGCGTCGTGCTCTACGTCCACGGCAGCGCCTACACGATCTGCTCGGCCCGCACCCACCGCGGCATCACCACCCGGCTGTCGGCGAAGACCGGCCTGCCCGTGTTCGCCTGCGACTACCGGCTCGCGCCGTCGCACCGGTTCCCGGCTGCGGCCGACGACGTGCGGGCGGCCTACGTTTGGCTGCTCAACGAGGGCCACGAGCCGGACCGGATCGTGCTCGCCGGCGACTCTGCCGGCGGCCACCTAGCCGTCGACCTGGCGCTGGAGCTGATCCGGGAGGGCCGTACGCCGCCGGCGGCCCTCGTCGCGTTCTCGCCGGTCCTCGACCTCACCATGTCACTGGCGGCCGCACGCGAGCGGATGCGCCCCGACCCGATGATCTCGGCGGCCCGGGCGGCGCGACTGCTCGACCTCTACATCGCCGGCCACGCGCCCACGGCCCCCCGGCTGCGCTTCTCCTTCGACGGCGCCGACCGGTTCCCGCCGACGCTGGTGCAGGCCGGAGCGCGGGAGATGCTCGCCGCCGACGCGATCGAGCTGGCGCGGGGCCTGGAGTCCGCCGGCGCGAGCTGCCGGCTCGAGGTCTGGCCCGACCAGATGCACGTCTTCCAGGCGCTGTCCCGGGTCGTCCCGGAGGCCGATCGCGCGCTCGACGTGGCCGCGGAGTTCATCGACGAGCAGCTGGAGGTCCAGCGCCGCCGGGCGGCGCTGACCCTGATCCCGAACGCCAAGGAGGCCTGAGGCCGTGATGACACGACGCACGAAGCACGCCGACGCGGTGGTGACCGGCGCGGGCAGCGGGATCGGCCGCGCCTTCGCCCGCGAGCTCGCCCGCCGCGGCGGCCGGGTCGTCTGCGCCGACCTCGACGAGACCGCCGCCAAGGAGACCGTCGCCGCGATCGAGGCCGGCGACGGTGAGGCGCTCGCCGTGGCGTGCGACGTCGCCGACGTGGCGCAGGTCCAGGCGCTGCACGACACGGCGATCGACTGGCTCGACCGGGCGCCCCGCCTGGTCGTCAACAACGCCGGGATCGGTGCCGGCGGCACGGTCGTCGGCGAGGCGCCCCTGTCCGACTGGCAGCGCACGCTGGGCGTGAACCTGTGGGGCGTCATCCACGGCTGCCACGTCTTCGTCCCGACCCTGCGCCGGGCCGGCAACGGCGGTGGCGTCATCAACGTGGCCTCCGCCGCCGGCTTCACCGCCGCGCCGCGGATGGCCGCCTACAACGTCAGCAAGGCCGGTGTGGTCAGCCTGTCGGAGACCCTCGCCGCCGAGCTCGCCGGCACCGGCATCGCCGTCACCGTGCTCTGCCCGACCTTCGTGAGGACCAACATCTTCGACGGCGAGCTGATCGACCCGGGCGCCGCCGGCATGGCCCGCCGCATCGCCCGGATCGCCGGGTTCTCGGCCGACCGGGTCGCCCGCACGACGCTCGACGCCCACGACAAGGGCCGCCTGTACGTCGTACCCCAGCTCGACGCGCAGCTGCTCTGGCGCACCAAGCGCCTGCTCCCCGCTCCCTACACCCGCGCGGCCGGACTGCTCGGCCGCTTCGTCCCCGACGAGGAAGGTGCCTCCTGATGACCACCACGACCGAGAAGCCCGCCGTGACCGGCTACGACTTCGACGCGATGCTGCAGACCATCAAGGACAAGCAGTGGTCGCTCGCCGACATCGACTGGAACGCCCCGGGCGCCGAGCTCGTGACCGACGAGGTGCGGGCGAAGATGAGGCCCTTCATGGCCGACCTGGTCTGGATCGAGCACGTCGGCGCGCGCGGCTTCGCGTCGCTGGCGAAGAAGGCGCCGACGCCGACGATCAAGCGGATCTACGAGTACTTCCACGCCGAGGAGCAGAAGCACGCCAACGCCGAGCTCGCCCTGATGAAGCGCTGGGGCATGCTCGACGAGGACGGCAACCCGCCCGAGCCCAACATCAACGTGAAGCTCGCGATCAAGGTCCTCGACGACTACGGCGACACCCTCCCGCTCACCGGTCTGGCCACGCTGATCCCGCTGCTGGAGTGCGCGCTCGACGGGGCACTGGTGAAGTTCCTGCTCGACGAGGTGCACGACCCGGTCTGCCACGAGGTGTTCCGGCACATCAACTCCGACGAGGCGCGGCACATCACCGTCGACTTCCAGGTGCTCGAGCTGATCGGCGCCGGTCCCCTGCACAAGCTGCTCATCGAGTCGCTGGCGCTGCTCTCGCCCCAGGTGATCATCGGCCTGGTCGTCGTGTTCACGCCGCTCATCAACAAGATGCGCGACAACATCGTCGCGATGGGCCTGCCCGAGCAGAAGCTCTACAACGCGGTGAAGCGCTTCGCCACGATCGGCTCGCGGGGCGCGCACACGTCGCGCATCCCGGCCTACCACGTGCTCAAGGCGCAGGCCGCGATGGTGGTGGACCGCACGTCGCCGTACCACCGCCTGCTGGCCGACCCGATGGTGAGGCTGACCTCCTTCGTGCCCGCCAAGCTGCTCGGCAAGCCCCAGGCGTGGGTGGACGAGCTGACCCACGAGCCGGTGGCGTCGTGACGGCCATGACGACCCGAAGCAGCCCGAGCAGCCCGAGCAGCCGGTACGACGGGGAGCTGATCCGCGGCGAGGAGTGGCGCGGTCGCGCCTTCACCGGCCGATCGGTCGCGGTGATCGCGCCCGGGCGCGAGGCGGCGATCGTCGTGCCGGAGATCGTCCGCACCGCGCGAACGGTCAAGGTGTTCCAGGAGGAGCCGGACTGGCTGCTCCCGCTGCCCCTGCCGCTGCCCCGCGCGCTGGCCGTTCCCGCCGCACGGTTGAGCCTGCGGCTGCGCGTGCGCGAACCGTGGACGCGTCGCCGGCTGACCCCGGACGCACGCTTCAACCGGAACCGCCCGCTGGTCGACGGCCGCTACTACGCGGCCCTGCAGGAGCCCCACTGCACGCTCATCACGTGGCCCGTCTACGCACTGGTCCCGGGCGGGATCCGCAGCGCGGAGGGCATCGAGCACCACGTCGACTGCATCATCCTCGGCGCCACCGCCGCCCACCGAGAGGACCTCTTCGCATGACCCTGCTCCCCGACCACGAGGTCGTGATCATCGGCGGCGGCTTCTCCGGCATCGGCGCGGCGATCCTGCTGTCCCGCGCGGGCTTCGAGGACTACCTCCTGCTCGAGGCCGGCGACGGCCTCGGCGGCGCCTGGCACTGGAACACCTATCCCGGCGTCGCGGTCGACATCCCGTCCTTCAGCTACCAGTTCTCGTTCGAGCAGGTCGCCGGCTGGTCGCGCGTCTACGCCCCCGGCCGCGAGCTGAAGGCATACGCCGAGCACTGCGTCGACAAGTACGACGTGAGGCGGCGTACCCGCCTGCGGACGTCGGTCACGGCCGCCACCTTCGACGACGAGGCACACCTGTGGCGGCTCGACACCGACGGCGGCGACACCCTCACGGCCCGGCACGTGGTCAGCGCGACCGGCGTGCTCACCCAGCCGAAGCTCCCCGACATCGAGGGACTCGCCGACTACACCGGCACGGTCATGCACACGGCCCGCTGGGACCACACGGTCGACCTGACCGGCCGTCGCGTCGCCATCATCGGCACCGGTGCCTCCGCCGTGCAGGCGATTCCCCACCTGGCCCGGACCGCCGAGCACCTCACCGTCTTCCAGCGCACGCCGATCTGGTGCCTGCCCAAGCCGGACGCCCCGCTGCCCGGCGCGGCGCGCGCCGCACTGCGCCGGATCCCCGGCGCCAAGCGGGTCTCGCGGCTCGCGAGCCAGTCGTTCGTCGAGCTGACCTTCCCGGTCGCGGCCCACTTCGCGGGGCTGGTCCCCGTGGCGGCCGCGGGCGAGCGGCTGGGGCACGCCCACCTGCGGCAGGCCGTGCGCGATCCCGCGGTGCGGGAGCAGTTGACGCCGCGCTACGCCCTCGGCTGCAAGCGGCCGAGCTTCTCCAACTCCTACCTGCCGACGTTCAACCGGCCGAACGTGACCCTCGAGACCACCGGCATCTCCGCCGTCACCCCGACGGGCGTACGGACCGCCGACGGGACCGAGCACACCGCCGACGTCCTGATCCTCGCGACCGGCTTCAAGGTCTTCGAGAAGGGCAACATGCCGCCCTTCACCGTCCGCGGCGCCGGCGGTCTCGACCTCGACAAGTGGTGGGAGGAGAACCGCTTCCAGGCCTACCAGGGCGTCTCGGTGCCCGGCTTCCCGAACTTCTTCACCATCCTCGGCCCGTACGGCTACAACGGCTCGTCGTACTTCAACCTGATCGAGACCCAGGGCACCCACATCGTCCGCGCCCTCAAGCAGGCCCGGAAGGTCGGGGCCACCCGGGTCGAGGTGACGCCCGAGGCGAATGCGGCGTACTTCGCCGCGGCGCTGGGCCGTCGCAGGCACCAGGTCTTCTTCCAGGACTCCTGCGGGCTGGCCAACAGCTACTACTTCGACGACAACGGCGACGTCCCGTTCCGCGCGGCGACGACGCTCGAGACCATGTGGGCGGCGCGGCGGTACCCGCTTGACGCCTACGCGTTCACCGGCTGACATCGGGCCAGCCACGGCGGTCGACTCGTCGTACCGGACGTCACGGTCGTGATCTCGCGCGTCTGACAACCGGGATGTCCGGTGCGACGCGGGTCAGCCCAGCGCGAGCGTCGCTCCCTCCCAGCGTCGCCGCAGCCAGCGGTCGTGCGAGGCGACGACGACCGCGCCGGGGCTGGTGCCGATCGCCTCCTCGAACTCGGTCACGAGGGCGAGGGAGAGGTGGTTGGTCGGCTCGTCGAGGAGCAGCAGGTCCGGTGCGGTCGCGACGGCGACGGCCAGCGCGAGGCGGCGGCGTTGCCCCACCGACAGGAGGACGACGGGCTTGGGGTGCTCGCGCGGGTGGAGCAGCCCGAGCGAGCGCAGCGGGCGCTGCCGGGCGAGGTCGTCGCCGACCAGCGCGGCGTAGGTGTCGGCCGCGCTCGCGGTGAGGTCCGGGAAGACCGGGTCCTGGGTGAGCTCGACGACGCGCTGCGCACCGACCTGGGCGGTCCCGCCCGTCGGCGCGACCCGGCCCGAGAGCACGCCGAGCAGGGTCGACTTGCCCGAGCCGTTGGCACCGGTGACCAGGAGGTGCTCCCCTGCGGCGAGGTCGAGTGTCGGGAGCCGCAGTCGTCCGGCGACCGACAGGTCGCGCACCGTGACCACCCTCCCGCCGCTCCCCACCGAGGTCAGGCCGGTCGACAGCCGCAGCGGCACCGGCGGCTTGCGGACCTGGTCCCGCTCGGCCTCCTCCAGCCGGCGCTCGGCATCCTTCTTGCGGCGGGCGAGCGCGCGGTCGACGTTCTGGCCCTTGAAGGCGTGGATGAACTTGTCGTTGTCGCGCGGCCCACGACCGGGCGCGATGGCGCTCCTCTCGACCCGGGTGGCCTCACGGAGCCG
>DATLIG010000171.1:0-5309 GCA_035539555.1 Nocardioides sp. | reverse complement strand
GCACAAGGTGCCGCTGGTCCACGATGCGGTCCGGCGGGTGGTGATGCGGGAAACCCACGACGCCGGGCTCCGCGGCGATGTGGAGGTCAGTTCGCGAGACGGTCGCCCGCACGCGCTGCTCCGAGTGCGGGACAACGCCTCAGCCGGTGACATCGAGGCCCTGATCGGGCGGCTCGACGCCTATGCCTTCTCGTGCGCGATAGACCGAGGGCCCGATTCCTGAGCATCACCCGGGACGATCGCCCACCCGACGAGCCGAGAAATGAAGCCGCCCACCCTGGTTCGACAGGGTGGGCGGCTTCGTTTCGGCTCGAACCTACTCCGGCAGGCCGGTCTCGATCGCGGCGATGATGCGCGGGCGCAGATCGCTGACGCTGACGATGGCGTCGAACGAACCGACCTCGACGGCGCGCTGGATGTTGTGGACGCCGTCGAACTCGGCGGCGACCTCGGCGATCTTGTCGGCGCGCAGCTGGGCCCGCAGCTCGGCGAGCTCGACCACGAGCGCACCGCGCTCACCGTCGACGGCCGAGTCGATCCGCTGCTCCAGCTCCGCGACCCGCGGGTCGGCGGCAGCTCGCTTGGCCACCTCCGCCGCGAACACGACGGCCGCGGCGGGAGCACCGCCGAGGACCGAGGCATAGGAGCCCTCGATCGCCAGCACCGTCATCGCCGGGTTGAGGCGCTTGGAGAACACCACGAACGCACCGCCGTGGTAGCGCGAGATCACGCAGAACACGATCGGGCCGCGGAAGTTGACGATCGCGCGACCGATCTCGGCGCCGTACTCGAGCTGCAGGTTGCGCATCGACTCGGGTGAGCCGTCGAAGCCCGACAGGTTCGCGAGTACGACGACCGGGCGGTTGCCCGACGCCGCGTTGATCGCCCGCGCCACCTTCTTCGACGACCGCGGGAAGAGCGTGCCGGCCGTGTAGGTGTCGGGGCCGTCGGTGGGCGGGAAGCCGGCACGGGGCACCGGGCGGGACTCGATGCCGATGAGGCTGACCGGGTGGCCGCCGATCCGGGTGTCGACGGTGACGGCGGTGTCGGCGTCGGCCATGCCGGCCCACCGCTCGAGCATCTCGTGGTCGGCGTCGGCGAGCGCCCGCATGACGGTGCGGATGTCGAACGGCCGCTTGCGGTCGGGGTTGTGCACAGGCGAGAAGATCTCGCCGACGGTCGCGAAGTCGCCCTCGTGCGGGTGCGCGCTGATGTCGCGGTCGACCGGGTCGGTGGTCGGTGCACGGCGCGGGCCGGCCTCGCCGGGGACGACGTAGGTGTGCTCGTAGTGCGCCATCAGCACGCCGAAGGCACCGGCCAGGTCGGGCACCCAGTACTGCGCCTGTCCGTTCGGGCCCATCACCCGGTCGTAGCCGCCGATGCCGTGGTTGTCCTCGGCCGAGACGCCGCCGGAGAAGTCCAGCGACTGCTTGCCGGTCAGCACCATCGCGCTGTCCGGCGTCATCACGAGGATGCCCTTGGTGTGCATCAGCATCGTCGCCTCGGCGTTCCAGTACGGCTGGGCTCCGACGTTGATGCCGGCCACGACGATGTTGATCTCACCGCCGGCCTGGGTGAACTCGATGATCCGGCGCAGTGCGGCGGCCACCCAGTCCATGTTCTCGGTGCCGCTCTCCATCGAGATCCGGGCACCGGCGGAGACGGCGAACCACTCGACCGGGACACCCATCTCCTCGGCCAGGTCGATGGCCGCGATGATCCGCGAGCACTCCGGCTCCGAGACGGCGCCGAGCGACTTCAGCGGGTCGCCGCACAGGACGACGCGGGTGATGCCCTCGGGGTGCAGCGGCGTCGGCGTGGTGACGACCGCCGCGATGATGCCGGCCTTGTTGTGGCCGGGGGCCCGGTCCACCGGCACCAGCGCGCCGGTGTCGTCGAGGTCGTGCTCGACCACCGTGCCGCCGCCGGCGAGCACCGCCTGCAGCTCGTAGGGGTAGACCAGCCCGCGGCGCCGAGCCCGCAGGACCTTGGCGGCGTACTCGTCCATCGGCGCGAGCGGCTCGGTCGGCGGCGTGATCACGTCGGCCACGACGCCCGCGCCGGGCTTGGCGTGGAAGCGGATCGCCAGCGGGACGGGGGATCCGTCGGGGCCGGCGACGCGACCCTCGGCGAGGACCTCCTCGATGCCGGCACCCTCGCTGAGCGGCGTGATCTTGCCCTGCAGCGCGGTCAGCTGGTCGAGGTCGGCGTCGACGACGGGCCACACGGTGACCCACACGTGGTTGACGTCGAGCTTGGTGCCCTCGCGGCCCCGCGCGGTGCGGACCCGGCGGATCGCCTCGAGGCAGTTCTCCACCGCACGCTCGGCGTGCGGCAGGGCGATGACGTCGCCCTCCTCATTGCGTACGACGGCCAGCTGGCGCACCTGCGCGGCGGCGACCAGGCGCCGGTCGGCCGGGTTGGCCTTGGCCACGCACTCGTAGAGGAGCACGTCGTCGGGAGCGGTGAGCCGGGTGACGTCGAACTCGCGCAGGCGCCACAGGTTGAGGCGGCGGCCGACCATCGGGTGCATGCCGCGGACCAGGGTGTCCTCCACCAGCTCGGTGGTCGAGGTGCCGGCGGAGCGCGCCTCGAAGCCGTCCTCGGTGCGGAACGTGAAGTAGCCGACCGGCTGCGGCGCGGGCGGGCAGACCGCGACCGAGACGCGGCGGGCGCGAGCGGCGAACTCCTGGCCGGCGAGCATCTTGGCCACCTCGGCGGAGACCTCTTCGGGGTCGGCCGGGGCATCGGGCCAGCGCAGGTAGACCTCGACGACGTCGTCGTGGTCGGCGGTGAGCACCGAGGTGATCGCGGCGCCCAGCGCACTGGCGGGATCCGCGAGCTCGGCGATGTCGCCGATCGTGGCGACGACCCGGGTCGCGCCCTTCTCGTCGGTGGCGTACTCGGCGTGGACGACCGGCCGGCCGTCGTACTCCTCGGGGCTGCTGACGGTGAGGTCGTGCAGGTCGTACTCGAGGTAGTGGCGGCGGATCAGCACCTCCAGCAGCGGCTCACGGGCGGGCAGCCCGTGGCTGAGCCGGTCGCGGAGGAAGCCGACGAGCTGCTCGGGGATCGCGGTGAGCGCGTCGATCCGGGCGTCGCGGTCGGGCGCGGCCGGGTCGGTCAGCGCCTCGACCTCGGCGGCGACGCCCCCGAGGACGGTGCGGCGCTCGTCGTCGACGAGCGGCTGGTCGAACCAGCCGAACCGGACCGAGCGGGCGAGGTCGCCGACGGCAGCGAAGCGGAGCTGGGTCGCGCGGACCATCCGCTCCAGGAGGGCCCGGACCGCCGCGGCGTCCTCGGCGGCCGGCGGCGGGTCGCCGAGCCAGCGCTGGAGGACGGCGACGGCGACGTCGACCTCGAACGGCGGCTGCTGCGCGAGGAACACCCGGAACACCGCGCGCTCCAGGTCGGGCGTGCGCTCGAGATCGGTGATGCCGTAGTGCGCGAGGACCGTGAGCAGCTTGTCGCGGAAGTGGTCCGGCAGCGCGCCGCGGTCGGGGTCGAGGCTGCGCAGGTAGGTGTGGAAGTGCTCGCGGGAGCTGTGCACGCGCAGCTCGGCCGGCGGCTCGTCGCCGGCCGGGCGGTTGCGGCTGAGCTCGGCGAAGTCGGTGAACAGCGAGAGCAGCGCCATCTCGGCGTGGAGCGTGCCGGCGGCCGTCGCGTCGCGACCGGCCAGGTGCGCGGACAGCAGCTGCTGGCGGCGGCCGGCCTCGACGTCGTACCCGAGGATCTGGCTGGAGATGTCGTCGAGCGGGCAGCCCTCGGCGCCCGCGGCGGCACCGACCGGGACCGGCAGGTCGAGCTCCGCGAGGCTGGCGGTGCTGCCCGCCTCGGCCTCGCCGTCGCCGGTCGGCTCGAGGCGCACCAGCGGCGCCGCGGTCTCGACCTGGCTGCCGACGCGGACGAGCAGCTCCTTGACGCGGCCGGTGAAGGGCGCGTGGAGGGCGGTCTCCATCTTCATCGACTCGAGCACGAGGACCGGCTGGCCGGCGGTCACCTCGTCGCCGACGGCGAGCGGGGTCGACACGACGAGCGCGGGCGCGGGCGAGCGGACCATGCCGCCCTCGTCGCGGCTGACCCGGTGCATGACGTCGTCGACCTCGACCAGCTGGACCGGTCCGTGGTTGGCGGTGACGAGGCGGAACCGGTGGCCGTCGACGGTGAGCCGCCCGTGCACCTCGTCGATGCGGTCCAGGCTGGCGGTGACGGTGCGCTCGTCGGCGCCCGCAGCGACGGTGACCTGGTAGCGGGCGGGCCCGGTCTGCCGGACGGTCAGGGCGTACGTCGCCCCGCGCAGCTTGAGCTCGATGGTGCGGTCCGGGTCGTGCTGGACCTGCGGCCGCCCACCCTGGGCGGTCTGCAGGAGGCGTGCGATCTCGGCACGCTCCTCCTCGTCGTACGCCTCGATCGCGGCAGCGACGAGCGCGACGCCGGAGTGCCGGGCGGCCTGCAGGCGGCCCTCGCCGCGCACGCGGTCGATCCAGCCCGTGTCGGCCCACCGGGGCGTGCCCGTGGTGACCTCGGTCTGGTCGAGCAGGTCGAGGATGAAGCTCTTGTTGGTGGCGCCACCCTCGATGACCACGGTGGTCTCGCCCATCGCGCGGCGCAGGCGGGCGAGCGCCTGGTCGCGGTCGGCGCCCCAGGCGATGACCTTGGCGATCATCGAGTCGAAGTCGGCGGGGATGGTGTCGCCCTCGGCGACGCCGGTGTCGACCCGGATGCCCGGCCCGGCGGGGAACTCCAGGCGCGTGATCCGGCCCGGGGCGGGCGCGAAGTCGCGATCCGGGTCCTCGGCGTTGAGCCGCGCCTCGACGGCGTGGCCGCGCTCGGCCGGACGCTCGCCGGCCAGCGGAATGCCGCGCGCGACCTGGATCTGCAGCGCGACGAGGTCGGTGCCGGTCACCTCCTCGGTGATCGGGTGCTCGACCTGGAGACGGGTGTTGACCTCGAGGAACGCGAAGGTCCGCTCGCCGGGGTGGTAGAGGAACTCGACGGTCCCGGCACCGGCGTACCCGACCGCGTTCGCCAGCCGCTCGGCCGAGCCCTTCAGGTCGGCGGCTTGCGCGTCGTCGAGCAACGGGGAGGCGGACTCCTCGATGACCTTCTGGTTGCGGCGCTGCACCGAGCAGTCGCGGACGCCGAGCGCCCACGCCGTCCCGTGGCTGTCGGCGATGACCTGCACCTCGACGTGCCGGGCGCCGGTCACCAGCTTCTCGAGGAAGACCACGCCACTGCCGAAGGCTCGCTCGGCCTCGGTGTAGAGCGCGATGATCTGGATCGGGTCAGCGTCATCTTCGGCGTTGAGG
>DATLIG010000170.1:0-4248 GCA_035539555.1 Nocardioides sp. | reverse complement strand
CGTGATCGAGAGGCCCTTGCGTGTCCGGACAGCTGCCGCCGCCCCCTTCCTTCCCGCCACAGGGCCCGCCGCCCGGCGGCCCGCCGCAGGGCCCGCCGCCCGGATGGGGTACGCCGCCGCAGGGCCCGCCGCCCGGGTGGGGTCCACCCCCGGGCCAGCGGCCGCCGGGACGCAATCGCGGGCTGCTGGTGGGCGGTGCGATCGCCGCGGCGGTCGTGCTGGTGCTGGTCATCGTCGGCGTGGCGATCGCGGTCTCGGCCGGTGACGACGACCCGGAGGCGAAGGACCGGGACGACGCGGAGACCACACAGACCGACGGCCCCACGGACGCCTCCACAGACGGGTCGACGCCGAGCGAGAGCGACACGGCCTCCGCGGAGACGCCGACCGACCCGCTGACGGAGGAGCCGTCGTCCGAGCCCACCGAGGATCTCGCGTTCACCTTCCCGGACCACTTCCACGGCGTCCCGATCGAGGAGGCGGAGTCCCAGCGGCAGGCGAAGCGGTCGGAGTACCGCTCACAGGCGCTGTACCCGCGCAAGGGGGCCGACCTGATCCTGTTCCAGTGGTTCCCGGACGACGACCTGGACGACTGGACGACCTACCAGGCCACGGACGGGCAGTACCCCGTCACGCCCGTCGGCCAGGGCAAGTGCTACCCGGGCACCGTGTCCGGCGACTACTGCGGCATCGAGGTCGCCGGCGGTGTGCTGACGCTCGTCGGCAACGCCGAGAACGGCATCGAGGGCAACGAGGCGATCATCGCTGCGCTCGAGGAGATGGCCGCGCTGGTCGAGTGACGTCGTCGCTCCCGGTCAGGCCTGGTCGGACCAGCCCCGCGTCCGGGTGGCCAGCAGCACCCAGGTGATGCCCGCCGACGTCATCCCCGCGCCGAGCATGTGCACGCCGACGAGCAGCTCCGGCAGGTCGGTGAAGTACTGCCAGAAGCCGATCGCGCCCTGGGACAGCTCGATGAGGAGCAGGAGCCGCGCGGCGCGGTAGAGGGTCAACAGGCCCTGCCGGCGGGCCTGCCAGAGCGTCGCCAGCGTCAGCGCGACCAGCAGGTAGACCACCCAGGCGTGGACGTGCGACATCACCTGGGGGTCGAGGCCGGTGCGCCTCGACTCGAGGTCGCCGGAGTGCGGCCCGGAGCCGGTGACGACGGTGCCGAGGTAGAGGACGACCCAGCCGACGGCGAAGAGCCCGGCGGTGAGGCGGCGTACCGGCAGGGGAGCCGAGGCGCGCGCGGGACCGCCCAGGTGGTCCAGCAGGAGCACGCAGACGCCGACGATCGCCATGGACGTCAGCAGGTGGAAGGCGACGATCCAGGGGTTCAGGTCGGTCAGCACCGTGATCCCGCCGAGGATCGCCTGCGCGGGGATGCCGAGCGCGATGATCGTCGAGAGCCGTACGGCGAGCGGGTGCTCCGCTGCACGCTCGCGGGCCGCGAACCAGCACGCGACCGCGATCACGACGAGCACGTAGGTCAACATCCGGTTGCCGAACTCGATCGCCCCGTGGACGCCGAGGGCACCATGCGGAAGATAGGACTCGTCCGTGCACTTCGGCCACGTCGGGCAGCCCAGGCCGGAGCCGGTGAGCCGTACCGCGCCACCAGTGACGACGATGCCGATGTTGGCGACGAGGTTGGCCCACGCGAGGGGGACGAGCCGGTCGCCGAGGGCCTTCCGGAGGGGGGCGAGGCGGCCGGCGGTCGAGGTGGTCACGTTCACTCCCACTGGAAGGTCCGGGCGGTCAGGGCGGAGCCGAGCACGGCCCAGGCGAGCAGCACGAGCAGGTCCCGGACGGCGACGGCGCCGTCGCAGGCGGTCCGCATCGCCTCGCCGAGCGCGCCCGAGGGCAGCCACTGCACGAGGTCCCCGAGACCGCCGTACGTGCTGGCGGGAAGGATCACCGCGCCGCCGGCGAGCAGCAGCAGGTAGACGAGGTTGGCGGCGGCGAGCGTTGCCTCGGCGCGCAGGGTGCCGGCGATGAGCATGCCCAGCGAGGCGAACGCCGCCGTGCCGCAGAGCGCCGCGAGCACGACGGCGAGCGCGCCGGCGACGCCCGACGGACCGTCCCAGCCGAGCGCGAGGCCGACGCCGCCGATCACCACGAACTGGATGACCTCGACGACGAGGAGCGCCGCGACCTTGCCGCCGAGCAGGGTGGTGCGGGACAGGGGAGCGGTGCCGAGCCGCTTGAGGACGCCGTAGCGGCGCTCGAAGCCGGTCGCGATCGCGAGGGAGGTGAAGGCGGTCGACATCACGGCGAGCGCGAGCACGCCCGGAGTGAGCACGTCGACCGGCCGGCCGTCGATGCCGAGGTCGATCCGGTCCGCGCTGCGCACCGCGCCGATCAGGACCACGACGGGGATCACGACCGCCAGCAGCAGCTGTTCGCCGTTGCGCAGCATCAGCCGCGCCTCCATGCCGGCCTGCGTCAGCAGCTGGCGCAGGACGGGCGCGCCGCCGGGCGCGGGGGCGAAGGTGCCCCTGGACGCGGTGCTCATGCGAAGTCCTCCCGGCCGGTGAGCTCCAGGAAGACGTCCTCGAGGTTGCGCTGTCCCAGCGACAGCGACTCGGGGAGCACGTCGTGGTCGGCGCACCAGGCAGCGACGGTCGCGAGCGTCGTACCGTCGGCCGGTCCGGAGACCTGCAGGCTGAGCGGGTCGAGGACCGTGAGCTCGGTGCTGTCGCCCAGGGCGCGGGCCAGCGCCTCGGGCGCGCCCTCGGGGAACGGCTGGGTCACGACGAGCCGGATCGTGGCGACGGTGCCGCCACGGGTGAGCTCGAGCGGTGATCCGCTCGCGACGAGCTTGCCCTGGTCGAGGATGTGGACCTTGTCGGCGAGCCGCTCGGCCTCCTCGAGGTAGTGCGTGGTCAGCACGACGGTCACGCCGTCGGCGCGCAGCTCCTCGAGCAGCTCCCACACGCCGCGGCGGATCTGCGGGTCCAGGCCGGCGGTCGGCTCGTCGACGAAGACCAACTCCGGCCTGCCGACGAGGGCGAGCGCGAGGCCGAGTCGCTGCTGCTGGCCACCCGAGAGCCGCCGGTACGGCGTCCGGCCGCACTCGTGGAGCGCGAGCCGCTCCATCAGCAGGTCGATCGGGAGTGGGTGGGCGTGCAGCCTCGCGAAGTGGCGGAGCATCTCGTCGGCACGGGCGCCGCTCCAGGCGCCACCCGACTGGAGCATCACGCCGATCCGGGGGAGCAGCTCGGACCGCTGGCGGACGGGGTCGAGGCCGAGGACCCGGACCGTCCCGCCCTGCGCCCGGCGGTAGCCCTCGCAGGTCTCGAGCGTGGTGGTCTTCCCGGCGCCGTTGGGGCCGAGCACGGCGGTGATGGTGTGCGACTCGACCTCGAAGGACAGGCCGTCGACGGCCGTACGCTCGCCGTACCGCATCACCAGCCCGTCGACGAGCACAGCAGGACGGGCATCGGGCACCCGGCGAGTGTAGGACCCGGGCGCCCGCTCTACGCTGGCGGCCGTGACTGGTTGGTCCTACGGCGTGATCCTCGCCATCTCGGGCGTGGTGGCCGTGCTGCTCGTGGTGGACCTGGTCCGCGACCGAGCGGCGCAGGACTCGCACTACATCGGCCTCGGCGTGCTCCAGGTCGGCGTCCTCGCCCAGCTGGTCGGCGGGTGCGTCGCGCTGGCCCGGACCGAGCGCGAGCTCGAGGGTGCCGTCTTCGTCAGCTACCTCGTCACGGTCGCGCTGCTGCCGGTCGTCGGCGCCTTCTTCTCGCTGGCCGAGCGGTCGCGGGTCGGTACGACGATCCTGCTGCTCGCCGTCGCGACGGTGGCCGGCCTCGAGCTGCGCCTGTGGGACATCTGGGGAGGCACGGGTGGCTGAGGAGCTCGCCACGGGCTGGGGCCGGGCCCTGGTCTTCGTCTACGGCGTCTTCGCGGTGGCCGCGACCGGCCGCTCGGCCGTGCAGCTGGGGGAGGACGCCGGCAAGCTGCCCTACTGGCTGTCCCTGCTGGCCGCCGTGCTCTACCTGGTCGCCACGACCTGCCTGCTCGTGGGCGGGCGCACCGGCTGGGCCGTCGCCCGGATCGCGGTGTCGATCGAGCTGGTCGGCGTGCTGGCCGTGGGCGCGTGGAGCTACCTCGACACCGACCTGTTCCACGACAAGACGGTCTGGTCGCACTTCGGTCAGGGCTACGGCTTCCTGCCCCTGGTGCTGCCCTTCGCGGGCCTGGCGTGGCTGCACCACACGAAGCCCGCTGCCGACCGCTAGGGCG
>DATLIG010000169.1:0-1944 GCA_035539555.1 Nocardioides sp. | reverse complement strand
CAGCGTCGCCAGCACCGAGAGCAGGAAGCCCAGGGTGGCGGTCAGCGGGATCAGGATCGAGCGGAACACCAGGATCAGCAGGATGAACGCGAGTCCGATGACCACGGCCAGGTAGACCGGCAGGGCGCCGTTCAGCTGGTCCGAGACGTCGGTCGTGATCGCGGTCAGGCCGGTCACGCCGACGACCGTGTCGGTCTCGGCCTCGATCGACGACTGGCCGTCGCGCAGCGCCTCGAGCAGGTCGAGCGTCTTCGGGTCGTCGGGACCCGAGGCCGGGGTGATCTGGATGATCGCGCCGGTGGCCGGACCGGTCGGCGCGCCGTCGGCGTCGCGCGGCGCGTTGGTCGCGACCAGCTGGGCGTTGGCGACGTCGTCCTGGCCGGCGGCCCAGTCGACCACCCGGTCGAAGGCCTCGGTGCGCTGCTCGGCGCCGGTGATCCCGCGGCCGTCGACGACCACGACGAACGGACCCTGGCGGCCCGGCCCGAAGGCCTCCTCGGCGAGGTCGGCGGCCTTGCGCTGCGTGGTGTCGCTCGCTGCGGTGCTGTCGCTCGGGAAGGCGAGGTACATCTGCGTGATCGGGACGGCCAGCGCCCCCAGGAGTACGACGACACCGAGCACCCACGCGACGGGAGCCTTGGCGAGGACCCGCGCCCAGCGCACGCCGTTGTTGACCACGAGGCCGTGCTGGTCGCGCTTCGGGAGGTACTGACGGATCCGCATCCAGCGCAGGCCGGGGACCGGCACGTGCCGGCCACGGAAGGCCCACGACTTCGTCATGCCGAGGAGGGCCGGCAGCAGGGTGAGCGCCACGAGCACGGCGATGAAGACGGTCGCGGCCGCCGCGAGGCCCATCGAGGTGAGGAACGGGATGCCGACGACGGAGAGCGCCGAGAGCGCGATCAGCACGGTGAGGCCGGCGAAGACGACGGCCGAGCCGGCGGTGCCGACGGCGATGCCCGCCGCGTGCTTGCGGTCATCGGTGTGGTGCAGCTCGGTCCGGTAGCGGGCGAGGATGAACAGCGTGTAGTCGATGCCGACGGCGAGGCCGATCATCGAGGACAGGGCCGTGGTCGACGAGCTGAGATCCATGAAGGCCGTCATCGCGGTGACGCCGGCCATGCTGAGGCCGACGCCGAAGACCGCGTTGATGAGCGGCATCCCGGCGGCGATCAACGAACCGAAGCTCAGCAGCAGCACGACGAGCGCGATGCCCAGGCCGATCAGCTCGGCGGTGCCGCCGGGCGCTTCCTGGACGCTCATGCCTTGGCCGTTGGCCTCGGCGACGAGGCCGGTGTCGGCCGTGGTCTCGTGGAGCAGGTCCTCGAGTGCCTCGACCGAGGTGGCCTTCAGGTCGGCGACGGTGTCGACGTCCCACTCGAAGGAGAGCGTCCCGATCCGTCCGTCGGCCGACAGCGGCGAGATCGCCGCGGCGTCCTCCCGCGCCTGGGCCACGTTGCCGCCAGCGGCCTTCGCGCCGTCGACGTACTGCTTCTCGAGGGCGTCGGCCGCGGTGGTCGGGTCGACGAGACCGGGCTGCTGCGCGGCGTCCGCGTCCATCTGCGGGAGGCCGGGGATCTGGGTGATCAGCTCGGCGATCGCGTCGGCGTACTCCGGCTCGGCGAGCGTGTGGCCCTCGGGCGCGGCGACGACGACGTTGACGGTCGCGTCGTCGAAGGCGTCCCCGGAGTCGGGGAACAGCTCCTTCTGGATGTCCGCGGCCTTCTCGGACGGGATGCCGGGGATCGTGAACTCGTCGTTGAAGGGCTTCGACGCGACGCCGGCGACGGCGCCGACGACCACGACGAGGAGCAACCATCCGGCGATGAAGAACGGCCAGCGCCGATAGGCGGTGGAGCCGAGCTTGTAGAGCAGGCGGGCCATGGTGAGGTCTCCTGGTGTCGAACGGCTCCGGGGTCTCCGGGTGCCGGGCTGGGTGGGGGA
>DATLIG010000168.1:0-14333 GCA_035539555.1 Nocardioides sp. | reverse complement strand
CGGTGGGGGCGGGAGCGGACAAGGGGATCTCCTCCTCGGTGGGCCTGTTCCGGCCGTTGTGGTCGCCGTCACACGGTAGGAACGGGATCCGGTGATGTCGACGACAGGCTTCCGCTCAGCAGAAGTCCGGGCTTTTCGCTGTCCGCGTCGTGGTGGGTCCTGTTGGAAGTGCAAGGCGGGTGCGGGAGACTGCACCAATGCAGACCATCGGCCTCGTCGGCGGCATGTCCTGGGAGAGCAGTGCGGCCTACTACGAGGCGCTGAACCGTGGCGTCGAGGAGCGGCTCGGCGGCTTCCACTCCGCGAAGACCGTGATGGCGTCGGTCGACTTCGCCGAGGTCACCGCGCTGCAGGAGGCCGAGGACTGGGACGGCGTCGCCGCGATCCTCAGCGAGTCCGCGGTCTCCGTCGAACGCGCCGGTGCCGACTTCCTGATGCTCTGCACCACGACCTTCCACCGCGTGGCCGAGCAGGTGCAGGACGCCGTCTCCATCCCGCTGCTGCACCTGGGCGACGTCGTCGCCGAGGCGTGCAAGGAGCAGGGCGTCGAGACGGTCGCGCTGCTCGGCACGAAGTTCGCGATGTCGCGAACCTTCTTCACCGACCGGATCGCCAGCCACGGCCTCGGCGTCCTGGTGCCCGAGCCCGGCCACCACGACGAGCTCAACCGGATCATCTACGACGAGCTGGTCCACGGGAAGGTCATCGACGACTCCCGCCGCTCGGTCGTCGGCATGATCAGCGAGCTGTGGGACGCCGGCGCCGGCGGCGTGATCCTGGGCTGCTCCGAGCTCGAGCTGCTCATCCGGCAGGCCGACTCGGAGATCCCCGTCTTCCCGTGCACGACGCTGCACGTGACCGCGGCGTTGGACCGGGCGCTGGCCTGAGGGCGCCGCAGGTTGCATGAATCCCCGGATCTCCGGGGATTCATGCGCTTGTCAGGTGTTGCAACCCCCGACAAGCGCAGGAACTGCCCGTCCCCAGTGACGGGTGGGGCGCGAGGGGCGACTCACGCCGCCGCGACGACCATGCCCTTGCCGCTGAGCTGCGCGAGGAACGCCGCCACGTCGGCGCGACACGCGTGCGGCGCGACGTCGTACTCCTCGGCCACCAGGGCGCAGAGGGTGTCGAGGTCGCGCGGCTCGGCGAGGTGGCGCCACAGGGTCGCCGCGACGCCCTTCACGGCGTAGTACTCGCCCTGCTCGACCCCCATCATCACGAACTCGCCGTTCATCTCGACGGCCTGCAGGGTGTCGTCGCGGACCCACCGCTCGGCGCGGTCGGTGGTGGGCTCAGCTGCTCGTCGCCACATGGCGTTCCTCTCGTGCTGGGGTCGGCCCGAGATGGATGTCGCGCTGGATGTCGCGCTGGATGTCGTCGAGGATCGCGTCGGCGGACGCGGCCACGGAGTCGACCCCGCGCGGCCGGTCGACCCGCGCGAGCCGGGCGGTCGCGGCGAGCGCGGCGCTGCGCGCCAGGTGGGTACGACGATGCGCGCCGACGAGCAGCTCGTTGCGATAGGCGTGCTCGTGGAGGGTCGTGAAGACGGCAGCGCCGGTGACGGGCGTGATGCGGAGCGGGCCGTCGTGCCGGTCGAGCGCGTAGAGCCAGCGCACCGGGAGCGGGCCGAGGTCGGCCCGCTCGAGGGGGACGTGGAACTTCGCGTGCTCCGCTCGGATCCGCCGGAGGTCGCCGCTGTCGCGGCCGAGCCGGTCGAGGGCGTCCTGCCACAGCTTGATCCGGGGCCAGCCGGGGAGCGCGTGGCCCGCGGGGTCGATCGGGACGACGTCGTCGCTGAGCACGTCGTGGCCGCGGCGGTGCATCTCCGCGGCGAGCGTCGACTTGCCGGCCCCGGAGTGGCCGAGCACGACCGCGCAGGCGTCGCCGACGCGGAACGCGTTGCCGTGGAGCACGAGGTGGCCGCGCTGCAGCAGGAGGGCGCCGAAGGCCGTGCCCAGGAGGAACAGGCGGACCACGTCGGGCGGCGTACCGGGGAGGGTGTCGACGGTGATGCGGTGCCCGTCGTCGACGGCGAAGCGGCCCACGTCGGGCACGTCGACGCCGATCCGGCCGCCGTCGAGCCACAGGCCGAGCGGGAGGAGCGTGGCGCCGGGACCGGGTGCGGGCACGGTGCCGGTGCGGATCACGACGTCCGCTGCCGCCGGGGAGACAGGGCTCAGCTCCGGCAGCGGGAGGTCGCTGTCGACGAGGAGTCCGTAGCCGGTGTGCATGACGGGAAGGGAGGGTCAGTGGTGGCGCGGGGCCCAGGCGTACGTGCCGACGCCGGTCCAGCTGCTGCCGGAGCCGCCGGTGACGGCGACCTGGTCGACCGCCACCCACACGTGCGCCCTCAGCGCGCCGGTGTCGTCACGGCGCAGCCCGAAGGTGACCTGGTGCGGGACGCGGGCGATGCGCAGCAGCAGCCGTGCGGTCAGGGCCTGCGGGAAGCAGTCCGACGTCCACGGCGTCCGGGCGGCAGCAGTGCGCACGACCCAGCCGACCTGCCGGGCACGGCCGAGCTCACGTGCCCCGAGAGGCGACGGGACCCGTCCCGGGCAAGGTCCCGTCGCGCTCGGCGATCGGCGCTCGCCCAGCAGGTGCCCCACCACCGTCGACGGCAGGGCGAGCGTCAGCAGCCGGGTCGTCCCCAGCAGTACCCAGGCCGCAGCGACGGCCAGTCGGGTGACCGGACTCAGCTGCCGATGCCGATGATGATGTCGAGGTCGAGCTCGATGTCCTGCGTGGCCCGGAGGCTGAGGGACTCGAGAACGGGCGGGGTGTAGGTCTGCTTCATGAGCGGCTCCTCGGGATGGAAACGGAGGGAGGGAGTGTCTCCGTTGACCTCTGAAACGGAACTGTGAGCCCTGAGGGCACGGCCTGCTCCAGCATTTGGCGAAGTTTTACTTTTCTTGCCGGGAGCCCGATCGGCCGCAGATTCGCCCGTTCCGGCCCCCGCTCCTGCCCGGCGGTGCCACCCTCGACCCGTGACAGCTCCCGGCGGCGCCGAACTCGCGCTCGTGACGACGCTGTGCCGCACCGCCCTCGCCGTCGAGGAGGGCCTCCCGGTCGCACCTCCCGCGCTGGACGGGATCGAGGCCCGTGGGCTGTTCGCGACCGTCCAGCGGCACCGCGTCCAGGAGCTGCTGGCGTCGTACGCCGGGGTGCTGGGGCTGCCGGGCGAGCTGGTCGCCTTGCTCGAGGCGTGGCGGGCAGCGGCCCGGCAGAGGACCCTGTTGCAGACGCTGGAGACGGTGCGTGCCTGGGAGCTCCTCGACTCGGCCGGCGTCGCGGCGCTCGCCTTCAAGGGCCAGCCGCTGGCCGTCCAGACCACCGGTCGTGCCGACGCGCGCGGCCCGGGCGACGTGGACCTCCTCGTCGCGCCTGCCCAGCTCGTCGACGCCCACCGGGTGCTGACGGGCGCCGGGTGGCGACTGCGCGAGGGGACGCGGATCGACCCGGGGTCGTGGGCCTGGCGCCACGTCAGCCGCTGGGGCAACGCGTTGACCTATGTCGGCCCCGGGGCGGACGTCGACCTGCACTGGCGGCTCGAGATCACGCCCGATGCGCATCCGCCGTTCGAGGTGCTCCACGCGCGTGCGGAGTCGGTCGCCCTCGGCGGCTCCACGCTCACCACGCTGGGCCGGTACGACGCCCTGCGCCACCTGGCCGCGCACCGGGAGGGATGGGTGTGGCTGCGGACGCTGGTCGACCTGCGCCGGCTCTGCCGCGGCGAGGACGGCGAGGACGGCGAGGACGGGGAGGACGGGGAGGACGTGCTGGCCGGTCCGCTGCGGCCCGCGGCCGTGCGCTCCCTCGCCGTGGCCCGGGCGAGCGTCGGGCTGCCCGCCTCGGTGCCCGACGCCGTGCACGCCCAGCTCGACCGCACGCCTCCCGCGTTCCTGGAGCGGGTCGCGCGCCACCACGCCCTGGCCGTGCCGGCGAGCTTCGCCGGCGGGGTCGGCGGCAGCATCGGCTTCCGGCACCGGCTGGCCTCCAGCAGCTCGGTGACCGACCTGCAGCACACGGCCGTGGCGCTGGTGCTCCCCGCGCATGCGGCGTACCCGATCGACGCCCGGACCGCCTGGACCGGCGTGCCGCGGGCGCTCACCCGTCGGGCCGGTGAGGCGTTGCGGTCGCTGCGCCGCCTCGTCCGTGCCGCCCTCAGGCGCGGTGGACCTTGTGCGGGGCCGCCTGGGCGCGCGGCTTGATCACCAGCTCGTCGATGTTGACGTGCGCGGGCCGGGTCGCGACCCAGGTGATCGCGTCGGCGACGTCGTCGGCCACCAGCGGCTCGGCCACACCGGCGTAGACCGCGTCGGCCCGCTCCTGGTCGCCGCCGAAGCGGACCAGCGCGAACTCCTCGGTCTGCACCATCCCCGGCGCCACCTCGCACACCCGCACCGGCTGGTCGAACAGCTCGAGTCGCAGCGTCTCGGTGACCACCTTGGTGCCGTGCTTGGCCGCCGTGTAGCCCGCCCCGCCCTCGTAGGCCCGGCGACCCGCGAGCGAGCCGACGTTGACGATCACGCCCGCGCCGCTGGCGACGAGCGCGGGGAGCAGGGCCTTGGTGACCTGCATCAGGCCGAGCACGTTGACGTCGTACATCCGGCGCCAGTCCTCGACGTCGGCCTCCGCGACGGGGGAGAGGCCGAACGCGCCGCCCGCGTTGTTGACGAGGACGTCGAGGCGTGGCCCGACCGCGTCGGCGAGCGCCGCGACCTGGCCGGCGTCGGTCACGTCGCAGGCGACCGCGCGGCCGCCGATCTCCGCGGCGAGGGCCTCGATCCGGTCGGTCCGCCGCGCCGCGCAGACGACCTCGAAGCCCTCTCGGGCGAGGTGGCGGGCGGTGGCCGCCCCGATCCCGCTGGAGGCGCCGGTGACGACCGCGATTCGAGCACTCATGACCCCATCCTCCCGGACCGGTGGTTCCGGGGCCGGACTGGCCACCGAGCACCGCCCGACCCCGGATCCAGCGGAGCGGGAATGCCGGGCACACTGGGAGGGTTGGCCTATCGGTGGAATCCGGACCGGACGCAGGAGGTGGCATGGGGGACTCGACGATCGGTCGCGTGGCCATGGTCAGCCTGCACACCTCGCCGCTCGACCAGCCCGGCACGGGTGACGCCGGCGGCATGAACGTCTACGTCGTCGAGGTGGCCCGCCGGCTGGCGGCCTCCGGCATCGCGGTCGACATCTTCACTCGCGCCACCAGCTCCGCGCTCGACCCCGTCGTGCCGATGTCCGACGGCGTGACCGTGCACCACGTGCACGCCGGCCCGTTCGAGGGCCTCAGCAAGGAGCAGCTCCCCGGTCAGCTGTGCGTCTTCGCGCGCGAGGTGCTGCGCGCCGAGGCCGCCCACCCGGCCGGCCACTTCGACGTCGTCCACTCCCACTACTGGCTCTCCGGCCAGGTCGGCGCTCTCGCCCGCGACCGCTGGGGCGTGCCCCTCGTGCACTCGATGCACACCATGGCGAAGGTCAAGAACGAGGCACTGGCCGACGGCGACACCCCCGAGCCCGATGCCCGGGTGATCGGTGAGGAGCAGGTGGTCGAGGCCGCCGACGTGCTCATCGCCAACACCGACCTCGAGGCCAAGCAGCTGATCAACCTGTACGACGCCGAGCCGGCCCGCGTCGAGGTCGTGCACCCGGGCGTCGACACCGCCGTCTTCCGCCCGCTGGCGCCGGCCGACCGGCTGCGCGCACGCCGCGAGCGCGACCTCGCCGAGGACGCGCTGGTCCTGCTCTTCGCCGGCCGGATCCAGCCGCTCAAGGCCCCTGACGTGCTGCTGCGGGCAGTCGCCGAGCTGCTCGTACGCCGCCCGGAGCTGCGCCCCCGGCTGGTCGTCCCCGTGGTCGGCGGGCCGTCGGGGTCCGGGCTCGAGCGCCCCGCGGCGCTCGCCAACCTGGCCGCCGAGCTGCGCATCGACGACGTGGTCCGCTTCGTGCCGCCGGTGCCCCAGGCGGAGCTCGCGGGCTGGTACTCCGCCGCGTCGCTGGTCGCCGTGCCGTCGTACAACGAGTCGTTCGGGCTGGTCGCCGCCGAGGCCCAGGCCAGTGGTGCCCCCGTGATCGCCGCGGCCGTCGGCGGGCTCACCACGGTGGTCCGCGACGGGCACAGTGGGCTGCTCGTCGACAGCCACGACGCCCACGACTGGGCGGTGGCGCTGGAGCGCGTCGCCGCCGACCCCGCCTACCGCGACCGCCTGGCGGCCGGTGCCCTGGTTCAGGCGGAGCAGTTCTCGTGGGAGGCGACCGCCGCGCAGACCGTGGCGGTCTACGAGCGTGCGCACTCCCTGATGCGCGAGGAAGCAGGAGCCCTGCGATGACCCACCCGATCGACGTCGTGCGCGACTGGCTCGTCACCAACGAGATCGAGTTCGAGGAGACCGCCGAGGGCACCTTCAGCTTCGCGCTGCCCGGCGAGAAGAAGCTGCAGACGCCGGTGCGGCTCGATCTCGGCCCGCACGCGCTCGGTGTCCACGCGTTCGTCTGCCGGCGCCCCGACGAGGAGTTCGAGCGGGTCCACCGCTGGCTGCTCGAGCGCAACATGCGGATGTACGCCGTGGCGTTCGGGATCGACCACCACGGCGACATCTACCTCGACGCCCGGCTGCCCCTGTCGTCGGTCACCACCGACGACCTCGACCGCCTGCTCGGCTCGGTGCTCACCTATGCCGACGAGTCGTTCAACACCATCCTCGAGCTCGGCTTCGAGTCCTCCATCCGCAAGGAGTGGGAGTGGCGGATCGAGCGGGGCGAGTCGACGGCCAACCTGGAGGCCTTCCGGGGGTGGCTGGAGGCCGGCGTCGCCGAGTGAGGGATTGTCGGCGACGCACCGTAGCGTCGGGTGGGTGACCACCGCCGACAGCATCGCCGAGCGCCGTGCCGCCTTCCGGGCCCTGCACCAGCAGGGCTGCTTCGTGCTGCCGAACCCCTGGGACCGCGGTTCCGCCCGCTTCCTCGAACACCTCGGCTTCGCCGCGCTCGCCACGACCAGCTCGGGCGCGGCGTGGAGCCGCGGGCGGCCGGACGGATCGGCGACCCGCGACGAGGCGCTGGACCATCTCGCCGACATCGTCGGCGCGACCGCCCTGCCGGTGAACGCCGACTTCGAGGACGGCTACGGCGCCACCCCCGACGACGTGGCGGTCAGCGTCGCGCTGGCGGTGCAGACCGGCGTCGCGGGGCTCTCGATCGAGGACGCCTCCGGCGCTCAGCCGTACGACGTCGCGGTGGCCGTCGAGCGGATCGCGGCCGCGCGCGAGGCGATCGACGCGAGCGGTGCCGACGTCCTGCTCGTCGGGCGCAGCGAGGGCTTCATCTCCGGTCGTCCCGACCTGCCCGAGACCCTCGATCGTCTGCGCGCCTACGCCGCGGCCGGGGCCGACTGCCTCTACGCCCCCGGCATCATCGACCCGGAGCAGGTCGCCGCCCTGGTGGCGGCCGTCGCGCCGAAGCCGGTGAACGTGCTCGTCGGCGGTCCGAGCGACCTGACCGTCCACGGCTTCGCCGGCCTCGGTGTGCGCCGGATCAGCGTCGGCGGGGCGCTCGCGAAGGCGGCATGGCGCGGGTTCGAGCGGGCCGCGGTCGGGTTGGCCGCCGGCGGGTTCGACGCGCTCTCCAGCAGCCCCGGCACCGACCTCGACACCCTCTTCGGTCCCTGATTCTCGCGGCCTGCCGGTTCAGGTGGTCGCGCTCGGCGACGTTGTCCGCCTTCGCAGCGGCCACGGCGTAGAGCCGTGCGGCCTCGTCGAGGTCGCCCGCCTGCTCGTGCAGCCATGCGGCGGCGGCGTCGCGACGCGGCACGCCGGCGTCGACCTGCTCGAGCGCCCGCAGCCCGGCCAGCGCTCCGTCGGCCTGACCGACCGCGACGGCCCGGTTGAGCAGGACCGGCTGGCCGGGTGCGAGGCGGACCAGCTCGTCGTACCACTCGACGACCTGGACCCAGTCGGTCTCCTCGGCCGACGCGGCGTCGTCGTGGAGGGCCGCGATCGCGGCCTGTGCCTGGTACTCGCCGAGCCGGTCGCGTGCCAGCGCCGACTGCAGCACGTCGACCCCCTCGGCGATCATCGCCGTGTCCCAGCGTGACCGGTCCTGCGCGGCCAGCGGCACCACCGCTCCCTCGGGTGTACGACGTGCGTGCCGGCGCGCGTGGTGCAGGAGCATCAGCGCCAGCAGGCCCTCGACCTCGGGGTCGTCGGTGGCCGCGGACAGCTGCCGGGTGAGCCGGATGGCCTCGGCGGCGAGGTCGACGGAGCCGGTGAAGCCCTCGTTGAAGACGAGGTAGAGCACCCGCAGCACCGCAGTGACGTCGCCGGGCCGGTCGAAGCGCTCGCCGGAGACGGTGCGCTTCGCACGGGAGATCCGCTGCGCCATCGTCGCCTCCGGCACGAGGAACGCCTGCGCGATCTGGGCCGTCGTCAGGCCGCCGACGGCGCGCAGGGTCAGCGCGACGGCCGACGCCGGGCTGAGCGCCGGGTGGCAGCAGCGGCTGAGCAGGAGCAGGGTGTCGTCGGCCTGTTCGGTCGGCCCCTGCTCCGGCTCGCGGTGCAGCCGCTCCTCACGTCGCTGCCGCGCGGTCGAGGAGCGGATCTCGTCGACCAGCTTGCGGCCCGCGACCGTGACCAGCCAGGCCCTCGGGTCGTCGGGCCGAGCCTCCGGCCAGCGCCGGAACGCCTCGACGAGCGCCTCCTGCACGGCGTCCTCGGCCGCCGCGAAGTCGCTGCCGCGGCGGACGAGGACGCCGAGGACCTGCGGACCGAGCTCGCGCAGCAGGTCCTCGAGCCCGTCGCTCCCGGGGACCGTGGTCACTCGGTGACCACGGGCGGCTCGCCGTAGAAGGGCCGTACCTCGATCCACTCGTGGATCGGGCGACCGCCCTGCCCGGGAGCGGCCGACAGCGATGCCGCCGCCTCGTAGGCGCGCTCGTCGGACTCGACGTCGATGATCATCCAGCCGGCGATCAGCTCCTTGGTCTCCGGGAACGGGCCGTCGGTCACCGGCGGCTTCCCCTCGCCGTCGTAGCGGACGAAGGTGCCGCGGGGCTCGAGGGCCTGCCCGTCGACGTACTCGCCGCGCTCGGCCATCTCGGCCGCCCAGTCCTGCATGAACACGATGTGTGCGTTGATCTCCTCCGGCGCCCACTGGTCCATCGGGACGTCGGTGCCGGGCAGGTTGGCCGGGCCGGTGGTGCGGCGGTAGTGCTTGAGCAGAAGGTACTTCGCCATGACGGTCTCCTTGGTTTCCGAGACGGCCATCCTGCCGCCTTCACCCCGGGGACGGAGCCGGCGCGGCGTCCTCGACATGGAGACCCGATCTTCTTCACGATGGCGCGATCTCGGAGAAGGTTGTCCGAAAGTGCCGCGACGGATGTCGGAGGCGGTCCCTAGATTGATCCGGTGACGAAGCGCGGCTGGTCCCTGTTCCTGGCGATGTGTGTGATCTGGGGCCTGCCCTACCTGTTCATCAGGATCGCGGTGGAGCACGTCTCGCCGGCCGGCCTGGTCTTCCTCCGTACGGCGCTCGCGGCGCTCGTGCTGCTGCCCCTGGCCCTCGCGCGGCATGAGGTCGCACCGGTGCTGGCGCGGTGGCGGCCGCTGGCGCTGTTCGCCTTCATCGAGATCATGGTGCCGTGGGTGCTGCTCGGCCACGCCGAGCAGCGGATCTCGTCCTCGCTGGCGGGCCTGCTGGTCGCCGCCGTCCCCCTGTTCGGGGCGCTCGCCTTCCTGATCACCGCGCACGCGGAGCGGTTCACGCCGTCCCAGATCGGCGGCCTCGTGCTCGGCTTCGCGGGGGTGGCCTGCCTGGTCGGCCTCGACCTCGACCACCTCGACCTGCTCGCGATCGCGGAGATGCTCGGCGTGGCGGTCTGCTACGCCGCCGGACCGCTCGTGCTCGCGCGGTGGTTCTCGGATGTGTCCGGCCTCGGCGTGATGGCGTGCGCGCTGACCCTCACCGCGCTGGTCTACGCGCCCTTCGGGGTCCTCGACCCGCCGACCGACCTGCCCGCCAAGGCATGGGGCAGCGTCGCGGTGCTGGCGCTGGTGTGCACCGCGCTCGCGTTCGTGGTGTTCCTCGACCTGATCAAGGAGGCCGGACCGACCCGGTCGACGATCATCACCTACGTCAACCCCGCCGTCGCGATCGTGCTCGGCGTGCTGCTCCTCGACGAGAAGGTCACCACCGGCATGATCGTCGGCTTCCCGCTGATCCTGGTCGGTTGTGTCGTCGCCGCGGGCGGCCGCGCCGCCGAAGCGGATGCGACGACCGTCGCCAGCACGGAGCCCGCCGCGGACGTCGTCCTCGCTGTCGAGGCGGAGCCGGAGGCGGACCCGGTCTGACCGGGCATCCCGGCCGCTGGGCATCCCGGCCGCTGGTCGAGTAGCCCGAGCCCCTGGGCGAGGGCGTATCGAGACCCCCCGGGTGCTGCTCACAACTCGGACGCGACCGACTCGGTCTCGGTACGTGCGTCGCGACCTCGTTCCTCGGTCGCGGCGCTACTCGACCTGGCCGCCGATCCGGGACCGACCTCGTTCCTCGGTCGGTCCCGGGCGTCTAGACCTCCAGCTTGTAGCCGAGGCCGCGGACGGTGACGAGGTACTTCGGCTCGCTCGGCTCGGGCTCCAGCTTGGCGCGCAGGCGCTTCACGTGGACGTCGAGGGTCTTGGTGTCGCCGACGTAGTCCGAGCCCCAGACCCGGTCGATGAGCTGGCCGCGGGTGAGCACCCGGCCCGGGTTGCGCAGGAACATCTCCAGCAGCTCGAACTCCTTGAGCGGCAGCCGCTGCTCGACGCCGTCCACCGTCACCACGTGCCGTTCGACGTCCATCCGGACCGGACCGGCCTCGAGGGTGTCGGGCAGCAGCTCCTCGCCGGCGCCGCGGCGCAGGACGGCGCGGATGCGGGCGACGAGCTCGCGGGGGGAGTACGGCTTGGTGACGTAGTCGTCGGCGCCGAGCTCGAGGCCGACCACCTTGTCGACCTCGTCGTCCTTCGCGCTCACCATGATCACCGGGACGTTCGACGTCTGGCGGATGGTGCGGCAGACCTCGGTGCCGGGGATCCCGGGCAGCATCAGGTCGAGCAGGACGATGTCGGCGCCGTTGCGGTCGAACTCCTTGAGGGCGTCGTTGCCGTCGGCCGCGATCGCGACCTCGAACCCCTCCTTGCGGAGCAGGTAGGCGAGGGCATCGCTGTAGCTCTCTTCGTCTTCGACGACAAGTACCCGTGTCACCGGCGTTCCTCCTGGTCTTCCTGGTGGTCGTGCCTGCGGCGGTCCGGGTGGTCCGGCGCCGACGCGAGCGAGGTCAGGCCCATGAAGGCCGACCCCTCGTCCTGATGGGGGTGCTGGGGGAGGGAGAGCGTGAAGGTGGAGCCCTGCCCCTCGACGGACCACACTCGCACGTCACCGCCGTGCGTGGCAGCCACGTGCTTCACGATCGACAGGCCGAGGCCGGTGCCTCCGGTGGAACGGTGCCGCGCCGGGTCGACCCGGTAGAACCGCTCGAAGATCCGCTCGACCTCGCCCTGGGGGATGCCGATGCCCTGGTCGATCACGGAGATCTCGACGTTGTGCCCGACCCGCTTGCGGGTCACCACGACCCGGGCGTTGGGCTCGGAGTAGGCGACGGCGTTGGCGACGAGGTTGCTCACCGCGGCGCCGACCTGCTTCTCGCTGCCGAGGACCTTGAGCCCCTCCTCGCCCTCGGCGATGACGGAGATGTCCTTGGCGGTCGCGGTCATGCTCACGAAGTCGACCGCGGACGCGACGACTTCGTCGATCGAGACGGGGACCGGCGACTCCAGCGGCTCGTCGCCCTGCAACCGGGAGAGCTCGATGATCTGCTGGATCAGGCGGGACAGGCGGTCGCTCTCGGTCAGCATCCGCGACGCGAAGCGGTAGACGGCGTCCGGGTCGTCGGAGGCGTCCTGCACGGCCTCGGCGAGCAACCGCATCGCCCCGACCGGCGTCTTCAGCTCGTGGCTCACGTTGGCCACGAAGTCGCGGCGTACGGCGTCGACCTGGCGCTCGCGGGTGCGGTCCTCGACCAGGGCCAGGACCAGCCGTGAGCCCAACGGGGCCACCCGCGCGGTCACGTGCCGCGGGTTGCCGGTGGCGCGGGGAACGATCAGCTCGGTCTCGCGGATCTGCCCGTCGCGGCGCACCTGCCGGATCAGGTCGCCGAGCTCGTCGGACAGCAGCGTCGAGCCGCGCACGAAGCCCATCGCGAAGGCCGGCGCGGAGGCCTTGAGGACGACGTCGGACTCGTCGACGACGACCGCGCTGCTGCGCAGCACGGAGAGCACGGCCGCGACGCCGTCGGGGACGAGCGGTTCCTCCGGAGCCTTGTAGAGGTTCTGCTGGCGGTCACTGAGGTGCCATGCGAGCATGGCACCGCCGGCCACGACGGCGCCGAGGAGCGCAGCCAGGAAGGCTTGCGTCGTCGGGTCCACGTCTCGATCGTACGGCGACGCGCGGGTGTGTCTCGGAATCGAGAAAGCCCTGCTTCGCGATGTTCATCCTGCGTTCACCGGGCACCGCCTGCGCGACACCTCGCGACCGTAGTCTCGGGGCCATGCGTGATGCGTACACCGTCGAGCTCGACGCCATCTTCGATGACCTGGCCGGGATCAGCCGTCTGGTCAGGGCGGCCGTCAAGGACGCGACCAAGGCCCTGCTGACCGGTGACTCCTCGATCGCCGAGCGGGTCATCAGCGAGGACGCCCGGATCGACAGCGCCCGTGAGAAGGTCGAGGAGAACGCGTTCAGCCTGCTCTCCCTGCAGCAGCCGGTCGCCGGCGACCTGCGCACGGTCGTCGCCGCGCTGCGGATGGTCGCCGAGCTCGAACGGATGGGTGACCTGTCCGTCCACGTCGCCAAGATCGCCCGGCTGCGGGTCCCCGACATCGCCATCCCGACGGAGGTCCGCCCGACCGTCGAGCGGATGGCCACCGTCGCCGAGGACATGGTGTCCCGGGTCACCGAGGTGATCGCCGGCCGTGACGTCGAGGCCGCCATCGCACTGGGCCGGGACGACGAGGAGATGGACCAGCTGCGCCGCCAGAGCTTCACCGAGCTGCTCGGCGACGAGTGGACCCACGGTGTCGAGGCCGCGGTCGACATCGCCCTGCTCGGTCGCTACTACGAGCGGATCGCCGACCACGCGGTCTCCGTCGCCAACCGCGTCGTCTTCGTGGTGACCGGCCACAACCCCGCGCCGGCGGCCTGACCGGACCCACCAGCACGACAGCCCGGCCCGCCCCGTCAGGGGCGGGCCGGGCTGCTTTCCGGGGCTGCTTCCGGGTCTCAGGCGGCTTCGGCGTCGACGGCCGCCCGCTCCCGAACCGGTACGACGACCGCACGTGGCCGGGCCAGCAGGGACGCGGCGCCGGCGAGCCCGATCGCGGCGATGACCGACGCGGCCGCGAACCCTGCGTGCGCGCCGGCGAGGAAGTCGCCGGGCACGCTGTGCGAGGCGAAGACCGACGCGATGACGGCCAGGCCGACCGCGCCGCCGAGCTGCTGCATGGTCTGCAGCAGGCCGGAGGCGGCACCGGCGTGCTCGGGCTCGACGCCCTGCAGCGCCAGCGACGTGATCGGCATGAAGCTGCCGCCCATGCTGAGGCCCATGACCAGCAGCGCCGGGAAGACGCCGGTCCAGTACCCCGTCGAGGCGTCGATCTGGTTGAGGAACACGAAGCTGCCGAGCACCCCCGCCGCGCCGGCGACGATGATCGGGGGCTGCCGGAAGCGGGCCACCAGGCGCGGCGTGATCCGCGACATGGTGAAGACGCTCAACGGGATCGGCAGGAACGCGAAGCCGGTCTGCAGCGGCCCGTAGCCGAGGTCCTCCTCGAAGTACTGGACCATCAGGAAGAACGTGGCCAGCATGCCGCCGTACAGCGCAGCCATCGTGACCAGGGTGGCGACCCGGGTCCGGCTGCGGAGCAGGCCGAGCCGCAGCAGCGGGTGGCTGTGCCGGGCCTCGGTGACGAGCAGGACGACGACGAGGGCGGCCGCGAGGGCGAACCCGCCGATGGTCGCGGCCGAGCCCCAGCCGTGCTCGGGGGCCTTGATCAGGGTCCAGACGAGCGCGACGGCCGCGCCGGTGGCGCTGACCGCGCCGACGACGTCGAACCGGCCGGGCCGGCGGGGCGTGTCGGCCACGTGGCGGCGGACGGTGAGCAGCACGGCCAGGCCGATCGGCACGTTGATGAAGAGCGTCCAGCGCCACGAGAGCAGGTCGGTGAGGACGCCGCCACGTGGCCGACACGCCCCGCCGGCCCGGCCGGTTCGACGTCGTCGGCGCGGTCAGCGCCACCGGCGCGGCC
>DATLIG010000167.1:0-9550 GCA_035539555.1 Nocardioides sp. | reverse complement strand
GCAGCAGGTCGTCGGCCACATGGACGTCTACCAGCGCACCCCGAACTGGGTGATCCCGCGCAACGAGCGGTCGTTCACCGGCCTCGAGAAGGCCGTCTTCGCGAAGGTCCCCGGTGTCCAGCGCGCCCTGCGCTCGCTCGTCTACGGCACCCTCGAGGCACGGGTCCCGGCGTTCGCGAAGTTCCCGCAGGCCATGCGGGCGGTCGAGCTGCAGGGCAAGCGCAACATCGCCAAGGGGGTCCGGGACCCCGAGCTGCGCAAGAAGGTCACCCCGGCCTACCGCGCCGGCTGCAAGCGGATCCTGATCTCCAACAAGTGGTACCCCGCGCTCGACGCCGACAACGTCGACCTGGTCACCGACCCGATCCACAAGATCACCGGCGACGCGATCGTGACGGCCGACGGCGTCGAGCGGCCGATCGACGTGCTGGTGGTGGCCACCGGCTTCTACGTCACCGAGCCGCCGATCGCCCAGCACATCACCGGCCGGGAGGGCCGCACGCTGGCCGAGGTGTGGGACGGCGCCGGCATGGCGGCGTACAAGGGGACGACGATCCACGGCTTCCCCAACCTGTTCCAGATCGTCGGCCCCAACACCGCGCTCGGCCACTCCAGCATGATCTTCATCATCGAGTCGCAGGTCCGCTACGTGGTCGAGGCCGCGAAGGCGATGCGCAGCGAGGGCCTCGCGGCGGTCGAGCCGACCCGGGCCGCGCAGGACGCGTGGACCGCGCAGATCCGTCGCAGGATGAAGCCGACCGTGTGGCAGACCGGCGGCTGCGCCAGCTGGTACCTCGACAAGTTCGGCAACAACACCACGCTCTGGCCGGGACAGACGTTCACGTTCCGCCAGCACCTGCGCTCGTTCGACATCGACAAGTACGACGTCCAGCCCGCCCAGCCCCCGAAGTCCGCGCACTCCAAGGAGAAGGTCAGCTCGTGAAGAACCTCAGCAACAAGGTCGTCGTCATCACCGGTGCCGGGTCGGGCATCGGCCGCGCCCTCGCCGTCAACCTCGCCGGCAAGGGCGCCCGCCTGGCGCTCTCCGACGTCAATGAGGCCGGTCTCGGCGAGACCGTCGAGCTCTCCCTCAAGGCCGGCTCGCCCGACGTGCACACGGCGCGGCTCGACGTCTCCGACAAGGCCGCCTTCGCGGCGTACGCGACCGAGGTGGCGGCCCACTTCGGCCAGGTCAACGTGGTGATCAACAACGCCGGTGTCGCGCTGGCCGGGGACGCGGTCGACCTCAGCTACGAGGACATGGAGTGGATCGTCGGCATCAACTTCTGGGGCGTCGTCTACGGCACGAAGGAGTTCCTGCCGCACCTGATCGCCTCCGGTGACGGCCACGTCGTCAACCTCTCGTCGCTCTTCGGCCTGCTCGCGATGCCCGGCCAGAGCGCCTACAACGCGACGAAGTTCGCGGTGCGCGGCTTCACCGAGGCGGTGCGCGAGGAGATGCTGATCGCGGGCCACAAGGTCGGCGTCACCTCCGTCCACCCCGGCGGCATCAAGACCGCCATCGCCCGCAGCGCGCGGGTCTCCGAGAAGGAGGACCAGGCCGCGACGGCGAAGCTGTTCGACGAGAAGCTCGCCCGGATGACGCCCGAGCGTGCCGCCGAGATCATCGTCAAGGGCATCACGAAGAACCAGGCCCGCGTGCTCGTCGGACTCGACGCCCACGCGCTGCACAACTTCCAGAAGTTCACCGGATCGCGCTACGAGGACATCATCGCGGTGGTCTCGAAGCGGGTGCTCCCGACGAAGGTCGTCTGACCTACTAGCCTCGCCTCTGTGGAGGCGTCGCTCGATCGGATGTGGTCGCGCAGCCGCCTGTCGCTGCGCGGCCGCATCGAGCGCTGGAAGTCCAAGCGCTGGGTCGTCCTGCAGTGCGCCGTCGCGGCCGCGGTCGCGTGGTTCGTCGCCGCCGACCTCATCGGGCACGAGCGGCCGTTCTTCGCGCCCATCGCGGCGGTCGTCTCCCTCGGCACGTCGTACGGGCAACGCCTGCGGCGCGTCGCCGAGGTCACGATCGGCGTCGCGATCGGCGTCTTCGTCGCCGACGTGCTCGTCGCCGGCATCGGCTCGGGTGCCTGGCAGCTCGGCCTGATCGTCTTCCTCGCGATGTCGACGGCCCTGCTGCTCGACGCCGGCATCCTCTTCGTCACCCAGGCCGCGGTGCAGTCGATCGTGGTCGCCGCGCTGCTGCCCGGCGCGGGCGGCGCCTTCCTGCGCTGGACCGACGCGCTCATCGGCGGTTCCGTCGCGCTCGTCGCGGCCATGGCCGTGCCGGCAGCGCCACTGCGCCGGCCGCGGGAACAGGCCGCCGCGGTCGCCCGCAAGATCGCCGAGCTGCTGCGGGCCGCCTCCGACCTGATGGTCGACGGCGAGGTGACCCCGGCGCTCGAGCTGCTCGCCGACGCCCGGGCGACCGACCGGATGATCCGCGAGCTGCAGGCCGCCGCGGAGGAGGGCATGTCGGTCGTCAGCTCCTCGCCCTTCCGGTTGCGCCACCGCGAGCCGCTGCGGCGGATGGTCGAGCTGGTCGACCCGCTCGACCGCGCCCTGCGCAGCACCCGCGTGCTGGTGCGCCAGACGTCGATCGCGGCCTACCGGCGACGGCCGGTCCCGCCGTCGTACGCCGTCGTGGCCGCGGACCTCGCCGACGCCGCCGAGGCCGTGGCTGCCGAGCTCGCCGCGGACCGGCTGGCCGTCGACGCGCGCGAGGCGGTGCTGGCGGTCGGCGTCGCCACCGGGGTCGTCGAGCGCAGCGAGGTGCTCACCGCCGAGGCGATCCTGGCCCAGCTGCGGGCGATCGTCGCGGACCTGCTGATGGTCACCGGCATGGGCCAGCTGGAGGCCACCGACGCGCTGCCGCCCCCGCGCTGAGGTCCCCGCGATCTGTCAACGGTTGATGACAGAATGCGGGGCGTGACCAACGTCGTGGAGCAGAGCGTCGAGATCGACGCCCCCGTCAGCAAGGTGTTCGCGTACGTCGACGACTTCACCACCACGAAGGACTGGATGTACGGGCTGGCGAAGATCGACCCGGTCACCGAGCAGCTGCACGGCGTCGGTGCCCAGTACGACGGGATCATGAAGGTCGGCGTGCCGCTCAAGGCCCGCATCCAGTGCACCGCCTGGGAGCAGGACGGCCTGATCGAGCTCACCTCGATCAAGGGCATCCAGACCACGCAGCGGTGGAGCTTCACCGACCTCGGCGGCGACCGCACCCGCGTCGACGCCTGGGTCAGCTACACCCTGCCCGGCGGCCCGGCCGGCAAGGCGATCGCCGCCGCGGTGAAGCCCGTCGTGGGGATCGCGGTCAAGCACACCAGTGAGGCGCTGGTCCGCAACGTCGAAGGTCTCTAGTGTCGTGACGCGCGGCACCAGCGTGCCGCGGCGCCGGCTCACCCGAACTCGACGCCCTGCGCGAGCGGCAGCTCGGTCGAGTAGTTGACGGTGTTGGTGGTGCGACGCATGTAGGCCTTCCAGGCGTCGGAGCCGGACTCGCGGCCGCCGCCGGTCTCCTTCTCGCCGCCGAACGCGCCGCCGATCTCGGCGCCCGAGGTGCCGATGTTGACGTTGGCGATGCCGCAGTCGGAGCCAACGGCCGAGATGAAGGTCTCGGCCTCGCGGACGTCGAGGGTGAAGATCGCCGACGACAGGCCCTGCGCGACCTCGTTGTGCAGCGCGATGGCCTCGTCGAGGTCGCGGTACCTCAGGACGTAGAGCAGCGGGGCGAAGGTCTCCTGCTTGACGATGTCGGTCTGCGCGGGCATGTCCACGATGGCGGGTACGACGTACTGTCCGCCGCTCACGCCGTCGGCTCGCGCTCCACCCGTCACCAGGCGCCCGCCGTCGGCCTGCGCCTGCTCCACGGCGCCGAGGAAGGCCTCGGTGGACGCGGCGTCGACCAACGGACCGACCAGCGTCGCGGGCTCGAGCGGCGAGCCGATCGACAGGGTGCCGTAGGCCTTCGACAGGCGCGCGACGAGCTCGTCGTGGACCGACTCGTGGACGATCACCCGGCGCAGCGAGGTGCAGCGCTGGCCGGCCGTGCCGACGGCGGAGAACACGATGCCGCGCACCGCGAGGTCGAGGTCGGCCGAGGGTGCGACGACGGCGGCGTTGTTGCCGCCGAGCTCGAGCAGGCAGCGGCCCAGGCGAGCAGCGACGCGGGGTGCGACCAGCTTGCCCATCCGGGTGGAGCCGGTGGCGGAGACCAGCGGCACGCGCGGGTCGTCGACCAGCACCTCGCCGACCGCACTGCCGCCCAGGACGACCTGGGACAGCTCCTGCGGCGCCCCCACTCGACGGCACGCCTCAGCAGCAAGGGCCTGGCACGCCAGCGCGGTCAGCAAGGTCTTCTCCGACGGCTTCCAGACCACGGCGTCGCCTGCGACGAGCGCGAGGGCGGCGTTCCAGGACCAGACGGCGACGGGGAAGTTGAAGGCGGAGATGACGCCGACGACACCGAGCGGGTGCCACTGCTCCATCATCCGGTGGCCCGGTCGCTCGGAGGCGATCGTGAGGCCGTGCAGCTGGCGGGAGAGGCCGACCGCGAACTCGCAGATGTCGATCATCTCCTGGACCTCGCCGAGGCCCTCGGAGCGGATCTTGCCGGCCTCGATCGAGACCAGCTCGCCGAGCACCTCCTTGTGCTCGCGCAGCAGTTCGCCGAGCTCGCGGACGAGGTGGCCGCGGACCGGGGCGGGCACGGAGCGCCACTGCTCGAAGGCCGTGTGGGCACTGCCGATCGTGGCGGTGACGGCGTCGGTGGTGTGGGCGCGCAGGCGGCCCAGCTCGGAGCCGTCGACGGGCGAGGTGGCGACGAGGTCGCCGTCCGCGGCGAACGGGTCGCCGGCGCCGAGCTCGGCGAGGATCTGGCGGGCGCGGGTGCTCAGGTCGGTCATCAGGCGATCCTTCCGTAGTCGGCGAAACGGCGACCGGCGTGGGTCGCGCAGAGGTCCTCGAGGGCGATGTCCTCCTGGCGGACGAAGCCCTCGTGCGGAAGGCGGCCGTCGGCGACCAGCTCGACCACGGCGACCGCGGAGGAGGCGGTGGTCCACGAGATGGCGCGCCAGCTGCGCTCGGTGCCCGCCCCGTCGGGGAGCGTGATGGGGAGGTAGCCGCGCACGTGGTTCTCGCGGAACGGCTGGCCGTTCTTCACTCCCTCGACGGCGGCGTGGAGGTAGACGATGTCGTCGTTGACCGGTGGCTTGGCCTTCACCAGGATCCGGCCCACCTCCTCTCGGCACTCGCGCAGCCCGAGCTCGTCGAAGAGGAAGTGCATCTGGTCGAAGTGTCCGGGGTAGCGCAGCGTCTTGTAGTCGAGGCGCTGCACGCGCCCCTCGTAGGTCTGGCACATCGTGCCGAGTCCGCCGGACGTGAGCGCGGCCTCCAGCTCGATGCCGCCGATGACGACCCGCTCCTTCTCCTCCATGGCCGGCACCATCTGGCGCCGGCCGGAGCGGAGCACCTCGCAGTCGTTGAGGTACTCGTTGACGACGCCCTCGGCCGACCAGTTGAACGCGTAGCCGAGCAGGCCGGTCGGGTTCTGCGGGAGCGCGCCGACCTTCAGCTCGATGGAGCGGATCGTGTCGAAGCCCTTGGCCAGCGAGGCGCCGACGATGCCGATCAGGCCCGGCGCCAGGCCGCACTGCGGCACGAACGCGACGCCCGGGTGGTGGCCGGCGAGCTCGATGACCCGCTGCGTGGTCGGCACGTCCTCGGTGAGGTCGAAGTAGTGGCAGCCGACCGCCGCGGCCGCCTCCGCCACGGTGATGTTGCGGTCGTAGGGCAGGCAGGAGACGACGGCGTCGACGCCACGGAGGGCCTCGCGCAGCGCGTCGGCGTCGGCGACGTCGAGCTCGGCGGTCTCGAAGCGCAGACCGGGGCGGGCAGCGACGTCGTACCCGCTGACCTTGAAGCCGGCGTCGGTGAGCAGCCCGGCGACGAGCTCGCCCACCTTGCCGAGGCCGATCACGCCGACCTGGTTGATGAGGCGGATGTCGGTGCTCATCGCAGGGCGGCTTCGAGCTGGTCGAGGCCCCAGTTGAGGTCGTCGGCGGAGATGACGAGGGGTGGCGCGAGCCGGATGGTCGAGCCGTGGGTGTCCTTGGCGAGGACCCCGCGCGCCATCAGCCGCTCGCAGACGTCGCGGCCGGTCCCGAGCGAGGGGTCGACGTCGACGCCGGCCCACAGCCCACGCGAGCGGAACGAGACGACGCCGTGGCCGACCATCGCCTGCAGCCGGTCGTGGAGGACGACGCCGAGGGTGGTCGCGTGCGCCTGGAACTCGCCGGTGCGCAGCATCTCGACGACCTCGAGGCCGACGGCGCAGGCCAGCGGGTTGCCCCCGAAGGTGGAGCCGTGCTGTCCCGGGTGCAGCACGCCGAGCACGTCGCGGTCGCCGACCACGGCGGAGACGGGGACGACGCCACCGCCGAGGGCCTTGCCCAGCACGTAGAGGTCCGGTACGACGCCCGCGTGGTCGCACGCGAAGGTGCGCCCCGTGCGGCCCAGCCCGGCCTGGATCTCGTCGGCGACGAAGAGCACCTGCTCACGGGTGCACAGCGCGCGCACGCCCGGCAGGTAGTCCTCCGGCGGGATGACCACGCCGCCCTCGCCCTGGATGGGCTCGATCAGGACGGCCACGGTGCTGGGCGTGATGGCCGCCTCGAGGGCCGCCAGGTCGCCGTAGGGGACGATGTCGAAGCCGGGCGTGAAGGGCCCGAACCCGCCGCGGGCGTCGGGGTCGTCGGAGAAGCCGACGATGGTCGTCGTACGGCCGTGGAAGTTGCCGGACGCCACGATGATGCGTGCCGTGTCGGCAGGGACCCCCTTGACGTCGTACCCCCACTTGCGGCTGACCTTGATGGCCGTCTCGACGGCTTCGGCGCCGGTGTTCATCGGCAGCACCATGTCCTTGCCGGCGAGGTCACCGAGCGCGGCGCAGAAGTCGGCGAACCGGTCGTGCACGAACGCACGGCTGGTCAGCGTGAGCCGGTCGAGCTGCTCGTGGGCCGCGGCGAGCAGGCGCGGGTGGCCGTGACCGAAGTTCAGCGCGGAGTAGCCCGCGAGGAAGTCGAGGAAGCGGCGGCCGTCGACGTCGGTCAGCCACGCGCCCTCCGCCTCGCTGAGCACGACGGGCAGCGGGTGGTAGTTGTGGGCGGTGCGGGCCTCGGCCCGGGCGACCTCCTCCGCGGTACGACGCGGGGCGACGCCGGTCCGTTCGGTGGTGAGGCTCATACGGTTCCCTCCGTTCCCAAGATCGCGGTGCAGGAAATCCTTCCGTCGAGCCACTTCCCTGCAGGCGAAACTCCGATTGTCGGACAATCTCTCCTCACTGTAACCCAGGCCACACCGGGAAATGCCGATCGCTCGCGCCCAACCGATGCTGGACCGCTTCCGTCATTCAGGTGACGGTGGTGCCGAGACGATGAGGAGGCGGTCCATGGCCCGACGGGACGAGGCGTTCGCGGCGTACGTCGCCCAGCGGCGCCCGCAGCTGTTCCGGGCAGCGTGGCTCCTGTGCGGTGATCCGCACCGGGCCGAGGACATCGTCCAGACGGCGCTCGCGAAGCTGTACGTCGCGTGGCCGCGGGCCGAGCGGGCGCAGTCGGTGGACGCCTACGTGCGCCGGGCGCTCGTGAACAGCCACATCGACGAGTCGCGCCGCCCCTGGCGGCGGGAGTCGTCCGCGGGCGACGACCTGCCGGAGCGCGGCGTCGGGGCTCCCGCCGTCGAGGAGTACGACGCCCTGTGGGCCGCGTTGCGGGCGCTGCCGCCCGGACAGCGACGCGTCGTCGTGCTGCGGCACTGGTGGGGCCTGAGCGTCGAGGAGACCGCCGCCGACCTCGGGATCGGTGCCGGGACCGTGAAGAGCCAGACCTCCGCTGCGCTCGCCGCGCTGCGGACGGCGCTGGCGGACGACCTGACGAAGGAGAGCACGTGATGGACACCGAGCTGCTGACCGAGCGCCTGCACCTGCTGGCCGAGGACGCGCCGCTGCCGGGCACGGCCGCGGCCCACGACATCGCCCGCGGGCGCAGGCGGGCCCGCCGGCGTCGTACCGCGATCACGACGGGGGTGGTGGCGGCCTGCGCCGTCGCGGGCGTCGCGTGGACCGCGGCGGGCGACGGCGCGGGCCACGCCGCGGACCCCGCGCCGCCGGTGGCGGGCAACGGCCCCGCGGAGTCGGCCGGCGACGAGCTCGCCGACCGCGTGGTCGTGCTGGGCGAGCAGCCCGGCTCCCCGGAGTGGGAGCGCCTCGCGATCCCCGAGGCCTCGGTGCGCGCGACGGTCGCGGTCCTGCAGCAGCACGCCGACCCGTCGTCCTACCGGATCCTCGCGCTGGGTGCCGGCCGGGCCTGGGCCGACCTCGTCCCCGGCACCTGCCCGGCGGCGTGGACCTGCTCGCCGGTGGCGGTCGACGGCGCCGCGCAGGCGATGCTCGCGGAGACCGATGACGTCGTCCAGGTCGCCGCGGAGTTCCCGGAGGGCTCGATCGTGGTGACCATCGCCGCGGACGACGTCCACGACGTCGACCTCGCCTACGGGGGGGACGACGCGGACCGGATCCGGTTCGAGGGCGGGCGGGACTGACCGCCCTCAATCCAGTTCCGTCCCGACGTGGGCCGGGTGGGAGAATGGCCCCGCCGTGAAGATCTCCTACCCGCCCGACCTGCCGGTCAGCGCCCGCCGTGACGACATCGCCGCCGCGATCCGCGACCACCAGGTCGTGATCGTGGCGGGCGAGACCGGCTCCGGGAAGACCACCCAGCTGCCGAAGATCTGCCTCGAGCTGGGCCGCGGCCTGCCCGGCGAGGACGGCCGGCCGCGGATGATCGGCCACACCCAGCCCCGCCGGATCGCGGCCCGCTCGGTCGCGGAGCGGATCGCCTCGGAGCTCGGCACCGAGCTCGGCGACCTGGTCGGCTACCAGGTCCGCTTCACCGACAAGACCTCGAAGCAGAGCCGGGTCAAGCTGATGACCGACGGCATCCTGCTCGCCGAGCTGCAGCGCGACCGCCTGCTGCGCCGCTACGACACGATCATCATCGACGAGGCCCACGAGCGCAGCCTCAACATCGACTTCCTGCTCGGCTACCTGCGCCAGCTGCTGCCGCGGCGGCCCGACCTCAAGCTGGTCATCACCAGCGCCACCATCGATCCGGAGCGATTCGCCGAGCACTTCGCCGACGTCCGCACCGGCGAGCCGGCGCCGATCATCGAGGTCTCCGGCCGCACCTACCCGGTCGAGGTCCGCTACCGCCCGCTCATGGACCTCCCCGAGGACGACGACGACGGGGAGCCGATCGTCAGGGACCAGACCGAGGCGATCGTCGACGCCGTCAAGGAGCTCTCGGCCGAGGGGCCGGGCGACATCCTCGTCTTCCTGCCCGGCGAGCGGGAGATCCGGGCGACGCCGGTGTCGATCACGTAGCGGATCCCGGGGACGGTCAGCGAGGTCTCGGCGACGTTGGTGGCCAGTACGACGCGACGCCGCGAGCCCTTGGCCGGGGCGAACACGCGGTGCTGCTCG
>DATLIG010000166.1:0-16095 GCA_035539555.1 Nocardioides sp. | reverse complement strand
GCTGCACCATCGCGAACAGCACGGACGCGGGCTGGCGCAGCACCGGCTGGAGCTCGCGGACGAGCACGTTCCAGATGTCGGCGGCGATGCCGACCGGCCGCGCCGCGACGGGAGTACGACGCCGGGCGGGTGCCGTGGCGACGGCAGGGGTGGTCATCTCGATGGTCATGCTGCTGCTCCTTCGTCCGTGGTGGTCGTGTGGTCCGGGGTGCTGCTGGGGTCCTCGCGCAGGCTGCGGCCGGTGAGGTTGAGGAAGACGTCGTCGAGCGTCGGCCCGACGACCTCGAGGCGGGTGACCGCCGTGCCGGCGGCGGCGAGCTCCGCGACGAGGCCGGGCGCCGCGTCGCGCCCGAAGGCCGCGCGGAGCTCGACGTGGCTGCCGGTCACGACCACCTGCGCGCCGGCGACCCGGTCCGCCCGCTCGGCGGCGGCCCGTGCGTCCTCCGCGGAGGCGAAGTCCATCGCCACGAGGTCGCCGAGCGCCGACTTGAGCGCGGCCGCGGAGTCGTCGGCGATGACCTGCCCGTGGTCGATGACGATGACCCGGCCGGCCAGCGCGTCGGCCTCCTCGAGGTAGTGCGTGGTCAGCACGATCGTGGTGCCGAGCTCGGCGTTGAGGCGGCGTACCTGCTCCTGGAGGTTGACCCGGTTCTGTGGGTCGAGGCCCGTGGACGGCTCGTCGAGGAAGAGGATCGGCGGCTCCTGGACGAGGCCGATGGCGACGTCGAGCCGGCGGCGCTGGCCGCCGGAGAGGCGGGCGACCGGCCGGTCGGCGTGCTCGGTGAGGTCGAACGCCTCCAGCAGCTCGTCGGTCCGGGCTCGGGCATCGCGCCGCGAGAGGCCGTGGGCGCGAGCCTGGCTCACGACCTCGTCGCGGCCGCGGAACTGGTGGCCGGCGGCGTTGCCCTGGCCGACGTACCCGATCGAGCGGCGCACCGCGGCGCGGTCGCGGACGACGTCGTACCCGGCGACCTCGGCGGTGCCCGCCGTCGGCGCGATGAGGGTGGTCAGCATCCGCAGGGTGGTGGACTTGCCGGCGCCGTTGGGGCCGAGGAAGGCGACCAGCTCGCCGGCCGCCACCTCCAGGTCGAGGCCGCGCACGGCCTCGATCGTCTGCTTGTTGCGCGTGTAGTGGCGGGTCAGTCCGGAGGTGCGGATGACCGGGCCATTGCTGCCTGTCCTGCTCGTGTTCTTCGTCATGACCACCACGCTAGGAACGCTTTAGGTCAGTTTCTGTCCTGATTCGGACCTAATCTCGGAGACATGTCGACGAGCGCGCGGATGCTCCGCCTCCTGTCCCTCCTCCAGACCCACCGGTTCTGGACCGGCGGCGACCTCGCCGGCCGGCTGGAGGTCTCCGAGCGGACCCTCCGTCGCGACGTGGAGCGCCTGCGCGACCTCGGGTACGACGTCGATGCGGTCCGCGGAGCGGCGGGCGGCTACCAGCTGCGGGCCGGCGGGGCGATGGCTCCCCTGCTGCTCGAGGAGGACGAGGCGGTCGCCGTCGCGGTCGGCCTGCGGGCGGCGGCCAACGGCGGCGTCCCCGGCTTCGAGGACACCACGCTGCAGGCGCTCACGAAGGTGATCGCGCTGATGCCGCCGCGGCTGCGGCGCCGGATGGCGGCGCTGCAGACGCAGACCGAGGGCATGGCGTGGGCCGGCGGGCCGGTGCTCGACCCTGCGGTGCTGACGACGCTGGCGCAGGCCTGCCGCGACGACGAGGCGGTGTCCTTCGCCTACACCGCCGCCGACGGCTCGGCGACCGTGCGCCGGGTCGAGCCGCACCGCCTGGTGAACCTCGGGCGCCGGTGGTACCTCGCGGCGTACGACCGCGACCGGCAGGCGTGGCGCTCGTTCCGCGTGGACCGCGTGCAGGGCACCCCCACCACCTCGGGCCAGCGGTTCCGGCCGCGGGAGATCCCGGGTGGCGATGCGGCGGCGTACGTCAGCCAGGGGTTGCGCAACCGGCCGCGCCAGCACCGGGTCGTGGTCACCATGGCGGTGCCGGCCGCGGCCGCCGAGGCCACCGTGGGCCGCTGGGCGAGCATCGAGCCGCGGGGCGAGGACCGCTGCCGGATGACGATGGACACCGACTCGCTCGACTGGCCGGTGCTCGTCCTGGCCGGGCTGGACTGCGACTTCGAGGTGGAGGCGCCGGACGAGCTGGGCGTGCTCCTGGCCCGCCTCGGACGGCGGTTCAATGCCGCCGCCACGGCGAGCGACTGACGATCTGTCAAGTCGATGAGCGACGAAAGACCGATCCATCGCCGCAGGTCAGAGCACTTGTGAGACGCCGAAATTAGGTAGACCTAAGTGCCATGTTAGGGTGCCCTTCGTACGAGTTTCCTGACACTCTGACAGCAAAGAGCACTCCCTGTGGTCGATCGTCCCCGCGTCCCTGGCACCCGCCTCGCCGCCCTGCTCTCCACCCTCGTGATCGGCGCGACCGCCTGCGGTCCCGTCGTCGACGGCGCCGGCGGACACGGCGACGACGGGCCGGTGACGACCGTCCCGTCGATCGCCGAGGTGACGCCGCTGGCCGACCCGCGGTCATGGCAGGGCGAGGTCGACATCAACCTCCCCGAGCCCGACATCCGCCCGGTCGAGGAGGACCCGGCGCCACAGCTCCCGGCCCGGGTCACCGACGCCCAGGGCACGAAGGTGGAGGTCACCGACGTCAGCCGGATCCTCGCGCTCGACATCTACGGAACGCTGTCGCAGACCGTCTTCGAGCTCGGCCTCGGCGACCACATCGTCGGCCGCGACGTCTCCTCGGCGTACGCAGAGATCGCGGACCGTCCGCTGGTCACCCAGAACGGCCACGAGCTCAACGCGGAGGCGATCCTCGAGCTCGACCCGAGCGTGCTGATCACCGACACCTCGCTCGGCCCGTGGGACGTCGTCCTCCAGGTGCGCGAGGCCGGGATCCCGGTCGTCGTGGTCGACGCCGAGCGCAACCTCGACAACCTCGCCTCCCTCACGCAGGAAGTGGCCGACGCCCTCGGCGTCCCTGCCCAGGGCAAGCAGCTCGGCCGGCGGATCGACGCCGAGGCCGCAGCGGTGCGGGCCGAGATCGCGAAGGTCGCGCCCACCGACGTCACCGGCAGGCTGCGCATGGTCTTCCTCTACGTCCGCGGCCAGGCGAACGTCTACTACATGTTCGGCCGCGGGTCCGGGGCCGATGCGCTGATCACCGCCGCGGGCGGCTACGACGTCAGCAGCGAGATCGGCTGGGACGGCATGAAGCCGGTCAACGACGAGGGCCTGATCAAGGCCCAGCCCGACGCCGTGCTGATGATGGACAAGGGCCTCGAGTCCGTCGGTGGGACCGACGGGCTGCTCGACCAGTTCCCCGCGCTCGCCCAGACGCCGGCCGGCGAGAACCGCCGCATCATCGCGATGGACGACGCGCAGGTGCTCAGCTACGGACCGCGCACCGCCGACGTGCTCAACGCGCTCGCGGTCGCGCTCTACGCCCCGGACAGCCTGCCGGCCGGCGCCAGCGAGGGCTCGTCGTGACGGCGGTCCTCCCCGCGCCGGCTGCCGCGGTCGTCGTACCCACGGCCGAGCGGAAGCGGCGCCGCCGCATGGCCGTCCTGTACGCCGGCCTGGTGGCCGGTCTCGTGGCCGCGACCCTGGTCGCGGGCGGGTCGGGCCAGCTGACGATCCCGCTCGACGAGATCCTCGGCTCGATCGCCCACCGCGTGGGGCTCGACGTCGGACCGCTGCCGAGCCACCCCCGCGGCGAGTTCACGCTGTGGAACGTCCGCTTCTCCCGCATCGCGATGGCCGTCGTGGTCGGCGCCTCGCTGGCCGTGGCGGGCGCCGCGATGCAGGGCGTCTTCGGCAACCCGCTGGCCGAGCCGAGCGTCGTGGGCGTCTCGTCCGGTGCGGCCGTCGCCGCCGGCGCCGCGATCGTGTTCGGCCTGCGGTTCGCCGGCGACTGGTCGATCCCGGTCTGCGCCTTCCTCGGCGGGCTGGTCACGACGCTGCTCGTCTACGCGCTGTCCCGCAGCGACGGCCGCACCGAGGTGGTGACCCTCGTGCTGACCGGGATCGCGGTCAACGCGGTGGCCGGCGCGCTGCTGGCGCTGCTGATGTTCCTCGGCGACACCCAGGCCCGTGAGTCGATCGTGTTCTGGCAGCTCGGCAGCCTCAACGGCAGCCGCTGGACCTACGTCGGCGTGGTGGCCCCGCTCGCCGTCGTCGGCGTCGTCATCGCGCTGGCCAGTGCCCGCAGCCTCGACCTGCTCGCGCTCGGCGAGCGATCGGCCCGCCACCTCGGCGTCAACGTGGAGGCGCTGCGGATCCTGCTGATCGTCGTGGTCGCCCTGCTGACGGCCGCGGCCGTGAGCTTCTGCGGCATCGTCGCCTTCGTCGGACTGGTCGTGCCGCACCTGGTCCGGATGGTCACCGGCCCGGGCCACCGCACGCTGCTCGTCGCCTCGGCGCTGGCCGGGGCCCTGGTCCTGGTCTGCGCCGACACCGTCGCCCGCACCGCTGTCGCCTACACCGACCTGCCGCTCGGCATGCTCACCTCGCTGGTCGGCGGTCCGTTCTTCTTCTGGCTGCTCCGCCGGACCCGCAGGACGGCCGGAGGCTGGGCATGAGCCGCACCGCCCTCGCCACGCTGGGCGTCACCCTCAGCTACGGCCACCGCCCGGTGCTCGACTCCGTCGACCTGGAGGTACGACGCCACGAGGTCCTCGCCCTGGTCGGGCCCAACGGCGCCGGGAAGTCGACGCTGCTCGCCGTGCTGGCCGGGGACCTCGCCCCCGACACCGGGGAGGTCCGGCTCGAGGGCCGCCCGCTCGCCGAGTGGAGGCTGCGCGCGATGGCCCGCGAGCGGGCCGTGCTCACCCAGGAGCACCGGATCTCCTTCCCCTTCCCCGCGGCCGACGTGGTCCGGATGGGCCGCGCGCCGTGGCGCGGGCTGCCCGAGGAGGACGAGGACGACCTCGCCGTCGCCGAGGCGATGACGGCGACCGACACCGAGCGGCTCGGCGGGCAGCCGTTCAGCCTGCTCTCCGGTGGCGAGAAGGGACGCACCTCCTTCGCGCGGGCGCTCGCCCAGCGCACCGGCGTGCTGTTGCTCGACGAGCCCACCGCAGCGCTCGACATCGGCCACCAGGAGTCCGTGCTGGCGCGGGCACGGGCGGAGTCCCGGCGCGGCGCGGCCGTGGTCGTCGTACTCCATGACCTGTCGCTGGCCGCGGCGTGGGCGGACCGGGTGGCGTTGCTGCACCACGGCCGGGTCACCGCCGAGGGCGCACCGGCCGACGTGTTCACCGCGCCCCTGCTGAGCCTCGTCTACGACCACCCGATCGACGTCCTGACCCACCCGGCGACCGGCGAGCTGCTGGTCCTGCCCGACCGCCGCGCCTGCCTCGCGCGGGAGGAGACCGCATGACCTGCCTTGCCCGGCGCCTCCTGGCCCTCGCCCTGCTGACCGGCGCGCTCGCCGTGCTCGCCCCGCCGCCGGCCACCGCCGCCGCCCGGATCTCGGTCGTCAACGACCGCGGCACGGCCGCCGCCGACCTGGAGTACCGCACGAGGCTGACCATCACCGGCCGCGGGTTCCAGACCGTGAAGGGCGGCTTCGGCGGGGTCTACCTGATGTTCGGCTGGGTTGACGACCCGCGCGGCGGCTCGTGGAAGCCGTCCCGCGGCGGGGTCACCGGCACCGACTACCGCTACATCCCGGACGCGGAGAACGCCGCCGACAACCAGGGTTACCTGAAGTTCATCGCTTTCCCCGGCAGCTCCACCGCGTCCGAGGCCAACGCGGTGCTGTCCGCGTCCGGCGGCTTCACGGTGTCGCTGACCGTGCCGGGACCGACCTTCCAGAGCGTCGACCGCAACGGCAAGGTCGTCTCCGTCGACTGCCGCAAGGTCACCTGCGGGGTGATCACGGTCGGCGCCCACGGCGTGAAGAACCCCGCCAACGAGTCGTTCACGCCCGTCCGCTTCGCCCGCGTGTACGACGCCGCGCCGGCCGGTGACGTGCAGCAGTCGAGCACCGCCGACTCGCCCGCCACCACCAGCGGCACCGGGGCCGGCTCGCTCCCGACCGGGGCGGCCACGCCGAGGAAGGCCCGCGCCACCGCGCCGAAGGTGCTCACCGACCGGCTGACCGCGAAGGTCGGCAACACCCTCGCCTTCACCGGCACCGGGTTCAGCCCGGGCGAGCAGGTGATCGGCGTCCTCGACGACGGTGTCGCCGGCATCGGTCCGCTGGTGGCCGGCCCGTCGGGGGAGGTCGCCGGCATCCTGCCACTGCCGGCGACCCTCTCCCCCGGCACGCACGAGCTGCGGCTGACCGGCGCGGCCTCGGGCGGCGCGGCGAGCGAGCGGTTCGCGGTGCGGGCCGCCGACGAGGGGCCGGCGCCCGCTGCCAGCACGACCGACGACGAGCGTCCCGCCGCGTCACGGCTGTTCCTGCTGACCGCCGGCGCCCTCCTCGCACTCGCCCTGGCCGGCCTGCTCGTGCGGCAGGCCCCGCGTCGTCGTACCGCGGGGGCGTCGTGATGGCGCGCCGCCTCCTGCCGGCGCTGGCCGCCCTGCTGGCGCTCGCCCTCACGCCCGCGGTGCCGGCCGCCGCCGAGGAGACGACCCCCTTCTCCGTCACCGACGCCGTCTTCCGCTGGGGCATCAACGACGAGTCCAACAACAACGCCTTCGCACCCGGCACCTTCAACTTCCCGGGAGCCGGCACCGCCCCCGACCCCGGCAGCGGCGGCCAGGTCATCAACGACCAGGCGAGGTGGCCCGGCACCGGCGCGACCGCGTGGCGGGCAGCCGCCGGCAACGTCCGGATCGAGAAGGTCACCTCGGCCGGCCCGGTGCCGGCGACGTGGGCGGGGCTGCGGACCGGGCCCGACGGGGAGTCGCTCGGCGGCCCGACGGTGGAGGTGTTCAGCAACCACCAGGTCGTCATCTCCGGCGGCACCGGCGAGGTCGACCCCGACGCCGGCACCGCGACGATCCGCTGGAAGGGCTCCTTCACGGTCTTCTACTACTCCGGGATGACCTTCTTCACGCTCACCGACCCGGTCCTCGAGGTCACCCCGACCTCCGCCCGGATCACGGCCACCGGCTCCGGCTACGCGAGCTCGATGGAGGACCTGACCCGGTGGCAGCCCGTGCCGGCCACCACCGTCACCCTCGCCGACCTCGACGGCGTCGGGACCGACGACCTGGCGGCCGAGAAGGGCTTCACCGCGGCCACGAGGTACCTCGGCGTCCGGTACGACGCACCGGGCGGCGGCACCGCGCAGGTCCGCACCGGCGCGACCTGGGGCGCGGTGCCCGCCTCCCTGCTCGCCTTCCTGGAGAAGGTCGGGATGGCGTCGTACTGGTACTCCTCCGGCGGCAGCGGCGACCGGTTCAAGGTGACCAAGCCGGTCACCGTCAGCTGGGACGCGAGGACCGCCATCGAGCCGGAACCGCCCACGGAGGCGCCGACGACCCCCGGCGGGACCCCGCAGAACCCGGCCGGGGAGGAGCCTCCGGCCGACACCACCACGACCCCCACGACTGCGCAGCCGACAGCTGCGCAACCAGCCGGGCCGGCGCTGCCGGCTCCGGCCGGGGCACCGGTCGCGTCCCCCGCGGCCACGCAGCCGGCGTCGTACCAGCCGCCGGTCGCGTACGCCCTCACCTCCTCCTCCTCCGCCGATCCCGCCGGTGCGCGTGCCGACCGGCCGGGACGGGCGTGGGAGTGGGCCCTCGGATTCCTCCTGCTGCTCGGGGCGGTCGGAATCACCCTGCACGACCCCCTGATGAACCGCCTGATGAACCGCCTGAAAGGAACCCGATGAAGACCGCCCGTCGGGGCATCGCCGGCTTCGCCGCCGCTGCCCTCACCGCCACCGGACTGTCCGTCCTGTCCGTGGCCACCGCACCCGCCGCCCAGGCCGATGAGGCCGACGACGTCGCCGAGGTGACCGTCGACGCCGCCACCCTGACCTGGGGCCTCAACGGCTACGCCCAGAAGGGCATCTTCGGCCCCTGGACGTTCAAGGACCTGACCGGCAACGTCACCCAGCTGACCGGCTCGGTGTCCGGCGGCTCGCAGACCGAGTACGCCGTCGCGCCGGTCCCGACGACGTCGATGCCGGTCTCCGACCCGCAGAAGACCCCCAACGCCGTGAGGTTCACCGCCGGCGCCGGCACCACCGACCCCGAGACCGGCGCGGTCGACGTGACGTGGGACGGCTCCTACACCGTCAACGCCTACCCGGCGATCTACAACGCCCCCAACGAGGTCTACTCCGACCCCGAGCTCACCCTCGACGATGCCGGCAACGGCGAGCTGACGATGAACTTCGCGCTCGGCGCGGGCGTCGACATGGGGGGCAACCCCACCCCCGCGCAGGACTTCGGCCGGCTCACGCTGCTGACCTTCAGCAACGGCGCGGTCGACGAGACGGCGTACGGCGAGTTCCGCGCGACGCCCGACTACCAGGGCGTCGCGGTGACCGTCCCGGACGGCAGCGCGCAGGCCACCACCTGCACCGCCGACGGCGGCGCCACCGGCTGGTGGGGCTCGTGGCCGCAGGAGTTCATCAATGCGATCCCCAGCAGCGTGCGGCCGCACTTCTACTCGACCGGCTGCGGCTCGTCGATGCCGAGGTCCACGTCGAGGGGCAGCGCGGGCTTCAGGTCCTGGTTGCCGCCGCAGCCCGAGCAGGCGCAGGTGCAGGTCGCGCAGACCACGTTCCTGCCGTCGGGCAGCCACCAGGTCACCGTGACCGGCAGCGGGTTCGACCCGGCGCTCGCGACCGGCACCCGGCCGCCGCTGTCCGGCAGGCCCGGCGGCACGTACGTCGTCTTCGGCAAGTTCGCCGAGGCGTGGAAGCCGTCGGCCGGCGCGCCGAGCTCGGCCCGCAAGAACTCCTCGCAGAAGTGGGCCGTCCTCGCCGAGGACATGGCGACCATCGGCGGCTCGGCCGGCGGCGCCGTCGAACTGAAGGCGGACGGCACGTTCGAGGCCACCGTCACCGTCGACAAGGCGGCGATCGACGCGGTCGCGACCGACCCGGCGCTGGTCAACTACGGCATCTACACCTACCCGGGCTCGGGGGCCGCGCAGCCGCTGTACGAGACCTACACCCCGGTCACCTTCGCGAAGTCGGCCTCGACCACGGCCGTCCAGGTCACCAAGGTCCCGACCCCGACCACCGCCGGCTCGGCGAAGGTCACGGTCGACCCGGCCGTCGACGGCGCGGTCGCCACCGGTGACGTGCAGGTGCAGCTGACGTCCTCGACCGGCGCGCTCCTCGCCACGGCGTCGGGCGCACTCACCGACGGCACCACGACCGTGGCCCTCCCGAAGCGACTCCCGGGCACCTACTCGCTCGTCGCCAGCTACGCCGGGGACACCAACGTCTCCGGCTCGTCCAGGACGGTCACGGTCAAGGTCGCCAAGGTGGCCGCCACCGTCAAGGGCGCGTGGATCCGCAAGCCCACCGGTGCCCGCTCCGGCGGCATCCGGATCACGGTGGCCGCGCCCGGCGTGAAGCCGACCGGCTACGTGAGCGTCACCGTGAAGAACGCGCGGGGCAAGGTCGTGAAGTCGGTCCGGGTGAAGCTGAACACGGCCTCGGCAGCGCCCGTCGCGCTGCCCCGGCTGCCCCGGGGCAGCTACACGTTGACGGCACGGTACGCCGGCAGCAGCCAGGTCGGCGCGAGGACCTGGACGCTGCGGTTCGCCACCGTCCGTCGCTGACCGACAGGGACGGCGTGCGCGGCCGGCGGCCCTCCCGGGCCCCGGCCGCGCGCGCCGCACGCCCGCCACGACCACCTTCGAGACCTAGAATCGGGACCGTGCCGAAGATCGTTGCCGACACCCTCCCCGCCCACCGCGACCTGGTGCGGCGGCGGATCTTCGACGCCTTCGCCCAGCTGATGGACGAGCGCAGCTTCGACGCGATCACGATGGCGCAGATCGCCGCACGGGCCGGGATCGGCCGCACCGCGATCTACCACCACTTCAAGGACAAGGAAGCGGTCGTCGTCGCGTTCGCGACCGAGGAGACCCAGCACTACCTGGCCGACCTGCGGCGCGACCTCGAGCTGGTGCCGGACCCGGTCGGCCGGATCCGGGTCTACCTGCGCCACCAGCTGCGCGCCGGCCAGCAGTTCCACACCGGCATGGGCGGGATCCTCTACCACCTCCTCTCGGAGGAGGCGATGGAGAAGATCCACGACCACGTCGCGGCCGTGGAGGAGGTGCTCGAGGACATCCTCGACGAGGGCATCGCCTCCGGGGCCTTCCGGGTCAGCGACCGCAAGGCCGCGATGTCGCTGCTGCACGCCGCGCTGGCGACCCGCCAGCTCCCGGTCCCGGCCGTCGAGGAGTTCGTGCTCCGCGGCCTGGGCCACATGGCCTGAGCCTGCGCTCGGCCACCGCTTGACACCACCCCTCCATCTTTCTGACACTTTGTCAGCACCCTGACGACTCCCGAGGAGTACCCCCATGTCCGTCGCCCCCACCCGCGCCGCGGCCCCCACGCTGTCCACCGCGATGCGCGAGGGCTCCCGCGCCGAGCACGAGGCCGCCGAGGGCTCCACCTTCATGGCCGAGCTCCTGGACGGCCGGCTCAACGCCACCGCGTACGCCGACCTGCTGCTCCGCCTGCGCCGTGTGTACGCCGCCCTCGAGGAGACCGTCGCCACCCACGCGGGCGACCCGGTCGTCGCGGCCGTGCACGACGTCGCGCTCGAGCGGCTGGCCGCGATCGACGCCGACCTCGCCCACTGGGCACCCGGCGTCGACCCCGGGTCCGTGGACTCCCCCGCGGCGGCGGCGTACGTCGACCGGATCCGCGCCGGGGCGGCCTGGGGCGGCCTGCTCCTCGCCCACCACTACACGCGCTACCTCGGCGACCTCTCCGGCGGCCAGGTCATCGGCCGGGTCCTGCAGCGCACCTTCGACCTGCCCGAGGGCGCCGGGGTGTCCTTCTACGACTTCCCGGACATCCCCAAGCCGAAGCCCTACAAGGACGCCTACCGCGCGCGCCTGGACGCCCTCGACCTGTCGCCGGCCGAGGTGGACCGCGTGGTCGACGAGGTGAAGGTCGTCTTCGGCCTCAACCAGGCCCTGTTCGACGAGCTGGGCGGACAGATCGAGCGCTACCGCGCCGCCTGAACCGCCTCGGCCGCCCGCAGGAAGCGTCCGGTACGACGAGCGCCGACGACCGCCGTCGGGACTCCCCGCTCCACGACCAGCTCGCCGCCCACCAGCACCGCGGCGACGGCGGCGTCGTTGCGGTTGACCATCCGCGAGAGGTTGCCGAAGGCCGGGACCGGCGCCTCGGCGTACTCGTCGAGGGTGGCGTCGAGACGCTCGGGGTCGATCACGACCAGGTCCGCCCGGTCGCCGACGCGCAGGTGCCCGGCGTCGATGCCGTACCAGTCGGCGAGCTCGCCGGTCAGCCGGTGGACGGCGTGCTCGACGGTCATGAACGGCTGCGGGGACGCCTGCGCGTCGCGGACGCGGCGCAGCAGGCGCAGTCCGAAGTTGTAGAACGCCATGTTGCGCAGATGGGCGCCCGCGTCGGAGAAGCCGAGCTGCACGCCCGGGTCCGCGGTCAGCTTGTCCAGCACCTTCGGCCGGTGGTTGGAGATCGTCGTGCGCCAGCGCAGCTTGTCGCCGTGCTCCAGCACGAGGTCGAGGAAGGCGTCGACCGGGTGCAGGCCGTCGCGGTCGAGGCCCACCTGCCCGAAGGTCTTGCCGACCACGGTCTCGTCGGGACACTCGGTGATGTCGGCGTCGAAGAAGTCGCGGTGCCACACGCGTGGCCCGTACTTGCTGTCGTAGTCCTTGCGGAAGCGTCGCCGGTAGTCCTCGTCCTGCAGCAGGGCGCGCTGCTCCTCGATCCGGTCCGACAGGTGCAGTGCCGCGGCACCCGCGCCGAGCTCCTCGAAGATGACGAGGGAGATCCCGTCGGCGTACACCTCGAAGGGCACCGGCAGGTGCTGGAAGCGCAGGTCCCCGCCGCAACGGTTCACGGTACGCGACAGGAACGGGAAGATGTGGGCGACGAACGGGATCGCCTTGATGTCGGCGGCGGACAGCAGGCTGACCTTCAGCGCCGGCTTCCGTCCCCAACCGGCGCTGCTGAACGCCATCCGGACCAGGCTCTGGGGACGCCCGACATCGGGCCCGCCCTGCAGCGCGCGACCCCGCGAGCGCAGGATCCGGTTCAGCCGGCGCCGTTCCCTGCCCTTCGCGTACGTCGACGGCAGGGTCCGTGAGCGGCAGGTCTCCCCGTCCAGCTTGTCGAACATCAGCTCCTGCGAGGACATGCCGACGAAGCCCGCGTCGAGCGCCTCGACCAGGTCCGCCTCCATCCGGGCCAGCTCGGCCGCGGTCGGCTCCACGTCCGGGTCGGTCGAGCGGGACAGGCCCATCCGCGCGGCGCGGATGTCGGAGTGGCCGATGAACGCGGCGACGTTGGGGCCCAGGGGCAGCTGCTCGAGCGCGGCGGCGTACTCCCCCGCGCTCGTCCAGGTCTTGAGCTCGTCGAGCGCGCCGACGACGTAGGGGCGCGGGATCGCCTCGACCCGGCCGAAGAGGTCGCCGGCGTCCTCCGGTGCAGCGTGCACCGTCGAGAGCGAGCACGAGCCGAGGAAGGTCGTGGTGATGCCGTGCCGCAGCGACTCCGACAGCCCCGGCTGGACCAGGACCTCGACGTCATAGTGGGTGTGGATGTCGACCATGCCCGGCAGCACCCAGTGCCCGCTCGCGTCGATGACCCGCGGGCAGCCGGTCTCGTCGAGGGGCTCCTCGCTGACCGCGACCACCCTCCCGTCGCTGATCCCGAGGTGGCGTACGGCGGAGGGCGCGCCGGTGCCGTCGAACCAGCGGCCGTTCCTGACGATGATGTCGAGGCTCATGCGTTGCTCCTGACCAGCTCGGCGTAGTCGTGGTCCCGCTCACCGCGCGACCACAGCAGGTCGTCGGTGTCGAGTGCCTGGGCGCGCAGCTCGCGCTTGAGGACCTTGTTGGTCGCCGTGCTCGGCAGGACCGTGGCGATCCGGACGTGGCGTGGCCACGCCTTCGGCGACAGGTCGGGCTGCCCGGCGAGGAAGGCGGCGAAGTCCGGGGGCGACAGGGCTGCCCCCTCGCGCAGGACCAGCGCGCACATCACCTGGTCGCCGACCCGCTCGTCCGCGACGGCGTACACAGCGGCCTGGGACACCGCGGGGTGGCGCAGCAGCAGCTGCTCGACCGGCGCGGCAGCGAGGTTCTCGCCGTCGACGCGAAGCCAGTCGTCGGTGCGGCCGGCGAGGAACACGAAGCCGTCGGCGTCGCGGTAGGCGAGGTCGCCCGACCAGTACATCCCGCCGTCGAGCCGCTCGGACGTGGCCTTCTCGTCGTTGTAGTAGCCCGCGAAGAAGCCGGCGCCCTGCGTGTTCACCAGCTCGCCGACGGCCTCGTCGAGGTTCGTCACCCGACCGTCGGCGTCGCGGACCGCCCGCGGGCACTCCTGCCGGGTGACCCGGTCGTAGACGGCGACTCCGTCGAAGGGCACGCCGATCGAGCCGGGCGGGGTGTCCTCGGTGCGGGTGATGATGACGGCCGACTCGGTCGACCCGAACCCGTCCCACACCGAGCACCCGAAGCGGGCCGCGAACTCGCGGATGTCGCGGTCGGAGGCCTCGTTGCCGAACGCGAAGCGCAGCGGGTTGTCCGCGTCGTCGGGACGCTCGGGGGTGGCCAGCACGTAGGCGAGGGGCTTGCCGACGTAGTTGAGGTACGTCGCGCCGTAGCGGCGGACGTCGTCGATGAGGCTGCTCGCCGAGAACTCCGCGAGGGCCAGGGCCGCGCCCGAGGCGGCGCTCACCGCGAAGCCCGCCATCACGGCGTTGCTGTGGAACAGCGGCATCGAGCAGTAGACGACGTCCGTGGCGTCGAGCCCGTACTTGTCGACCAGCACGCTGCCGGCCATCACGACCATGAAGTTCGCGACCTGCACCGCCTTCGGCTCACCGCTCGTGCCCGAGGTGAAGATCAGCATGAAGGTGTCCATGGTCGAGGCGACCGGGAAGCCGTCGGCCGTCGTGGGCGCCGCGGCGACCTGCCCGCGCCAGGCCGGGCCGTCGGTGTCGACGACGATCGCGCCGCCGAGGTCGAGCCCCTCGAGCAGCGGCAGGTGCGCGGCATCGGTCAGCAGCACCCGGCAGTCCGCCCGTCGTACGTCGGCCGCGAGCGCCGCACCGCGACGGGTCCGGTTGACGCCGACCGTGACGTGCCCGCCGACCGCGCCGGCGGCGATCGCGAATGCCATCTCCGGCGAGTTCGGCAGCAACGCTCCGACGTGCAGCCTCTCGCCCTCGCCGGCGAGGGAGCGCAGCACGTGGGCGCGGGCCGCGCTGCCGGCGACCACCTCGCGCCAGGTCCACGTGTCGTCGCCGTACCGGAAGCCGGGGGTGTCGCGCTCGGCATGGGCGAGCAGCAGGCCCTGGACGGTGTCAGCCATTCACGGGCTCCTCGTCCCGGGACCGTCGCTGCGCGACCTCGACGTCGGGGAACTGCCGCAGCAGGAAGTGGAGCGCGTGCTCGACGGCCGGCTCGTGGAAGGGCTTGCCGGCGAACAGGTCGAAGTGGTCGCCCGGGTAGTGCCGGACCTCGGCGCGGCCGGAGAACGCGGCCTTCATCGCGGCCTGCAGCGGGGCGCTGCGGTCGAAGTCGGCGACCTGCACCAGCCACGGCACCTCCAGCGACGCCGCGGCCCTGGCGGGCGCCCGGCTGCCGAGCTCGAGGACCACGTCGGCGGCGATCTCGTTGCGCCAGGTCGGTCCGGCGATCGCGAGGTAGTCCTCGTACGCGCCCTCCAGCGTCAGCGCCCCCGGCTCGCCGGGGCGGGCCACGACCGGGATCATCGCCGGTCCACGACCCGCCCTGCGTCGTACGGCGCTCGCGAGGCCGCGCCCCGTGGAGGCCAGCAGCCGGCCGGGCGCGTGGTGCTTGGTGGCGAGCCTGGCCGCGGCGAGCCCGTCCACCATGGGTACGACGGACACCACCGCCGTCACGTCGGTGCGCTCCGCCGCGGCCGAGACCACGTGGCCCCCGCCGAGCGAGACGCCCCACAGCACGACGCGCGCCGGGTCGACCCCCGGGAGCCGCTTGGCGGCGTCGGCGGCGGCGTGCAGGTCGGCGACCTGGCCGGCGAGCGAGACGACCTGGCGGGACTCGCCCGCAGCGGCGTCGCTGGCGCCGAAGCCGCGGTAGTCGAAGGTGACCGCGTGCAGGCCGGCGGCGGCGAAGGCCTCGGCGAACGGGAACATGCCGGCGTCCTGCGTGCCGGCGAGGCCGTGCGCGAGGACGACGACGGGCGCGCCGTCGGCGCCGGCGAAGTGGGTGGCGGCGCAGCGCACGCCGGCGGAGGTGAAGTCGAAGGTGGTGGCGGTCATGCCGGGCTCCCGTAGATGCTCTGGATCCAGATGTGGGTGATCGCGTCGATGTGCGCCTCGCGCTCCGGTCCGACGCCCATCGCGTGCCGCTCGACGGCGTGGTCGTTGAGGTCGAGCAGGACGGCGGCGAGGACGTGGGCGTCGGCACCGGGCTGGGCGTGGCCGAGGGCCCGCTCGCGCTCGATCATCTCCGCGGTCATCTCCGCGAACTCCGCACGCCCGGCCTCCCACAGCTCGCGCACGGCGGCGCTGGTGGCGCGCGCCTCCAGGAGCGCGCGATAGGTGTGCGGGGTCCGGTCTACCGAGTCGAAGAGCGTCGTGATGACGTGCCGGATCCGGGCCCGGGGCTCGCCCTCGGCCTTGACCAGCAGGTCGGTCGCGTCGGACGCGTCGTCGTACAGCTCGGCCATCAGCGCGAGGACGGCGGTCGCCTTGCTCTCGAAGTAGAAGTAGAACGCCGAGCGCGTCACGCCCGCCTTGCGGGAGATCTCCGCGACGTTGACCTCCTCGAGCGTCTGCTCGCGGAGCAGCTCGTCGAGGGCCTCGAGCAGCGCCGCGCGGCGCTGGTCGCCGCGGTTGACGCTGCGGCGGTCGACCATCCGCGCCCAGAGGCGCTCGTCGCTCATCGCGCCGCCGCCCCGGCAGCCCGGGCGAGACCGGCCGGGATCTCCT
>DATLIG010000165.1:0-3087 GCA_035539555.1 Nocardioides sp. | reverse complement strand
CCACTTCATGCCGGTCGGGAAGCCCGCGCCGCCACGGCCGCGCAGGCCGCTGTCCTTGACGGCGGTGATGACGTCGTCGGGGCTCATCGCGAACGCGGCGTCGAGGGCGTCGTACCCACCCTTGGCGGCGTAGGTGGCGAGCTTCCCGACCGGCATGAAGTGGTCCTTCATCCCGCAGGACAACCCGAAGCCCAAGTACCTCGTCGTCAACGCCGACGAGTCCGAGCCGGGCACCTGCAAGGACATCCCCCTGATGATGGGCAACCCGCACGTCCTCGTCGAGGGCGTGATCATCAGCTCCTACGCGATCCGTGCCAACAAGGCGTTCATCTACATCCGCGGCGAGGTCGTCCACGTGATCCGCCGGGTGCAGGCCGCCGTCGCCGAGGCGTACGCCGCCGGTCACCTGGGCAAGGACATCCACGGCTCGGGCTACGACCTCGACGTCGTCGTGCACGCGGGCGCCGGCGCCTACATCTGTGGTGAGGAGACGGCGCTGCTGGAGGGTCTCGAGGGCCGTCGTGGCCAGCCCCGCCTGCGTCCGCCGTTCCCCGCCGTGGCGGGTCTCTACGCCAGCCCGACGGTCATCAACAACGTCGAGTCGATCGCCTCGGTCCCCGCGATCGTGAAGAAGGGCGCGGCCTGGTTCGCGTCGATGGGCACGGAGAAGTCCAAGGGCCACGGCATCTTCTCGCTGTCCGGTCACGTCCAGAAGCCCGGCCAGTACGAGGCGCCGCTCGGCATCACGCTGCGCGAGCTGCTCGACCTCGCCGGCGGCATCCGCGAGGGCCACCAGCTGAAGTTCTGGACCCCCGGCGGCTCGAGCACCCCGCTGCTGACGGCCGACCACCTCGACGTACCCCTCGACTTCGAGGGCGTCGGCGGCGTCGGCTCGATGCTCGGCACCCGTGCGCTCCAACTCTTCGACGAGACCGTGTGCGTCGTGCGCGCCGTGCTGCGCTGGACCGAGTTCTACAAGCACGAGTCGTGCGGCAAGTGCACGCCGTGTCGTGAGGGCACCTGGTGGCTGGTGCAGGCACTGACCCGTCTCGAGAACGGCCAGGGCAGCGAGGCCGACCTCGACCAGCTGCTCGACCAGTGCGACAACATCCTGGGCCGCTCCTTCTGTGCCCTCGGTGACGGTGCGACCAGCCCGGTGTCGAGCTCCATCCAGCACTTCCGTGACGAGTACCTCGCCCACCTCTCGCACGGCGGCTGCCCGTTCGATCCCGCGAAGTCCACGGCCTGGGCCGGGCAGGAGGTGTCGGCATGACGACCACGCCGGACAAGGCGGTCGAGAGGACCGACCTCGTCACCCTCACCATCGACGGCGTCGAGGTCAGCGTTCCCAAGGACACCCTGGTCATCCGGGCCGCCGAGCAGATCGGCGTCCAGGTGCCGCGCTTCTGCGACCACCCGCTGCTCGCGCCGGTCGGCGCCTGCCGCCAGTGCCTGGTCGACGTGCCCGACGCGGGCAACGGCCGCGGCTTCCCGAAGCCGCAGGCCTCCTGCACGCTGCCGGTCGCCGAGGGCATGGTCGTCAGCACGCAGGTCACCAGCCCGGTCGCCGACAAGGCGCAGCAGGGCGTGATGGAGCTGCTGCTCATCAACCATCCGCTCGACTGCCCGGTCTGCGACAAGGGCGGCGAGTGCCCGCTGCAGAACCAGGCGATGTCCAACGGGCGTGGCGAGTCCCGTTTCTCCGACGACCGCAACCGCGGCGTGAAGCGCACCTTCCCGAAGCCGATCAACCTGTCGCCGACGGTGCTGCTCGACCGCGAGCGCTGCATCGTGTGCCAGCGCTGCACCCGCTTCGCCGAGGAGATCGCCGGCGACCCGTTCATCGCGCTGGTCGAGCGCGGCGCGCAGCAGCAGATCGGCATCGCCGAGGACGCGCCCTTCCTGTCCTACTTCTCCGGCAACGTCATCCAGATCTGCCCGGTCGGCGCGCTCACCTCCGAGCAGTACCGCTTCCGCTCGCGCCCCTTCGACCTGGTCTCCACGCCCGGCGTCGCCGAGCACGACGCCTGTGGCTCGGCGATCCGCATCGACCACCGCCGCGGCAAGGTGATGCGCCGTCAGGCCGGCAACGACCCCGCCGTCAACGAGGAGTGGATCACCGACAAGGACCGGTTCGCCTTCGCCTACACGCAGGCCGACGACCGGCTCGGCTACCCGCAGGTGCGCGACGAGGATGGCAGCCTGCGTGCCGCGTCGTGGCCCGAGGCGTTCGTGGTCGCGGCCCGCGGGCTCGCGGCCGCGAAGGCTGCCGGCGGCGTCGGCGTGCTCACCGGCGGCCGGCTGACCGTCGAGGACGCCTACGCCTACAGCAAGTTCGCCCGCGTCGCGCTCGGCACCAACGACATCGACTTCCGCGCGCGCCCGCTCTCCGCGGAGGAGACCTCGTTCCTGGCCGCCCACGTGGTCCTCACCGGGCCCGCCGGCGGTGCGGTGACGTACGACGACCTGGAGTCCGCCGCGAAGGTCGTCCTCGTGGGCCTGGAGCCCGAGGACGAGGCCGGCGCGGTCTTCCTGCGCCTGCGCAAGTCGGTCCTCGCGGGCGGCACCGAGGTGATCGGCCTGGCGCCGTACACGACCCGGGGGCTGGCGAAGCTCGCCGCGCGCCTGGTCCCGACCGCGCCCGGCGACGAGCCGGCCGCGCTGCAGGCCCTGGCGGGCGAGCTCGACGCGTCCAGCGTGCTGCTCGTCGGCGAGCGGCTCGCCACGATCCCGGGTGCGCTCACCGCGGCTGCCGAGGTCGCCGCGAGCACCGGTGCCCGGCTCGCCTGGGTGCCGCGCCGGGCCGGTGACCGCGGTGCGATCGAGGCCGGCTGCCTGCCGAACCTGCTGCCCGGTGGCCGTCCCGTCACCGACGCGGCCGCCCGTGTCGACGTCGCCACGGCGTGGGGCGCGGGCGCCCTGCCCGAGGCCGAGGGGCGCGACGCCGACGGCATCGTCGCCGCGCTCGCGGCCGGCGAGCTCGGCGGCCTGGTGGTCGCGGGCGTCGACCCCGACGACACGGCCGACCCGGCCGCGACCCGTGCCGCCCTCGCGGCAGCGCCGTTCGTGGTCGCCTTCGACATCCGC
>DATLIG010000164.1:0-32680 GCA_035539555.1 Nocardioides sp. | reverse complement strand
CGTCGGCAGCCTGTACGTCGACGGCCGGCGCGTACGAGTTCGCGTCGCAGACGTCGCCCAGGCCGTCCTCGTCGGCGTTCGCCTGGTCGGGGTTCGACACGTCCGGGCAGTTGTCGTCGGCGTCGTCGACACCGTCGTCGTCGGCGTCGGTGTCGTCCGGCGGCGTCGGGTCGATGACGACCAGCCTGAACGTCGCGCCGGACGTGTTGAAGTCGTCGGCCTCCACCTGGGCGCCGGCCGAGAAGCTGGAGACCGGGAAGCTGAAGGTCACCTCACCGGTGCTCGACGGCGTGAACTGGAACGAGGACCCGCCGCAGCCCTGGCCGAAGCCCACGCTGGTCGGCAGCACGCTGAACGACACCTGCGGGTCCGTCTGGAGGCTGCGGGCCACCCCGAGGGTGAGGCTGTTGCCGTTGCCGCCGAGGTTGCAGCCGTTGTCGCCGTTCTGGTTGGCGTCGTCGCCGGTCGGCTGGATCTCCATGCCGACGGTCACCGGCGAGCCGACCACCACGGTCAGGGTGGTGATGCCGCCGTTGGTCACGAAGGCGGGGTTCGTCGCCGAGATGTCGTCGGCGAACGCCGCGCTGGCGAGTCCGGCCGACAGGCCCAGCGCCCCCACGGCGCCGAGCGCACACAAGCGCTTCCTGATGGTCATCGGTGTCCCTCCGGTTCGGACCGTCCCGGACCGGCCATCCACGCCGCGGCTCCGTGCACGCGACACCCCGGAAACGCCGCCGCCCGGACCGTCGTTACGGTCCGGGCGGCCATCGGATCCGATGACGGGACCCTGGTCCCGCCCTCCGGTCGCGTGCGGTCAGAGCTCGCTCTGCACCCCGGCCAGCAGCTGGCGGGCCATCACGATCCGCTGCACCTGGTTGGTGCCCTCGTAGATCTGGGTGATCTTGGCGTCGCGCATCATCCGCTCGACCGGGTAGTCGCGGGTGTAGCCGTAGCCGCCGAGCACCTGAACGGCGTTGGTGGTGACCTCCATCGCGACGTCGGAGGCGAAGCACTTGGCGGCGGCGCCGAAGAACGTCAGGTCGGCGTCGCCGCGCTCGGAGCGGCCGGCGGCGGCGTAGGTCAGCTGGCGGGCCGCCTCCACCTTCATGCCCATGTCGGCGAGCAGGAACTGCAGGCCCTGGAAGTCGGCGATGGCCTTGCCGAACTGCTGGCGCTCCTTGGCGTAGCCGAGCGCGTAGTCGAGGGCGCCCTGGGCGACGCCGACGGCCTGGGCGGCGATCGTGATGCGGGTGTGGTCGAGGGTCTTCATGGCGTACTCGAAGCCCTTGCCCTCCTCGCCGATGATCCGGTCGCCGGGGATCCGCACGTTGTCGAAGTAGACCTCGCGGGTGGGCGAGCCCTTGATGCCGAGCTTCTTCTCGGGCGCGCCGAACGAGACGCCCTCGTCGGACTTCTCGACCACGAAGGCCGAGATGCCCCTGGTGCGGGCGTCGGGGTCGGTCGTCGCGAGGACGGTGTAGAACTCCGACTCCCCCGCGTTGGAGATCCAGCGCTTGGTGCCGTTGAGGATCCAGTCGTCGCCGTCGCGGACCGCGCGGGTCTTCTGGTTGGCGGCGTCGGAGCCGGCGTCGGGCTCGGAGAGGCAGTACGAGAAGCCGCCCTCGCCGGCCGCGAGCCTGGTGAGGTACTTCTTCTTGATCTCCTCACCGCCGCCGATCATGACCGGCAGCGAGCCGAGCTTGTTGACGGCGGGGATCAGCGACGCGGAGACGTCGGCCCGGGCGACCTCCTCGATGACGAGGACCGTGGCGAGCGCGTCGGCGCCGGCGCCGCCGTACTCCTCGGGGACGTGGGGGGCGTGGAAGTCCGCCGCCTGCAGCGCGTCCTGCGCCTCCTGCGGGTAGCGAGCCTCCTCGTCGACGGCGGCGGCGAAGGGCGCCACCTTGGCGTCGCAGATGGCGCGGACGGCCTCGCGGATGGCCTGGTGCTCCTCGGAGAGGGCGTACATCGGATAGTCGCTCACGCGTGGCTCCTGTGCTTCGGACTCGACTGGTACTCAGTATCGTACTAGCGAGACTCCGTTCCGTCGAGCTAGCCTGACGGGGTGCCGACCCCCGCCCGCGACCGCCTGGTCGCCGCCGCCTTCGAGCTCTTCGAGACCCAGGGGTACGACGCCACGACGGTCGACGAGATCGCCACCCGTGCCGGCACCGGGCGCAGCACCTTCTTCCGGCACTTCCGCGGCAAGGAGGACGTCGTCCTCCCCGACCACGAGGCCCTGCTGGGCCGCCTCGCCGACCGGCTCGCGGTCGCCTCGCCCGGCAGCGCCGGGACCGCCCTGCGCGAGGCGGCGGGCATCGTGCTCACCCACTACCTCGCCGAGGGCGGGACCGCCCGCGCCCGCTACCGGCTCTCCAGCAGCGTCCCGGCGATCCGCGATCGGGAGATCGCGAGCGTGCAGCGCTACGTGCGGCTCTTCTCGCAGCACATCCACGGCTGGCTGGACCGGGAGCCCGACGGACCCCTGCGCGCCGAGCTGGTCGCCTCCTCCGTGGTGATCGCCCACAACCACGTGCTGCGCCGCTGGGTGCGCGGCGAGACCGACGACCCGCGCGCCGAGCTCGAGGACGCGCTCACCCTCGCGCTGCGCCTGCTGCGCGACCCCGCTGCCCCCGAGCAGCCGACGATCGTGATCACCGGCGGCGCCGACGACGTCGACGACGTGGTGCGCCGGGTGCGCGAGGCACTCGCGCCCGGGAAGATCCACGGCCGTTCGGGTATTGCACCTGCATGACCTCGGCACCCGCGCACCTGTCCCTCGACGCGATCGACCTCATGCTCGACGAGTGCGAGACCTGGGCGGTGGTGGGCCTGTCGGGCAACACCCGCCGCACGGCGTACTCGATCGCGCAGGTGCTGCAGGCCCACGGCAAGCGCATCGTGCCGATCCACCCGGTGTTCGGGTCCCCCGACGGGCCGGGCGAGGTGCTCGGCGAGAAGGGCTACGCGACGTTGGCCGACGTGCCCTTCCCCATCGACGTCGTCGATGTCTTCCGCCGCTCGGACGAGGCCGGTCCGTTCGCCGACCAGGCGGTCGCCATCGGTGCGCGCGGCGTGTGGTTCCAGGTGGGCGTCGTCGACGAGGAGGCGTTCGAGCGGACCCGCGGGGCCGGTGTCGCGATGGTGATGGACACGTGCCCCAAGATCGAGTGGCTCAGGCGCGCCTGACCCTCAGCCGGCGGCCCGGCCACCCGACGAGCCACTCCAGCGGCCCGCGCCGGCCGAGCAGCGCGAAGACGGCGCCGATGCCGAGCACCACGACGACGTGCCAGCCGAAGGTGCTCTCCCGCTCGGCCGGCCACACGTCCGGCGTCCGCATCACCACGTGGAGCGTGTAGAGCGACAGCGGCATCGCGCCGGCACCCGCGGCCACGGCCAGCAGGGCCCGCCCACGCCGCGGCAGCACGTCCGCGACCGCGAGGGCGAGACCGATGACCACCAGCGCGCTGCCGGTCGTCTGGGCGAGGTCGAAGGGCGTGGCGGAGTGCGGCGACACGACGAGGAGCCACTGCCAGGCGCCGTCGGTCGGGGTCGTGCCGTGCTGGCTGCCGCTGAGGACCTGGAGCAGCTCGTCCTCGGTGGTGACCCGGTTCGGGAGCAGGGCGTTGCGGACCTCGACCGATGCGGTGCACAGCCGCGACGCCGCGGTCGCCAGGACCGCGATCCCGAGGCCGCAGGCCGCGAGCCGCAGCGGGGTCCGCCAGCCGGAGAGGTCGGAGCGCCCGATCGCCATGCCCGCCAGCAGGTAGGCCAGCCACGGCAGCGCCGGGTAGAAGCCGGTGAGCAGCAGGTCCGCGAGCAGCGGGCCCGGGTCGGCCAGGCGCGAGAAGTCGGGACTCTCCGGGACCCGGACGGGCAGGTCGGGGCGCAGGAGGTGCGACAGCACCGGGGCCGCCACCAGCCAGACGCCCGCCAGCACGGCCAACGCGACGGCGCGCAGGCCGATGAACGGCAGGCCCAGCAGGAACAGCACGCCGTAGTAGGCGAGGATGATCGCGAGGCTGGTCTCCAGCCCGCCCAGCGCGAGCCCGATCAGCGCGACGAGCACCGCCCGGGCCGCGAGGCCGAGGACGGTGCGGGTCCGCTCCCGGCCCCGGACCGGGTCGGCCCCTCCGCTCATCAGCGCGATGCTGACGCCCGCGAGGACGGCGAACAGCGCGGAGGCGCGGCCGCCGGCGAGCCACTGCACGGCGGTGAGCTCGCCGGTCGTCGTACGACCGTCGAGGACGTGGGTCGCGATCATGCCGACCAGCGCGACGGTGCGCGCCACGTCGATCCCGACGAGGCGCCCCTCCCGCAGCGGCGCGACCCGGACCATCAGTGGCCTCGGACGACGGCGCCCTTCGCCTCGGCGGCGGCCTTGAGGTCGGCCTGGAAGTCGCTCATCCGCTGCTGGAGGTCGGGGTCGGTCGCCGCGAGGATGCGTACGGCGAGCAGGCCGGCGTTGCGCGCCCCGCCGATCGCGACCGTGGCGACCGGGACACCGGCCGGCATCTGCACGATGGAGAGCAGCGAGTCCATGCCGTCGAGGTACTTCAGTGGCACGGGGACGCCGATGACCGGCAGCGGGGTGACCGCGGCGAGCATGCCGGGCAGGTGGGCCGCGCCGCCGGCGCCGGCGATGATCACCGACAGTCCGCGGCCGGCGGCCTCCTTGCCGTAGGCGAGCATCTCCTCCGGCATCCGGTGCGCCGAGACGACGTCGGCCTCGTAGGCGATGCCGAACTCCTGCAGGGCCTCCGCGGCCAGCTGCATCACCGGCCAGTCGGAGTCCGAGCCCATCACGATGCCCACACGCGCAGTCATGGGCGGGAGCCTAGTGAGTCGTCGCCGCGACGGGTCACTCGCTGTGGTTGCCGAGATCGCCCCGGAACCACGCCGCCGCGTGCCGGGCCCGCTCGAGGCAGTCCTCGAGGTCGTCGCCGAAGGTGTTGACGTGGCCGACCTTGCGGCCCGGGCGCAGGTCCTTGCCGTAGAGGTGCACCCGCAGCCGCGGGTCGCGGGCCAGCGCGTGCGGGTAGCCGTCGTAGAGGCGACCGACGTCGGGGTTGTCGCCGCCGAGGATGTTGACCATCACGGTCCAGCGGGCGCGCGGCTCCGGCGAGCCGAGCGGCAGGTCCAGCGCGGCACGCAGGTGGTTCTCGAACTGGCTGGTCACCGCGCCGTCCTGCGTCCAGTGGCCGGTGTTGTGGGGACGCATCGCGAGCTCGTTGACGAGCACCTGCGGGTTGCCGTCGCCGTCGACCGCCTCGAACAGCTCGACCGCGAGGATGCCGGTCACGCCGAGCTCCCCGGCGATCCGCAGCGCGAGCTCCTGGGCGGCGGTGGCCAGCGCGGGGTCGAGGTCGGGCGCCGGGGCGACCACCTCGCGGCAGATGCCGTCGACCTGCAGGCTCGCCACGACCGGGTACGCCGCCGCCTGTCCGCTCGGCGCGCGGGCGACGAGTGCCGACAGCTCGCGCCGGAAGTCGACGAGCTCCTCGGCGAGCAGGCGGACGCCCGCCTGCTCCGCGGTGGCGAGGGCGTCCGCCACGTCGTCGGGCGTGCGGGCGAACCAGACGCCCTTGCCGTCGTACCCTCCGCGGCTGGTCTTGAGGACGCACGGCAGGCCGAACTCCTCGACCTCGGCCGTCGAGGTGACCACGGCCCAGCGCGGCTGCGGGGCACCGAGGCGGGTCATCGCCTCGCGCATCACGATCTTGTCCTGGGCGTGCACGAGGGCCTCGGGACCGGGGTGCGCGACCACGCCGTCGTCGGCGAGCGCGCGGAGGTGCTCGGTCGGGACGTGCTCGTGGTCGAAGGTCACGACCGAGCAGCCGTCGGTGATCGCCCGCAGCGTCGCCAGGTCGCGGTAGTCCCCCACCTGCCGGTCGGGGATGACCTGCGCGGCGGAGACGCCCTCGGCCTCGGCCAGCAGCCGCAGCGGCACGCCGAGCGCGATCGCGGGCTGGGCCATCATCCGGGCGAGCTGGCCGCCGCCGATGACGGCGATGCGCGGGGAACGTTCGGTCACGGGCACGGCCGAACTTTATGACGCGGCGGCAGTCGACGCGGAATCAGGCGGACGGCTCAGGCGGACGGCTCAGGCGGTGTCGGTCATCCCGGCGGGCTCGTCGGCCTCGAAGCGCAGGCCCTGGCCGCGGATGGTGGTGATCAGCCGGGGCTGGCGGGTGTCGTCGCCGAGCTTGCGGCGTACCCAGCCCAGGTGGACGTCGATCGTCTTCGACGAGGTCCAGAAGGTGACCCCCCACACGTCCCGCATGAGCTCCTCGCGGGTCACGACGGTGCCGGCGCGAGCGATGAGCGCGTGGACGAGGTCGAATTCCTTGCGCGACAACAGGACCTCACGGTCCCCACGCCACGCACGACGGGCCGACGGATCGACCCGTACGTCCTGCACCTCGATCACAGAGGTCAAAGTAAGGACGCAGGATGGTCGGCGTAGGGGAAACGGCCAGAATTTTGCCTAGCGAATCCGAGGGACCGGATCCGACAATCGGCCGAACGCGGTGCGTCGGACCCGCCTCAGGCCCGTCGTACGGCGACCGGCTCGACGACTCCGAAGCCGCGCACCGGGCGCGGCGGCAGCGGCCGCGACTCGATCTGGTCGGCGGGCAGCAGGTCGGCGGTGGCGTGGTCGACGATGATCCGGTTGCGCCGGGCGACCTGGGTCAGCCGGGCGGCCAGGTTGACGGGCGGGCCGAAGACGTCGCCCAGCCGGAGCACGACGCCGCCGCTCGCGAGCCCCACCCGGACGTCGGGCATCCGCGGGTCGCGCCCGATCACGTTGATGATCCCCTCGGCGGTCGCGAAGGCAGCCATGGGGTCGTCGTTCACGAACAGCACGGCGTCGCCCATGGACTTGATCAGGCGGCCCCGCTCGCGCGCGATCACGTCGCCGCACCGGGACTCGAAGACCTCGACCAGCTCGCCGATCCGCTCCCGGCTGACCTCGTTGGACAGTGCGGTGAAGCCGACGATGTCGGCGAACCCCACGCTGAGGTCGGTCGTGTGCGGGTCGGCGTCGATCGCCCGCACCGACTGCATCCGGTCGACGGCGGCGGCCAGGTGGCGGCGCCAGGCGTAGACGAGGAGGTCCTCGAACCGGGTCCCGAAGCGCTTCATCACCCACGCGGTCGCGTCGCCGTCGTCGGTGCCGCCCTGCTCGACGAACGCCTCGTCGACGTGGTGCACCAGCTCGCCGACCTCCCAGTCGGCGAGGCGCGCCATGCTGAGCCCGACGCCCCGGGCGACGTTGAGCGCGACGTCGAAGTCGATGATCCCCTCGCCGAGCAGGTCGACCATCAGCCGGAGGGCGGTGACGTCGGCCTCGGTGTAGGCACGCGCCTCGCCGCGCTCCGGGAAGCCGAGCGTGCGCCAGAGCCGGCGCGCCTGCGCGAGCGGGATGCCCGCCCGGTCGGCGACCTCGGTGGCCGTGAGCTGCGGCTCCTCCCCGAGGAAGGTCAGCTCCGGGTCGCCGTCAGACACCTTCGTCGCGGCGCACGCCGGGGCCCTGGTGCAGGTCGTGCAGCAGCTCGTTGAGCTGGCGCTGCGCGGCCTCGACGTGCGGGATGTCGTTGAGCCGGACCATGCCGTGGGTGGAGGCGTCGGCGATCAGCAGGCTGCCGCAGCCGAACGGTCGGTCGATCAGGTTGATCTCGATCGAGATGTCGCTGACCCGGGCCAGCGGGATGTCGTGGCCGCGGCGGGTGAGGATCCCGTTGCGGGTGATCAGGCGCCGGTCGGTGAACGCGTGCACGGTGGTCAGCCAGACGAGGAAGGGACGCACCGAGAACCACAGGATCCCGAGGATCGCGAGCACCCACACGATGTAGCCGAGGACCTGCGGGAAGCCGTCGTCGTCGAGGTTCGCCTCGGCGACCACGCCGATCGCGAGCAGGACGACGAGCGCGAGGATCGGCACGAACAGCGCCTTGGGGTGCTGCCGCGTGCTCAGGATGAGTCGCTCACCGGGGTTGAGCAGCTTCTTCGAGATGGCCACGGGGAGATCATCCCACCCTTCGCCCCGAACGGCGCGGCGCTCGGGGCCTCAGTCGGTCGCGCGCACGTGGACGACGTCGCCGGCGCCCACCCGCTCGGTGCCGGACGCGGTCTCCACGACCAGGCGGCCGTCGGGGTCGATGTCGCTCGCGCGCCCGGTCAGCCGGCCGCCACCGGGCAGGTCCACCCGCACCTCGCGGCCCAGCGTGGCGCAGTGGGAGCGGTAGGAGGTGGCCAGGCGCGCGGTGCCCAGGTCGCCGCCGGCCTGCCAGACGTCGTACCCCTCCCGGATGGTGGTGACGGCCTCGATGAGGACCTGTGTGCGGTCGGGCGCGCCGGGGGCCGCGATCGCGAGGCTGGTGGCGGTCTCGACGGGCAGCTCGTCGGCGCCCATGGTCACGTTGATGCCGACACCGATGATCGCGGCCGGGCCGTCGGGGGTCTCGACCCGCTCGACGAGGATGCCGCCGACCTTGCGGTCGTCGTCGAGGAGGACGTCGTTGGGCCACTTGACGCGGGCGTCGTACCCGAGCGCGACGAGGGCCTTGGTGACGTTGTGGCCCACGAGCAGCGGGAGCCACGGCCAGGCAGCGGGCGGCACGGTCGGGCGCAGCACGAGGGAGAAGGTCACGGCGGTGCCGGGCGGCGTCTCCCACGTGCGGTCGAGGCGCCCGCGGCCGGCGACCTGGTGGTCGGCGACGACCACGAGGCCCTCGGCGGCGCCCGCGCGGGCCCGCGCCGTGGCGACCTCGTTGGTCGACGGGGCCTCCGGCAGCAGCTCGAGGGCGAGTCCGGGCGTCAGCCCGAACGCCGTCGCGAGGCGCTCGCCGTCGAGGGGTCCACGGGCCGGGTGCTGGTTCGAGCCGAGAGTCACGGGCACTACCCTGTCGCAGCAGGCGCCCTGAGGAAACCCCGGGGGGCCGGAGAACGAGGAGGCCCCCTTGACCGCCCAGCCGCAGCCGGCAGAGATCGACATCCACACCACGGCCGGCAAGCTCGCCGACCTGGAGCGCCGGACCGACGAGGCCGTGCACGCTCCCGCCGCCAAGGCGCAGGAGAAGCAGCATGCGAAGGGTCGCAAGACCGCGCGTGAGCGGATCGAGCTGCTCTTCGACGAGGGCTCGTTCGTCGAGCTCGACGAGTTCGCCCGCCACCGCTCGACGGCGTTCGGCCTCGAGAAGACCCGCCCGTACGGCGACGGCGTGATCACCGGCTACGGCACGGTCGACGGCCGCCAGGTCTGCGTGTTCTCCCAGGACTTCACCGTCTTCGGCGGCTCGCTGGGCGAGGTCTACGGCGAGAAGATCACCAAGGTCATGGACCTCGCGATCAAGTCCGGCTGCCCGATCATCGGCATCAACGAGGGCGCCGGCGCCCGCATCCAGGAGGGCGTCGTCTCCCTCGGCCTCTACGGCGAGATCTTCAAGCGCAACGTCCACGCCTCCGGCGTGATCCCGCAGATCTCGCTCATCATGGGCAACTGCGCCGGCGGCCACGTCTACTCCCCCGCGGTCACCGACTTCACGATCATGGTCGACCAGACCTCGGCGATGTTCATCACCGGCCCCGACGTGATCAAGACCGTCACCGGCGAGGACGTCACCATGGAGGAGCTCGGCGGCGCCCGGGCCCACAACACCAAGTCGGGCAACGCCCACTACATGGCCTCCGACGAGGACGACGCGATCGAGTACGTCAAGGGGCTGCTGTCGTTCCTGCCGCAGAACAACCTCGACGAGGCCCCGTCGTACGACGACCAGGCCGACCTCGCGCCGAGCGCCGAGGACCTCGCGCTCGACACGCTGATCCCGGACTCGCCGAACCAGCCCTACGACATGCACGACGTGATCACCACGATCGTCGACGACGCCGACTTCCTCGAGGTCCAGGCGCTGTTCGCGCCCAACATCATCACCGGCTACGGCCGCGTCGAGGGCCGTCCGGTCGGCATCGTCGCCAACCAGCCGATGCAGTTCGCGGGCACGCTCGACATCGACGCCTCCGAGAAGGCCGCGCGCTTCGTCCGCTTCTGCGACGCGTTCAACATCCCCGTGCTCACCTTCGTCGACGTGCCCGGCTTCCTGCCGGGTGTCGACCAGGAGCACCTCGGGATCATCCGCCGCGGCGCGAAGCTGATCTACGCCTACGCCGAGGCGACCGTCCCGCTGATCACGATCATCACCCGCAAGGCCTACGGCGGCGCGTACGACGTCATGGGGTCCAAGCACCTCGGCGCCGACATCAACCTGTCGTGGCCGACCGGCCAGATCGCGGTCATGGGCGCCCAGGGCGCGGCCAACATCGTCCACCGCCGCACCCTGGCCGAGGTCGAGGCCGCCGGCGGCGACGTCGAGGCCAAGCGCGCCGAGCTGATCGACGAGTACGAGACCACGCTCGCCAACCCCTACATCGCGGCCGAGCGCGGCTACGTCGACGGCGTGATCATGCCCTCGGAGACCCGCGCCGAGGTGGTCAAGGCCCTGCGCCTGCTCCGCACCAAGCGCGAGACCCTGCCGCCCAAGAAGCACGGGAACATCCCGCTCTGATGACGGACGAGACGAACCCCGAGGCGACTCCCGAGGCAGCGGAGCCGGTGCAGCCGCTCCTGCGCATCGTCACGCCCGACACCACCCCGGAGGAGGTGGCCGCGATCGTCGCGGTCCTCTCCGCCCTCGGTGGCGGTGCGCCGGCACCCGAGCCGCCGCGCTCGGAGTGGGCGAGCCCGGCCCGCCAGGTCCGGACCACCCCCGGGCGCACCCTCGCCCAGGGGCGCGGTGCGTGGCGGGCGAGCGGCCTGCCGCGCTGAGGGATCCGTGCCGATGACCTCCGGGGTCATGGCCCGCTGACCGCGCCGTGGCGCACGATGACGTCATGAACCCGCTCATCGCCACGGGGGCTGCGGCGTACGCCGGCCTCGGCCTCGCGTCCTTCCTCAAGCCCGACCTGGTCCCGGCCGTGATCGGCTCGACCGCGCCGAACGCGGACTCCCGCACCGAGATCCGGGCCGTGTACGGCGGCCTGCCGCTCGCCTTCGCCGCCACCCTCGTCGCGAACCCCGCCTCCGGGACCGCCATCGGCGTCGCAACGGCGGGGATGGCGGCCGGCCGGGCCGGCTCCGCGGTCTTCGAGGGCGCACCGAGCGCGAAGATGGCCGGCTTCATCGCGCTCGAGGCCGCGATCGCCGGAGCGCTCCTGTGGGGCGCCCGGACGCGCCACAGCGCCTGACCGGGCGGCCAGGCGCTGTGACGTGGGTCGTCAGGCGAAGAACGTCCGCAGGTCGGCGACGACGTCCTGCGGCACCTCCATCGCCGCGAAGTGGCCGCCCGCCGGCAGCTCCGACCAGTGGTCGATGCCGGTGTTGTCGCGCTGCGCGAGCGAGCGGATCGTCTGGAAGTCGTCCGCGAAGACGGCGACACCGATCCGGCCGGTGCTGACGACCGGCTCGGCGCCCGCGCGCTGCTCGTCGTAGTAGTAGCGGACGGCCGACGCGTAGGTGTTCGTCAGCCAGTACAGCGTCGCCTGGGCGAGGACCTGCTCGGGCGTGACCTTGCTGGTCCCGTTGCCGAAGCTCTCGAAGAGCTCGCTGTAGGCCAGGACGGCGACCGGCGAGTCGGCCAGGCCGGCGGCGACCGTCTGCGGCCGGCTGGCGTTCATCGTGTTGTAGCCGCCGACCGACTGGAACCACTGCATGTGCTCGAGGGCGGCGTACTCCTTCGGGCCGAAGGCCTCGAACTCCGCGGGGTCGCCGCTCGGGAACGAGAACAGCTGCAGCACGTGCGCGCCGCGGAACCCGTCGGGGTCGGTCACGGCGAGCTCGCGGCCCACCATCGCGCCCATGTCGCTGCCGTGGACGCCGTAGGAGTCGTAGCCCAGGCGGCGCATGAGGACGTCGTACGCCGCCGCCACGCGCCGGGCCGTCCAGCCGGCGTCGGCGACCGGGATCGACCAGCCGAAGCCCGGCATCGACGGGATGACCAGGTGGAAGGCGTCCTCCGCGCGGCCGCCGTGTGCCTCGGGGTCGACCAGCGGCTCGATCATGTCGACGAAGTCGAGCACCGAACCCGGGTAGGTGTGGGCCAGGAGAAGCGGGGTGGCCCCGGCGTGGCGCGAACGGACGTGGAGGAAGTGGATCCGCTGGCCGTCCACGTCGGTGACGAAGTTGTCGTACGCGTTGAGCCGCGCCTCGACCGCGCGCCAGTCGAAGTCCTGCCACTGCTCGACCATCGAGCGGAGGTACGACTCCGGCGTGCCGTGGTCCCAGCTGTCGCCGGGCGCGGCCGGCGCGAAGCGGGTGCGGGCCAGGCGGTCCTGGAGGTCGTCCAGGTCGGCCTGCGCGACGTCGATGACGAAGGGGGTGATCTGCTCGCTCATGGTCGTGCCTTCCGGTTCTCGGTGGGGGGTTCCCTCCTTGGTGTCTCCGACGTTAGAAGTGATACCGGAACGGTTCTTTCCTGTTAAAACAGGTGCATGGCAACGACTTCCGGACGCGTCCTCGAGCTGCTCGGGCTGCTGCAGTCACGGGTGGAGTGGACCGCCCCCGAGCTCGCCGCGCGGCTCGGCGTCACCGAGCGCACGGTGCGCAACGACGTCGCCCGGCTGCGTGAGCTCGGCTACCCCGTCGACGGGTTGCGCGGGCGGACCGGCCACTACCGGCTCGGCGTCGGCGCCAAGCTCCCGCCGCTGCTGCTGGACGACGAGGAGGCGGTGGCGGTCGCGGTCGGCCTCCGCACGCTGACCGGCGTCGCGGGCTTCGAGGAGAGCGGCGGCCGGGCGCTGACGAAGCTGGAGCACGTGCTCCCCGACCGCCTGCGCCGGAGGGTGACCTCGCTGCGGGACGCGACCGAGGCCGGCCCGGTCAACACCGACTCCAACGTCGAGGACCCCGAGGTCGACGCCGGCGTGCTCGCCGAGATCGCCGACGCGATCCGCGACCACCGTGGGTTGCGGGCGTTCTACGGCGAGCAGCAGGAGCGGGTGGAGATCGAGCCCTACCGCATGGTGGCGTGGCAGCGGCGCTGGTTCGTGGTCGGCCGGTCGCCGGAGACCGGCGCCTGGTCGCCGTACCGGGTGGACTGGCTGACCCTGCGCCTTCCCGGCGGCCGCAGCTTCCGCCCGGCCGAGCTGCCCGGCGACCTGACCGAGCTCGTCGTGCGCGAGGTGGCCCGGACCGGGTGGGCGGTGCACGCCCGGCTGGTCATCGACGCCGCGCCCGACGAGGTCCTCGCCCGGATCAACCCGGCCGTCGGCGTCGTCGAGCCGCTCCCCGACGGCCGGTGCGTCCTGGTGACCGGCGGCGACAGCCTGGAGATCGTCGCCGTCTGGATCGGCATGCTCGGGATCGACTTCACCGTCGAGTCCCCCGCGGCGCTCGTCGACCACCTCCGGGTGCTGGCCGAGCGATATCGCGGTGCGGTTGTCGGGAGCCGTGGCTAGGGTCGCCCGCATGACGCGACTCGTGGACGCCCGCACCGACCAGTTCGTCGAGGACCTCGCGGTGCTCGACCCGCTGACCGCGACCTACGCCGGCATCCCCGGGCACGACGGCGAGCTGCCCGACCTCTCCCCCGACGGCTTCGCGGGCCGCGAGGAGCTGCACCGCCGCGCGCTGGCCGACGTGGCCGCGCTGGCGACCGCCGACGAGCGCGAGGAGGTCGCGAAGAACGCCTTCCTCGAGCGCGTCGGCCTCACCGTCGAGCGCGCCGAGGCCGGCGTCGAGCGCAGCGAGTTCTCCGTCATCAGCAGCGCGATCCACGCCGTGCGCGAGATCTTCGACCTGATGCCGACCGAGACCGCCGAGCACTGGGACGCCATCGGCGACCGGCTCACGGCCATCCCCGCCGCGCTCGACGGCTACCGCACGACGCTCCTCGAGGAGGCGGCCGCCGGTCGCCTCTCCGCGCGGAGGCAGTACGCCGAGGTGGCGAGCCAGGTGCGCGGCTGGACCGGTCAGGAGGGCGCCGCGGGCGACTACTTCCTGCGTGCCGTGGCCCAGGCGCCGGAGTCCGCCCGGGACGCGCTGACCCGGGCGGCGGAGGCCGCCTCGGCGTCGTACGCGGAGTTCGGGCGGTTCGTGGAGACCGACCTCCAGCCACGCGGCCGCGAGAGCGACGGTGTCGGCCGCGAGACCTACGCGCTGGCGTCCCGCTACTTCCTCGGTGCGGCCGTCGACCTCGAGGAGACCTACGCCTGGGGCTGGGAGGAGCTCAAGCGGATCGAGGACGACATGGCCGCCACCGCGCAGCGGATCGTCAGCGGGGGCTCGGTCGCCGACGCGGTCGCCGCCCTCGACGCCGACCCGGCCCGCGACTGCGGCAGCCGCGAGGCCTTCCAGGCGTGGATGCAGGCGAAGTCCGACGAGATCCTCAGGGCCTTCGACGGGGTCCACTTCGACATCGCGGAGCCGATCCGCACCCTGCAGTGCAAGGTCGCGCCGATCAACGACGGCGGTGCGTGGTACTCCCCTCCCTCGGAGGACTTCTCCCGCCCGGGCACGATGTGGTTCTCGTTCACCGACGACCACGAGCGCTACTCCACCTGGCGCGAGACCACGACCGTCTTCCACGAGGGCGTGCCCGGCCACCACCTGCAGTGCGCACAGGTCGTCCACCAGGCCGAGCTGCTCAACCGCTGGCAGCGGCTGCTGTGCTGGGTCAGCGGCCACGGCGAGGGCTGGGCGCTGTACGCCGAGCGGCTGATGGACGAGCTCGGGTACTTCGACGACCCCGGCGACCGGCTCGGGTTCCTCGACATGCAGGGCTTCCGCGCCGCGCGGGTGATCGTCGACATCGGCGTCCACCTCGGGCTGGAGGTGCCGCGGGACAACCCGTTCGGCTGGCGGCCGGGCGAGGTGTGGGACGCCGACCGGGTGTTCGAGTTCATGCGCGCGCACTCGCGGATGGACGACGGGTCGCTGAGGTTCGAGGTCAACCGCTACCTCGGGTGGCCGGGCCAGGCGCCGTCGTACAAGGTCGGCGAGCGGATCTGGCTCGACGCCCGCGCCGAGGCGCAGTCCCGCCACGGCAGCGACTTCGACCTCAAGGGCTTCCACACCGCGGCCCTGAACCTCGGCTCGATCGGCCTCGACCCGCTCAAGGCGGCGCTGGGCCGGCTGTGACCCACCTCGAGGTCGACCAGGCGCGGCGGATCGCGGTGCGCGCCCAGCTCCTCGACGGGCGGCGGAGCCGGTCGGTCGCCGAGGTGGTCGACGAGCTGACCCTGCTGCAGGTCGACCCGACCTCCGCCGTGGCCCCGAGCGTCGACCTGGTGCTGTGGTCGCGGCTCGGTGGGGACTACGAACACTCCGACCTCACCTTCGCGCTGGAGACCGAGCGCTCGCTCGTGGAGCACTCCTCCTTCGTGCGCCCGGTCGACGACATCGGCCTCGTGCTGGCGACCGCACTGCGTGCGCTGCACCCCTCGATCCACGAGTGGCTGGCCGCCAACGCGGGCTTCCGGGCCGACGTCGTCGCTCTGCTCGCCGCGGAGGGCCCGCGGATCGCGGCCGAGGTCCCGGACACCTGCCAGGTGCCCTGGGCCTCGAGCGGCTGGAACAACGACAAGAACGTCAACCGCATGCTCGAGATGCTGACCCTGACCGGCGACGTCGCGATCAGCGGCCGGCGCGGCAGGGTCCGCGTCTACGACCTCGCCGAGCGGGTCTACCCACCCGACCTGGCCGTTGCGTCGTACGACGAGGCGCGGGCCGCCCTCGACGCCCGCCGGCTCGCCGCGCTCGGCATCGCCCGGCCCTCGTCCAAGGACAGCTCGGGCGAGCAGATCGGCGCCGGCGAGGCCGGCACGTCGGTCACGGTCGAGGGTGTCGACGGTGAGTGGCGGGCCGACCCCGAAGCCCTCGCCGCCGCCGACGACCCGTTCGACGGCCGCTGCGCCTTCCTCTCCCCCTTCGACCGGCTCGTGTACGACCGGGACCGCGCGCTCGACCTCTTCGGCTTCGAGTACGTCCTGGAGATGTACAAGCCCGCGGCCCAGCGCCGTTGGGGCTACTTCGCGCTGCCGATCGTGTACGACGACCGGCTGGTCGGGAAGCTCGACGCGAAGGCCGACCGCAAGGCGGGCCTGCTCCGGGTGCACGCGGTGCACGAGGACTTCCCGTGGGAGCCCGCGATCGGCGACGCCGTCGAGGCGGAGCTGGACGCGCTGGCCGGTTGGCTGGGCCTGGAGGTCGCGCGCGGCTGAGCCGGACTGCTCGTTAGGGTGGCCGCGTGCCGCACCTCGTCCTCGCCTCCGCGTCCCCCGCCCGGCTGGCGACCCTCCGCAGTGCCGGCTTCGACCCGACGGTGGTCGTCTCGGGAGTCGACGAGTCGCAGGTCTCCGGGGTCCCGCCGGCGGAGCTCGCGCTCCGGCTCGCGCAGCTCAAGTGCCGCGCGGTGGCGACCGGTGCCGAGGTCCCGGCGGACGCGCTGGTGCTCGGCTGCGACTCGGTGCTGGAGCTGGACGGCGAGGCACTGGGCAAGCCGGCCGACGCCGCGGAGGCGGTCCGGCGCTGGGAGGCGATGCGCGGGCGCTCCGGCGTGCTGCACACCGGGCACTGCCTGCGCGACGTCGCACCCGGGCGCGAGGCGGCCGCGACGGCCTCCACGACGGTCCACTTCGCTGACGTGACCGACGATGAGATCGCGGCGTACGTCGCGACCGGCGAGCCGTTGCACGTCGCCGGCGCGTTCACGGTCGACGGTCTCGGCGGCGGGTTCGTCTCCGGCATCGAGGGCGACCACCACAACGTCGTCGGGGTGAGCCTGCCCTTGCTCCGCGGCCTCGTCAGGGAGCTCGGGCACTCATGGACCGGTCTCTGGGCGCGCTGACCGCACTGGCCGCGCTCCCCCTGCTGGCGGCGGTTCCCGCCGCGGGGGCGGGCGACGACCCCGGTCCGCCACTGGCCGGCACCCCCGTGACCGGCAGCGAGGACGGCGTCGACCCACCCGACCTCACCACCGGGCGCCACCTCGACGAGCTGCCCGCCCGGGGCGGCCTGACCTACCGGCTCCCCCGCACGGCGGAGGGCAGCACCTTCCACCTGGCCGCGATGTTCGTCGGTGCCGGCGACTCGGTGGGCGAGGGCGTCCGCATCGAGGTCGGTACGACGCCCGGCGACCAGGGCTGCGGCAGCGGCGGCGTCTTCCGGCCGACCCTCGGCGAGCCGGAGCCGGTGCTGTTCACGACCGTGTCCACCTGGACCGACGTCGACGACCACCGGTGCGCGACGGCGGAGCAGCTCTTCCTCACGCTCGGCGCCGCCGACGACCCGGCCGACGCCGGCCGTCCGGTCGAGCTGCTCGTCTACGAGGAGCCGCCGCTGTCCGACTACAACCTCGACCTGCTGCCCGACCCCGAGCCGCCCACGTGGACCACGCTCACCCCGGCGGCGACGCCCCGCGACCTCCCCGTCGGCACGACGCCGACCAACGCTCCCGTCGTCCGCGACGGCACCTACGCGGTGACCCTGCAACCGGGGCGGACCGCGGTCCTCGCCGTGCCGCTCGACTGGGACCAGTCGCTGCAGGCCCAGCTCGACGCCCGGCTCCCCGCGGGCTCCCCCGCTCCCGACGGCATCACGATCGAGGTGGTCGGTCCGCTGCTCGGCACCAGCGCGGTGTCGTTCACACTCGCGCGACCGGCCGACTGGCGGGTGCCGCGCACCGGACGGGGTCCGCTGCGGATCGGCGCCCAGTCCCAGGTGGTGGCCTACGCCAACCGGGACTCCTACGACGCGACCGTCACCACCGAGGCGCTGGCCGGGATCCACTACGTGGTGGTGCGCTGGACCGGCACCGACGAGGCCGGCGAGGAGGCGGCCCGGCTGCGCGTGCCCGCGTCGGTCACCCTGCGCACGACGGGCGAGGCGGGCGACGGGCTCCCCGCCTACACCCCGGCGACCGGGGTGGTCGGCCCGCAGGCGGCCTCACGTCTCGTGGACGGGACCCTGCGGGAGCCTGCGGCGCCCGAGCCGGTCGCGGAGCCGGCCGACGATCCCGTCGTACCGCTGGGCGGGCGGGGGCTGGCGGCCGCGGCGATCGCCGGTGGCGTCGCCGTGCTCGGGCTCGTGCTGCTGCGGCACCGCCGTGCGCACCGCCGGCACGGCCGGCACCGCGACTGAGCGGCCGATCCCGGCGGGACTACTCGACCGGCAGGCCGAGCCCCCGCGCGATGAGCATCCGCTGCACCTCGGAGGTGCCCTCGCCGATCTCGAGGATCTTGGCGTCACGGTAGAACCGTGCGACGGGGTACTCCTCCATGAAGCCGTAGCCGCCGAAGACCTGGGTCGCGATCCGGGTCGCGGTGACGGCCGACTCGGTGGCGTAGAGCTTGGCGACCGACGCGGCGTGCTTGAACTCCTTGAGCGACGGCCCGCGGCCGCCCTCCATGGCGTCCTTCATCGCCGCGGCGCGGTAGGTCAGCATCCGCGAGGCGTGCAGCATGACCTCGAGGTCGGCGATCTGGAAGGCCACGCCCTGCTTGCGGCCGATCGGGCCGCCCATCGTCTGGCGGTCGAGGGAGTACTCGACGCAGAGGTCGACGCAGGCCTGGATCAGGCCGACCGCGAGCGCAGCGATGGCGACCCGGCCGTCGTCGAGGATGGCGAGGAACTGCGCGTAGCCACGGCCCTGCTCACCGACGAGGTTCTGCTCGGGCACCCGGCAGTCGGTGAAGGAGAGGGGGTGGGTGTCGGAGATGTGCCAGCCGAGCTTGTCGTAGGGCGGCTCGGCGACGAAGCCGGGCGTGCCCGCCGGCACGATGATCGCGGAGATCTCGGGCTTGCCGGACGCCGTGACGCCGGTGCGCGCGGTGACGGTCACGAGGCTGGTGATGTCGGAGCCCGAGTTGGTGATGAACTGCTTGCCGCCGTTGATCACCCACTCGCCGTTGTCGAGCTCCGCGCGGGTCTTGGTGGCGCCCGCGTCGGAGCCGGCGCCGGGCTCGGTGAGGCCGAAGCCGGCGAGCCGCTGGCCGGCGACCAGGTCGGGCAGCCAGGTCTTCTTCTGCTCGTCGCTGCCGTAGGTGAGGATCGGGTTGATGCCCAGGCCGACACCGGCCTCGAGCGTCACGCCCATCGACTGGTCGACCCTGCCCAGCTCCTCGATCGCGAGGCACAGCGAGGTGAACGGCCCGTCGGCGGCCTCGAGCCCGGCGCCGCCGTACTCCTCGGGGGCGGTGAGGCCGAACAGCCCCAGCTCCCCCATCTTCTGGACCACGTCGGTCGGGAAGTGATGGGCCTTGTCCCACTCCGCCACGTGCGGGCGGATGGTGGCCTCGGCGAAGTCCCGGACGGTACGCCGGAACTCCTCGTGCTCGCGCGACAGCTCGAACTGGCTCATGCCAGCATCCTACGACGTCAGGTTAACGTTTGCTAACCCCCGAAGGAGGGTCAGTCGGCGAGCGAGTCCCGCAGCGCCCCGACGACCCGGTCGGCCTGCGCGGGCGTGAGGTTGTTGAAGAACGGCAGCCGCAGCAGTCGGCCCGAGACGTCCTCGGAGACCGGGCACTCCCCCGGCACGTCGGCGAAGCGACGCCCCGCGTCCGAGCTGTGCAGCGGGACGTAGTGGAAGGTCGGCTTGACGCCCCGCGCAGCCATCCCGGCGAGCGCCTGGTCGCGCAGCGCCTTGTCCGGGAACAGCAGGTAGAACATGTGGAACGCCTGGCCGGCGCCCTCGGGGACGACCGGGAGGGTGAGACCGAACTCCTCCGCGACGGGGGCCACCAGGTCGGCGTAGCGGTTCCAGACGGTCGCGCGCTTGCCGAGGATCTGGTCGCGCATCTCCAGCTGGCCGAAGAGCTGCGCGGCGAGCGTGTCGGAGAGGCCGAAGGACGAGCCGGTGTCCTTCCAGGAGTACTTGTCGACCTGGCCGAGGAAGAAGGCCTGGCGGTTCGTGCCCTTGTCGAAGAGCACCCGCGCCCGGTCGACGTCGGCGGCGTCGTTGATGAGCAGCGCACCGCCCTCGCCACAGATGAAGTTCTTCGTCTCGTGGAAGCTGAGCGTCGCGAACCGGCCGAAGCTGCCCAGCGGCTGGCCCTGCCAGGTGCCGAACAGCCCGTGCGCGTTGTCCTCGATCAGCGTCGCCCCGGGCCACTGCGCCAGCACCTTGCGGATGCCGTCGAGGTCGCACGCGACCCCCGCGTAGTGCACGGGTACGACGGCCTTCACCCGCTCGTCCATGAGCGTGGCCAGGTGCTCCGGGTCCATGCCGAGGGTCCGCGGCTCGATGTCGCAGAAGCGGAGCGTCGCGCCGGCGCGGGCGTAGGCCAGCGCCGTCGTGGTGAACGTGAAGTCGGGCACGACGACCACGTCGCCGGGGCCGACGTCGGTGAGCATGCCGGCCAGCTCGAGCGCCGCCGTGCACGAGGTCGTCAGCAGCACCTCGGCCGCGCCGGACGCCTCGGCGAGCAGGGCGCCGACCTTCTTCGAGAACGGTCCGGAGGCCGACGTGTGACCGCCGTCGAGCGCGGTCCGGACGTACTCCAGCTCCCGGCCCTCGATCGCCGGGACGTTGAAGCGGATCGTGTCCTCGCCGGTCATCGTGCCTCCGTGGTGCTTGCGGTGGATCGGGTGGGCCAGGGCAGGTCGCGACCCAGCAGCCGGGCGAGAGCGGCGTCGCTGTCGGCGAAGTGGTCGCGCAGCGCCGCGACCAGGTCGGCCGGCAGGTCGGGCTCGTCGCCCGCCGACGCGTTCACGGGACCGGCCGGGGCCGGGGGTGCCGCGGCGGGGTCGACCCCCACGGCGTCGTACACGGCGGCGAGGGCGCGGTTCCCGTCGTCCGGGTCGGTCAGCTCCTCGAGGAAGCAGACGTGGCAGCTGTCGGGGAACGCCGCGAGCCACGGCGCCAGGTGCTCGACGTAGCGGCCGCGCTCGAGGTAGGCGTACGGGGACACCGAGGTCAGGGTCGGGTCCCAGGCGCGGGAGCCCTCCAGGTTCTCGGTCAGCGCCTGCTCCAGCGAGCGCTCCTCGAGCCCGAAGCCGTGCGTGAAGCGGTAGTTGGAGACCGCGCGCGCGACCGGGTCGCGCAGCTGGGCCACGACCACGGGCGTGCCGAGCAGCGCCTTCGCGCGGTCGATCGCGGCCGGGTACTCGATGTAGCTGGTCGACTTCTCGCCGAGGACGGCCTCGTCGGTGGCGTGCCCGAAGAACGTGCGGCGGTAGCCCTCGAGGCCCGCGCCGAGGATCGCGTCGTCGAGGAGGACCTTCGGCTCGGGCCGCACCGGGCGCGACATGGCGATCGCCGGGTGGGCGTCGAGCAGGCCCGCGAGGTAGGTCGTGCCACAGCGCTGGCCGCCGATGACGAGGAGGTGCCGCGTCACGAGGCGCTCACCCGCTTCACCACGTGGTAGCTCTCGTGGGCGCTGACGGCGTTGAGCGTGCGCACGACGTACTCGCCGAGCATCGAGAGCATCCCGATGATGAACCCGTTGAACACGGCGAGGAGCACCACCAGCGTCGTCCAGCCCTCGACGCTGCTGCCGAAGAAGACACCGCGGAGCAGGTAGACGATGCCGATCAGGAAGGCCAGCCCGGCCACCGCGAAGCCCGCCGTCGCCGCGACCCGCAGCGGGAAGGACGAGTACGAGAACAGGATCGTGAAGACGAGCTTGAGGATCCGCGTCAGCGAGTAGTTGCTCTTGCCGACCGCCCGCGGCTCGTGCCGGACCATCACGTTGGAGCGGTTGCTGGAGTAGAGCAGCGCCTGGCCCGTGATGTAGGGGTACGCCGTCCGGGAGGCGTTGATCCGGTCGACCACGTCGCGGCGGAGGATCCGGAAGTTGGACACGGCCAGGTCGGCCGGTTGGCCGAAGATCCTGCGGTTCATCATCGAGATCAGCTGGCTGCCGATCCGGCGGTAGCCCGCAGCCTGCTTGCGCTCGAACTCGCCGAAGACGACATCGCGCCCGGTCATCGCCTCGTCGATGAGCACCAGCGCCTGGTCGGGCGGGTTCTGGAGGTCGTCGTCGAGGGTGATCACGTAGTCGCCCGTGGCCTCGCGGAAGCCGGCGAGGTTGGCGTTGTGCTGGCCGTAGTTGCGCAGCATGTCGAGGGCGACGACCCGTGGGTTCGCCCGCGCCTTCTCGGAGATGACCTCCCAGCTGCGGTCGCGGCTGCCGTCGTTGACGAGGATCACCTCGTAGTCGAGGCCCGCCCCCTCGAAGGTCTCGACGATCCGGTCGACCGTCGTCCCGACGATCGCCTCGCTGTTGAACACGGGGACGACGAGTGAGTAGCGGAACCGCCCACGGTCGAGCAGGGCCGGAGTGGTCATCGGCGGCAGCGCCATCCCTTCCAGGGTCGAGGTCCGCACGAGGATAACCGCGTGACCGGTCCTGCCTCGAACCGTGATCGGTCCCGTCGTGCAGTGGAGCCGGTGGCATACTGCCCGGCGATGACGACACCACGGACCGGACTCGCCCGCGAGGTCGCAGTGCTGGCGCCGCCCGTGCTGGTCCTGCTCGCCCTGCTCCAGATCGCCACCGGCCCCGACACCGGACAGCTCGCGCTGACCCGCGCCGCCCTCGTCGTCGGGGTCGGCCACCTGCTGCCCGGCGCGGTCGTGTGGCGCCTCGTGCGGCCCGAGCGCGGGTGGCTCGTGGAGGACCTCGTGATGGGCCTCGGGGTCGGCCTGGCGCTCGCTGTCCCCGGCCACGTGCTGGCGGTCGTCCTGGGCACCCCCGCCCTCGGGATCGCCCTGCCCCTCCTGATCGGTGCGACCGTCCTGGCCGTGCCCGCCGGCCGCGCGCGGGTGCTGTCGCGCCGCTGCGAGCCACTGCCCTGGCTGTGGGGTGCCGCGGCGAGCGCGAGCGCACTGGTCCCGGCCCTCGCGGCCTGGGACGCGTGGGCGCAGCGGCTCGACTTCCGCGGCTGGACCGTGCAGTACGTCGACCTGCCCTACCACTCGGCCCTGGCCCACGCGGTCTCGGAGCAGTTCCCGCCCCACTACCCGCAGGTCGCGGCCGAACGGCTGACCTACCACTGGTTCGCCCACGCGTGGACGGCCCAGGTCTCCGCCGTGTCCGACACCGGGGTCGACCAGCTGCTGTGGCGCTTCAACCCGGCACTCTTCGCGGTCGTCGTACCGCTGGCGACCGCGATCGTCGCGATGCGGATCGCCGGGCGCGCGTGGGCCGGTCCCGCCGCGGCGGCGGTGGCCTTCCTGCTCCTCGACGTCCGGCCGTGGGGCCTCACCGACCTCAGCAACCCCCTCGCGTCGCCGATGTCGCCGACCCAGCAGTTCGGCCTGCTCGTGCTGCTCACCCTCGTCACCGTCATCGTGCTGCGCTGGCGGCACGAGATCGGCGCCCGCGCCAGCCTCCCCGTCCTGCTCCTGCTGCTGGTCGTCACCGGCGGCTCGAAGGGCAGCATGCTGCCGGTGCTCGTGGCCGGTGCCGTCGCCGCGGCCGGGGTCCTCGCGCTGCTGCGCCGCCGCGACGAGCTGCGCGTCGTCGGCACCGACGCCGCGCTGGCGGCCGTGACGCTCCTCGTGCTCAACCGGCTGATGTTCGGCGGCGGCGACGGCGGGGTCAGCCTCGACTTCGGCGAGGACTACGTCACCCGCCGCGGCTCGAGCCTGTTCGGCCAGGAGGTCGAGCTCGGCAGCGCACTCGGCGTGCTCGCCCTCGTGCTGGTCACGCTGCCGTTCGTGCTCGCCCTGCTCGGCGGGCTCGCCCTCCTCCTCGACCGCGAGACCCGCCCCGACCCGGTGACCTGGCTGCTGCTCGGCGGCGGCACCGCCGGCCTCGGCGCCATGGTCGCGCTCACCCACCCGGGTGGTTCCCAGGGCTACTTCTACAAGGCCGGCGAGCCGCTCCTGGCCCTCGCCGGGGTGTGGGGCGCCGTCATCCTCTGGGAGCGTGCCGGCGCCCGGCCCCGCCTGGTGCTGGCCGGGATCATCACCGGGCCGATCGCACTGCAGGCGACCCTGCTCGCCTTCGACCGGTCCGGTGCCCCCGGCGTCGGAGGCAGCCTGCTCTCGGTGGCCGCCCTGCTGGCCATCGTCGCCGTCGGGGCGTACGCCGCCAGCCGCACCAGCCGGTCCGGCCGCGCCGGGTTCGCCGCGACCGCGGCCGTGGCGCTGCTCGCCGCCGGGGTCGTGCCCACCGCGCACGCGGTCGCCGACTGGGAGCGGCCGACCCCGCTCTCCTCGGACCGCCCGATCCGGACCGGCATCAACGGGACCGACGTCCGGGTCCTGCGCTGGCTGGGCGAGCACTCGGAGCGCGGCGACCTCGTCGCCACCAACAAGCACTGCCTGGGCCAGGTCGCGGACCCGTGCGACCGGCGCCGGTTCTTCATCGGCGCCTACAGCGGCCGCGGGGTCGTGATCGAGGGCTGGACCTACAACCGCCGCGTCGCCCCGCTCTACCAGGACTTCGGGACGTCCCGCTTCCGCGACGACCAGTTCTGGGACCAGGACCTGCTCGCGCTCAACGACGGGTTCTTCACCTCACCGAGCGCCGAGGGCGCCGCCGCCCTGTGGGACCTGGGCGTGCGCTGGCTCGTCGTGTGGCGTGACGTCCCCTACGCGACCGACCTGACGTCGTACGCGGAGAAGGTGCGGTCGGGCCGGACCATGGACGTCTACCGGCTGACACCTCCCCGATGAGCACCCGGCGCGACACGTCCGCCCTCGCGGTCGCCTCCCTCGTCTCCGGCGCGCTGGCCTATGTCGTCTTCGCGACGACGACCCGGGCGCTGGGCACCGTGGACGCCGCCCCGGTTGCGGTCCTCTGGACGTGGTGGGGCCTGTCGGCGGCGGCGATCACCTTCCCCGTCCAGCACTGGATGGCCCGCTCGGTCGCGGCCCACGGGGGCTTCGCCGCAGTACGGGCAGCGATCCCGGTGGTCGCCGGCGCCAGCCTCGCCATCGCCGTGCTGGCCGGCGGCCTGGCCTGGCTGCTGCGCGACCCGCTCTTCGACCGCGGCGACGCCGGCTTCCCCGCCCTCGTCGCGGCGCTCACCTTCGGCTCCTTCGCGATGGGCGCGATCCGCGGCGCGCTCACGGCACACGAGCGGTTCCGCGGCCTCGCCGTGACCATCGTGGCCGAGAACGGCGTCCGGACCGTCGGCGTCCTCGCACTGTGGGCAGCCGGCGTGGACTCGCCCCTCGCCTACGGCCTGGTTCTCGTGGCCGGCCACGCCTGCGGCCTGGCCTGGGCCTCCGCCCTCGCCCTGCCGGCGACCGGCGAGACCGGTCCCGACCCCCGGGGTGCCGCGCTCTCGCTGCTCGCCGGAGCGTCGGCCGGCCAGCTGCTGGCCCAGTTCGTCCTCACCGGCGGGCCACTGGTGCTCGCGGTGCAGGGCGGTGCGGCGACCGACGTGACCGCCCTGTTCGTGGCGCTGGCGGTCTACCGGGCACCGTTCATCGTCGCGCTGGGCGTCGTGCCCCAGCTGACGGGGCGGGTCACCCGGTCCGTCGTCGAGGGCCGCCACGACGACGTACGCCGCCTGCGGCGGGCGCTCCTCGCCGGCACCGCGGTCCTCGCGGCCGGCGCCGTGGGCGTCGGGCTCTGGGTCGCGCCTCCGCTGGTCCGGCTCGTCTTCGGTGAGGACGCCGACCTCCCGGGCCGTCCCAGCGCCCTGCTGGCGGTCGGCAGCGTCCTCGCGGTCGCCAACCTGGTCGCCACCGTGCTGGCGATCGCCCACGGCCGCTCGCGGATCGCCGCCGTCGGGTGGCTGGCCGGCATGGCCGGGGCCGCCGTCGTCCTGGTCACGGACCTGGGCCCGCTCGACCGGATCGGGACCGCGTTCCTGCTCGCCGAGGCGGTCGCCTTCGCCGTGCTGCTGGGCGTGCGCGGGGTCAGCCCCCGAACGCCGCCGTCCGGCTGAGCTCGCGCCACACCTCACGCTGGCGGGCCTTCACGTAGGCCGCCGTGTAGTGGTGGTCGTCGCGCCACACGACCCGGCCACCCACCACCGGGAGGCACCACGGGGCGCCCTCGCAGAACGCCGGGTTGAGGTTGAGCAGCTCGACGTTCGGGTGCTCGGCGGCGACCGCCGCGACGTAGCCGTCGACCGGCGTGCCGCCCTCGGGGACGGGGACCGAGCACTGGCCGACGGTCGCCGCGGACGCCAGGCAGTCGGTCGGGTCGAAGGACTCGGGCATGACCAGGCGCGACATGACGAGCACGTGGGGCACCAGCGCGCTGACCTTCTCCAGGGTCGCGCTGGTGGCCTCCCAGGTGAGCTTGCCGAGCGGCTCGGGCGGTCCGCCGCGGCGGGAGACGACGTCGCCCCACTCCGCGACGTCGTCGCGCGGGCGGGCGAGGAAGATCACGACCTCCGGGTCGAGCTGGGGCAACACCTCGTCGTACCAGCCCTCGCGCGCCTTGCGGCAGTCCTCGGCGCCCGCGGCGCCCATCTTCGAGTTGGTGAGCTCCTCCTGCCAGGTACAGCCCGGGAGCACGTTGAACGACATGTCCCAGTCGCGCTCGCGGGCGAGGCGGCGGAACATCGGGACCATCATCTGGGCCTGGCTGTCGCCGACGAGGAGCACCCGGGTGCCCGCTCCGCGGTGGTCGCGGCAGGCGTCGACGTCGCGGGCCGTGCAGGACTGGAGTGCGCCGTGGTCGCCGACCACCCGCTTCCAGTCGATGTCGGCGGGGACGGACGCGTGCCCGCCGGGCGCACCACCCTGCGGGCCGGACGCCGCCGCCAGCTCGGGGCGCCGGTCCTGGTGGAGCACCGCCGGCGCGACGACGGCCGCGACGAGGACGCTCACGGCGAGGCCGGCCGCCACGCTGGACCACCGGAGCCGGTCGAGGACGGCCGCCTTGCGGATCGGCATCTCGAGCACCTCGTAGGACAGGGCCGCCAGCCCCGTGCTGACGCCGCACGCGAGCACGGCGATCACGAACGGACCCGAGTCGAGGACCGTCGTCAGGGCGATGATGACCGGCCAGTGCCACAGGTAGGTGCCGTAGGAGATCTTGCCGAGGAAGACCGGGATCCGGGTGCTCAGCACCCGGTTCAGCACCGCGCCCTCGGACTGCGCGAGGGCCCCGAGCAGGACGACGGCCGCGACGCAGGCGCCCATGCCGCGCCACGACGCCGAGACGTCCAGCAGGCCACTGCCGAGGACCAGCAGCGCCAGCAGCGCGATCCACCCCGCCGGTACGACGAACCGGCGGGACACTCGCTCCGCCGCCGGCTCCGACCGCTTCTGCAGCGCCAGGGCCAGGAGCACCCCGGCGAGCAGCTGGTACAGCCGTGCGTCCGTGCCGTAGTAGGCGCGGTCGACGTCGACCCCGGCCCAGTGCACCTGGGCGGCGAGGGAGCAGACGAGCAGCCCGGCGACGATCCAGCGCAGCAGGGCGACTCGCTTCAGGACGACGAGGAGCAGCACCAGCATCGGGAAGAAGACGTAGAACTGCTCCTCGATCGACAGCGACCAGAAGTGCAGGAACGGGCTCTTGTCGCTGTCGGCGGCGAAGTAGTCGCCCGCGGCGTCGGCGAAGTGCCAGTTCGAGTAGTAGAGCAGCGCGGACCGCGCGTCGCCCACCAGCGGCAGGCGGGCCGGCACGGACCACAGCACCGTGAAGACACCCGCCACGGCCACCACGACGACGACCGCGGCCGGCAGCAGCCGGCGGGCGCGTCGGGCGTAGAAGCGGCCCAGCGCGAAGGAGTCGGTGCGCTCGACCTCCCCGAGGATCACGCTCGACACGAGGAAGCCGGAGAGCACGAAGAAGAGGTCGACACCGACGAATCCGCCGGTCGCGAGCGCCAGGCCGGAGTGGAAGAGCACCACCAGGTAGACCGCGACGGTGCGGAGACCGTCGAACTCGGGCCGGTAGGTGCGGATCACGCGGGCAGGCTAAGCGCTCTCCCGCGCCGGACCCAAGCCGCTGCGGACGGGTGGGGCGTCCAAGTGCCGACGGGGCGCACAGGCAGCCGTCCACCAACCCCTAGACTGCCCGGGCAGTCGCACAACCGTAGTTACGTCCCCGAAGCAGGAGAGTCCGCGTGCCTGAGACCAAGCCGTTGCAGAAGGTCCTGATCGCCAACCGTGGCGAGATCGCCGTCCGGGTCATCCGTGCCGCGAAGGACGCCGGCATCGGCAGCGTCGCGGTGTACGCCGAGCCCGACGCCAACGCCCTGTTCGTCCGGCTCGCCGACGAGGCCTACTCCCTCGACGGCTCGACGCCGGGCGACTCCTACCTGGTGATCGAGAAGATCATCGAGGTCGCGAAGAAGTCGGGCGCCGACTCGGTGCACCCCGGCTACGGCTTCCTCGCCGAGAACGCCAACTTCGCCCAGGCCGTCATCGACGCCGGGCTGATCTGGATCGGCCCCTCCCCCGACGCGATCGAGGGCCTCGGCGACAAGGCCAAGGCCAAGCAGATCGCCCTCGCCGCCGGCGCGCCGCTGGCCCCCGGCCTCAAGGACCCGGTCGAGTCCGCCGACGAGATCGTCGCGTTCGCACAGGAGCACGGCCTGCCCGTCGCGATCAAGGCCGTCTTCGGCGGCGGTGGCCGCGGCCTCAAGGTCGCGCGCACGATGGAGGAGATCCCCGAGCTCTTCGAGTCCGCGACCCGCGAGGCCATCTCGGCCTTCGGCCGCGGCGAGTGCCTGGTCGAGAAGTTCCTCGACAAGCCGCGCCACGTCGAGACCCAGTGCCTCGCCGACAAGTACGGCAACGTCGTGGTGGTCTCCACCCGCGACTGCTCGCTGCAGCGCCGCCACCAGAAGCTGGTCGAGGAGGCGCCCGCGCCGTTCCTGACCGACGAGCAGAACAAGCGCCTCTACGAGTCGTCCAAGGCCATCCTCAAGGAGGCCGGCTACGTCGGCGCCGGCACGTGCGAGTTCCTCGTCGCGGCCGACGGCACCATCTCCTTCCTCGAGGTCAACACCCGCCTCCAGGTCGAGCACTGCGTCTCCGAGGAGGTCACCGGCATCGACCTGGTCCGCGAGATGTTCCGCATCGCGGCCGGCGAGGAGCTGGGCTACGACGACCCGGAGATCCGCGGCCACTCGATCGAGTACCGCATCAACGCCGAGGACGGCGGCAACAACTTCATGCCCGCCCCGGGCACCCTGACCAAGTGGAACCCGCCGCAGGGCCCGGGCATCCGCGTCGACGGCGGTTACGAGAACGGCGAGACCATCCCCGGCGCGTTCGACTCGCTGATCGCGAAGCTGATCGTCACCGGCCGCGACCGCACCCAGGCCATCGAGCGCTCCCGTCGCGCGATCGCCGAGTTCGAGGTCGACGGCATGCCGACCGCGCTCACCTTCGACGAGGTCATCGTCAACGACCCCGCCTGGGTCGCCGCCTCGAACCCGACGGGCGAGGGCTCCTTCGACGTCTACACCACGTGGATCGAGACCGAGTTCGACAACCAGATCGAGCCCTACAAGGGCACCGCCGGCGAGGCCGACGAGCCCGAGGAGAAGCAGAAGGTCGTCGTCGAGGTCGGCGGCAAGCGGATCGAGGTCGTGCTCCCCGCCGGGCTCGGCGGTATCGCCTCCGGCCCCGTCGCGGGCGCGAAGAAGCCCAAGCGCGCCGCCGGCAAGAAGGCCTCCGCGGCCGCCTCCGGTGACGCCGTCACCTCCCCGATGCAGGGCACCATCGTCAAGGTCGCCGTCACCGAGGGCCAGGAGGTCGCCGAGGGCGACGTCGTCGTGGTCCTCGAGGCGATGAAGATGGAGCAGCCGCTCAAGGCCCACAAGGCCGGCACCATCACCGGCCTGAGCGCCGAGGTCGGCGCCACCATCGGCAACGGCGAGGTCGTCGCCGAGATCAAGTCCGCCGACGCCTGAGCGAAGCGAAGGCGTCGAGAGCGGACGCAGGTCGTCACGCCGTACGACGCACGGGCGGCCCGGCCTCCTCGGCCGGGCCCGTCCAGCGCACGGCGTTCGCCCGGCCGGCGGCCTTGGCGCGGTAGAGCGCCTCGTCGGCACGCGCCATGACCTGTCCGAGATCGTCCCCCTGTCGCGCGGCGGCGAGCCCGAAGCTCGCCGTGGGCGAGTCCACGGCCGTCGACGACCGGTAGCAGCGCGCGACCTCGGCGGCCACCTGCTCGGCCCGGTCGTCGAGGGTGAGCAGCACGAACTCGTCGCCGCCCAGCCGGCCGACGAGCCCGCGGGCGCCGACGACCTCCTCGCAGGCGTCGGCGAACGCGGTCAGGGCGCGGTCGCCGGCCGCGTGGCCGAAGCCGTCGTTGAGGTCCTTGAACCGGTCGAGGTCGGCGACGATGACCGCTGCGGCCTGGCCGAGCCCGCCGGTGTCGATCTCGCGCTGTGCCTGGCGCAGGAACTCGGCACGGTTGAGCAGGCCGGTGAGACCGTCCCGCGTCGCGCGCCGTCGCAGGTCGGAGGTCTGCTGCTCGTGGCTGAGCACGGACATGCCGAAGGTGACGACGACGAGCAGGATCATCGTCAGCAGCGTGGTCGCCTGCGACCCGAAGCCGGCGAGGAAGACGGGGTGCCGCGGCCCGACGGCGACGAAGACGCAGGTGCGGACGGCGTAGAAGGCGCCGATCCCCGTCGACGTGACGGCCATCGATTGGACGGCGAAGTGCACCTGCGCGCGGGCCTCCGTCACCAGGTCCCGCTCGCCGAGGAGGCGCCACAGCTCGACGGCGGAACGGCTGATGAGCAGCGCCATCCCCGCGAGGTAGAACGCGCCACCGGCCCAGACGTCGTGCGCCGGGTCGTCGAGGAGTGAGGCCGGCAGCACCACGGCCGGCACGACCGCGAGCTGCCAGCGCGACACGCCCCGGCCGCGCAGCGACCGCGCGCCGGCCCACACGCAACCGGCGCCGAGCACCCCGGTGGCGTTGCCGAGGGGGTTCGCGACGACCTGGACCGGCGTGCCGTTGAGCACGAACAGCGACGCGCTGATGATGAACAGGCCGAGCGACACGCACCACCAGCCGCTGTAGGCCGAGCGGGTGGACCGGTAGGTCGCGCCCCAGAAGAGCACGAGGACGCACGCTGCCACCAGCCCGAAGGCGACACGGAGGGTCACGGTGTCCAGCACGTCCTTCAGGCTAGGCACGCGCGCGTACGACGGCAGGCCGTTGCCGCAGGAGGCGCTGGATCCTGACCGGACGAGGCGGCGGACTGGTCACTCCGGGCCGGGGCGGCGGGCCCGACACGGGACCTACGTCCCGGCGACGCGCACGCGGGTCCTGCTCGTAGGGTGGCGGCGTGAGCCAGCTGCGCGACCCCGCCCACCGGGTCAGCCCCCGTGCCCGCACCATGTGGCAGCTCGAGGCGGCGCTCGAGGCACTGGTCGCGATCATCGCCGGCGTCGTCGCCGCCCTGGTCTGGGTGCCCGGCGGCCTGCGCTGGGGGCTCGCGTTGTTGGTGGTCGTCGGGGGCGCGGGGCTCGCGGTCGTCGTACCGCTGTGGCGCTACCAGGTGCACCGGTGGGAGGTGTCCGCGACCGCGGTCTACACGCAGCGCGGGTGGTGGGCGCGGGAGCGGCGGATCGCGCCGATGTCGCGCGTGCAGACCGTCGACTTCGCGCAGGGGCCGCTGGCACGGCTCTTCGGCCTGGCGACGGTCACCGTGACGACCGCGTCGGCGGCCGGCCCGCTGCAGATCGAGGGCCTCGACCGCGACGTCGCGCTGGGCCTCGTCGACGAGCTGACCCGCAAGGCCGACCTCGTCGCGGGCGACGCGACGTGAGCCTCCCCCTCGCGGGCGAGCCGCCGTGGCAACGGCTCGACCCGCGGATGCTCCTGGTCCACCCGATCACCGAGCTGTTCAAGTTCCTGCCCGTCCTGATCGGCCTCCTCGTCGCCGGCGGCGCGTCCGGCACCGGCCCGTGGGCTCTGCTCGGCGTGGGCTTCCCCGTCGGGCTCGGCGTGGTCCGCTACCTCACGACGACCTACCGGGTCACCGACGCGCGCGTCGAGCTGCGCCGCGGGCTGCTGCAGCGGCACAACCTCTCCACCCCGGTGGACCGGGTGCGCACGGTCGACCTGACCGCCTCCCCCATCCACCGGGTGCTCGGCCTGGCCGCCATCGTGATCGGCACGGGCAGCGTGGCCAGCGACGACGACGAGCGGCTGCTGCTCGACGCGCTCCCCCGCGAGCAGGCGAGCGCGCTGCGGGCCCGGCTGCTGGCCTCCCCCGCGACCCACGCACCGGGCGCCGCGGGTGCGGCGGACGTCGTACCGGAGGCGGTGGTGGCACGCTTCTCGCCGCGCTGGCTCTGGTACGCCCCGTTCAGCGGGGCCGTGCTCGTGGCCACCGGTGCCGTCGTCGGTACGACGGCGCCACTGCTGGAGTCCGTCGACCTCCGGATCAGCGAGGACGACCTCGACGTCTTCTCCCCCGCCGTCGTGGCCGCGCTCGCCGTCGGGGTCCTGCTGCTGGTCGCGACCCTCGCGGTGGTCGGCTACCTCGTCGTCAACGGCGGGTTCCAGCTCGCCCGCCAGGGCGCGACCTGGCACGTCCGGCGGGGGCTGCTGACCCAACGGGAGACGAGCATCGACGTCGCCCGCCTGGCCGGGGCCACGATCGGCGAGCCCGCCGCCCTCCGGGTCGCGCGCGGGCGTCGCGTCAACGCGATCGTCACCGGTCTGCGCGGCAGCCAGCAAGCCTCGACCGTGCTCCTGCCGCCGGCACCGCACGGCACTGCGGTGCTGACCGCGACGGCCGTCCTCGGCGACGCCGCGCCGGTGACCGGTCCGCTGCGCCCGCACGGGC
>DATLIG010000163.1:0-4390 GCA_035539555.1 Nocardioides sp. | reverse complement strand
GCCGAGGACTACGCCGGGTACGTCGACGGCGAGGCCCACCCGATCGCGCTGGCCGAGGACGGCTGGTCGCTGCGCGCCTACCAGGCGGAGGCGGCGGAGTCCTTCTGGCACGGCGGCTCCGGCGTGGTGGTCCTGCCCTGTGGCGCGGGCAAGACCATCGTCGGAGCGGCCGCGATGGCCGAGGCGGGCGCGACCACGCTGATCCTGGTGACCAACACCGTGAGCGCCCGGCAGTGGAAGGACGAGCTGGTTCGTCGTACCTCCCTGACGGCCGAGGAGATCGGCGAGTACTCGGGCGAGCGCAAGGAGATCCGGCCGGTCACCATCGCGACCTACCAGGTGATCACCCGGCGCACCAAGGGCGAGTACAAGCACCTGGAGCTGTTCGACTCCCGGGACTGGGGGCTGATCGTCTACGACGAGGTGCACCTGCTGCCAGCGCCGATCTTCCGGATGACCGCGGACCTGCAGGCGCGTCGACGCCTGGGGCTGACGGCCACCCTGGTGCGCGAGGACGGCCGGGAGGGCGACGTCTTCTCGCTCATCGGCCCCAAGCGGTACGACGCCCCGTGGAAGGACATCGAGGCGCAGGGCTGGATCGCACCGGCCGACTGCGTCGAGGTCCGCGTGTCCCTGCCGGATGCCTCCCGGATGGCGTACGCGACCTCGGAGCCGGAGGAGCGGTACCGACTCGCGGCCTGCGCGCCGGAGAAGGTGCGCGTCGTCCGCGACCTCGTCGCGCGGCACGCCGGGCAGCCGACGCTCATCATCGGCCAGTACCTCGAGCAGCTCGACGAGCTCGCCACCGCGCTGGACGCTCCCGTGATCACCGGGCAGACGCCGGTCAAGGAGCGGCAGCGCCTCTTCGAGGGGTTCCGGTCGGGTGAGATCGGGATGCTGGTGGTCTCGAAGGTCGCGAACTTCTCGATCGACCTGCCCTCGGCCGAGGTCGCCATTCAGGTGTCGGGCTCGTTCGGCTCGCGGCAGGAGGAGGCTCAGCGGCTGGGCCGCCTGCTCCGGCCGGGCGACCCCGGCCCGGACGGCGAGCGGAAGGTGGCGCACTTCTACACGATCGTGGCGCGCGACACCGTCGACGCGGAGTTCGCCCAGAACCGGCAGCGGTTCCTGGCCGAGCAGGGCTATGCCTACCGGATCATCGACTCCGACGACCTGGGGACCACGTCAGCGGACCAGGCGTGAGGGGACGACGGTGACGTCGAAGGGCACCGTCGCGGTCCACTCCTCGTCGCCGGCGATCGAGGCGACGGCCTCGTAGCGACCGTCCCGCAGCTCCCAGGCCGTCAGCGCGAGCCCCTCGGTCTCCGCGTCGACCACCCAGTACGCCGACACGCCCGCCTGCTCGTAGAGGCGCTTCTTGACCGTCAGGTCGCGGCGGCGGGTGGTCGGCGAAAGCACCTCGACCGCAAGGAGCGGCGCCGTGTTGAGGCCGCGGTCATCGAGCCCTTGCGGATCCAGGACCAGCACGTCGGGCTGCACGACATCGAACTCGCCCAGCACCACGTCGAACGGCGCCTGCGAGACGCGAAGGTCCTCGGGGCATGCGGTGTCGAGCAGCACGATCAGACGCGTGACGGCGAGTTGATGCCGCGAGCGGGGCGACGGTGACACGACGATCTCACCCTCGATGAGCTCGTAGCGGTTGCCGTCGTCCGGCATCGCGTCGAGGTCCTCGCGCGTCAACATCTCCACCGCGGCCATGCTCACCATCGTGCCTCACTTCCCGAGATGGCTGAAGGTCCATGCCGCCGATCATCCGCGGATTCCGCAGGATCGCCGAACATGGACCTCCAGCCTGTGGAGAACGTCAGGCCGCAGCCGTCGCGCCCTCCTGCGCCACCACCAGCGCACGCTCCAGGATCTCGGTGACGGCCCCGACCGGCGTCACGGTCAGCGCCTCCAGGATCTCGGCCGGGACGTCGTCCAGGTCAGGCCGGTTGCGCTCGGGGATGAAGACCTCCGCGACGCCCGCCCGCTGGGCGGCGAGCAGCTTCTGCTTCACGCCGCCGATCGGGAGCACCCGGCCGGACAGGGTGACCTCGCCGGTCATCGCGATGTCCGAGCGCACCGGGCGCCCGGTCAGCAGCGACACCAGCGCGGTCACCATCGTGACGCCCGCCGACGGACCGTCCTTGGGCACGGCGCCGGCCGGGAAGTGCACGTGGAGCGACTGCTCGAAGGCGCTGGCCGGGATGTCGAGCTCCGCCGCGTGCGCACGCACCCAGGACAGCGCGATCCGGGCCGACTCCTTCATCACGTCGCCGAGCTGGCCGGTCACCGTCAGGTCCGCCTTGCCCTCGGAGGCCGACGTCTCGACGTACAGGACGTCGCCGCCCATGCCGGTCACGGCCAGGCCGGTCGCGACCCCGGGGACCGAGGTGCGCTCCTCGACGTCCGGGGTGAACCGGGGCCGGCCGATGAGGTCCTTGAGGCCGTCGATCCCGATGTCGACGCGGTCGACCTCGCCCGAGGCGAGCCGCGCGGTGGCCTTGCGGAACGCCTTGGCGAGCAGCCGCTCGACCTGCCGCACGCCCGCTTCGCGGGTGTAGTTGGCGGCGATCTCGCGCAGCGCCTCGTCGGTGATCGTCACCTCGTCGGCCGAGAGCGCGGCCCGCTCGAGCTGGCGCGGGACCAGGAAGTCGCGGGCGATCGCGACCTTGTCCTCCTCGGTGTAGCCGTCGATCGCGACCAGCTCCATGCGGTCGAGCAGCGCGGCCGGGATCGAGCCGATGTCGTTGGCCGTCGCGATGAACAGCACGTCGGACAGGTCGAGGTCGAGCTCGAGGTAGTGGTCGCGGAAGGTGTGGTTCTGCGCGGGGTCGAGGACCTCGAGCAGGGCCGCTGCCGGGTCACCCCGGTAGTCGGAGCCGACCTTGTCGACCTCGTCGAGCAGCACGACCGGGTTCATCGAGCCGGCCTCCTTGATGGCCCGCACGACGCGGCCGGGCAACGCGCCGACGTACGTCCGGCGGTGGCCACGGATCTCCGCCTCGTCGCGGACGCCGCCGAGGGCGACCCGGACGAACGTGCGGCCCAGGGCCTTCGCGACGGACTCGCCGAGCGAGGTCTTCCCGACGCCCGGAGGACCCGCCAGCAGGACGACGGCGCCGGACCCGCGTCCACCGACGACCTCGAGCCCGCGCTCGGCCCGGCGGGAACGGACGGCGAGGTACTCGGTGATCCGGTCCTTCACCTCGTCCAGCCCGTGGTGGTCGGCGTCGAGCACGGCCCGCGCCGCCGCGACGTCGGTGTCGTCCTCGGTCGTGACGTTCCACGGCAGGTCGAGGACGGTGTCGAGCCAGGTCCGGATCCAGCCCGCCTCGGGGTTCTGGTCGCTGGCGCGCTCGAGCTTGTCGACCTCACGCAGCAGCGCATCGCGCACGGCGTCGGGAACGTCGGCGGCCTCGACCCGGGCGCGGTAGTCGTCGCCGCCCTCGGGGTCTCCCTCACCGAGCTCCTTGCGGATCGCGGCGAGCTGCTGGCGCAGCAGGAACTCACGCTGGTTCTTCTCCAGCGACTCGCGCACGTCGGCGTCGATCTTGTCGCTGACCTCGGACTCCGCCACGAAGTCGCGGGTCCACTCGACCAGCAGCCGCAACCGCTCGGCGACCTCAGGGGTCTCGAGGAGCTGGCGCTTGCGGTCGTCGGAGAGGTACGGCGCGTAGCCGGCCGTGTCGGCCAGCGCGGCGGGGTCCTCGATGCGGGTCACCTGGTCGGCGACCTGCCACGCCTCCCGACGCTGGAGCAGGCCGACGACGAGCTTGCGGTAGTCCTCGGCCAGCGCACGGACCTCGTCGTCGACGACATCGGGGTCGACCGGCTCGACCTCGACCCACAGGGCCGCGCCGGGGCCGGTCACCCCACTGCCGATGCGGGCGCGGTCGCCGGCCTTGAGCACGGCGGCGGGCTCGCCGCCGGCGAAGCGGCCGACCTTCTCGACGCTCGCCACGACGCCGTACGACGCGTAGCGGTCCTCGAGGCGGGGAGCGACCAGGACCCGGATGATGCCGTCGGTCTCGCCGGACTCGCGAGAAACGGCGCGGGCGGCGTCGATGGCGGCTCGGGCGGGCTCGTCGAGCTCGACCCGCACCACCATCCCGGGAAGCACGACCACGTCGGAGAGGAAGAGCACGGGGAGGTTGATGGGGTTCGACATGCTCCTTCCAATGCGTTCCGGGTTGGCGGTGTTCCTGCGTTCGCGGCTGGCGAACGCGGGAACTTCCCCGGGTGCGGGAGCTCAGCCCGCCCGCACCACCAGCGGCACGTCGAGGCGCTCGCGGAGCTCGGCGACGGAGATCCCCCAGGTCGTGACCACCACGACCTCGTCGCCACCGACCTCGAACACGCCGTGGTCGGTGTAGACCCGGCTCAC
>DATLIG010000162.1:0-16469 GCA_035539555.1 Nocardioides sp. | reverse complement strand
CGGCGACGCGGGCGAGCCCGAAGTCGATGAGGATGGGCGTGCGGCCCTCCATCAGCACGTTGCCGGGCTTGACGTCGCGGTGGAGCACGCCGACGGCGTGGACCGCTGCCAGGCCCTCGGCGAGGCAGCCGGCGAGCCAGTTCAGGTCCGGCCCGTCGACGGGTCCCTCGGTGGCGACGTGCTCGTGGAGCGAGAGCCCGGGCACGTAGCGGGTGACGACATAGGGCACCTCGGCCCACGGGTCGGCGGCGAGCATCTCGGCCACCCACGGGCTGCGGATGCGGGTGAGCGAGCTGACCTCGCGGGCCAGGCGCCCACGGGCCTCCTGGTCGCCGACGATCTGGGGACGCAGCACCTTGAGCGCCACCCGACGCCCGTCGGAGCCGCGCGCGAGGTGGACGATGCCCATGCCACCCTCGCCCAGCTTCGTCAGCAGGGCGTAGTCGCCCACCCGCACAGGGGTGGATCCGGGCTGGGTCGTCACGAACCGAGGCTACCCAGCGACACCGTGCCGGACGCCCTCGCCACACGCGTGATTCCGCGCGAGCATGGCGGGGTGACCACACGGGTGCTCCTCCCCGGCGGCGCCGGGCTCGCCGTCCACGACGACGGAGCCGGCGAGGTGCTGCTGCTCGTGCAGACCGCGCTCACCGCCGACGAGCTGCTGCCCGTCGCCCGGGAGCCGGCACTGGCCGGCCGGCGGCGGGTCGCCCTCCACCGTCGCGGGTACGACGGCAGCGGGCCCGCGCTCGCCCCGCCGTCGGTCCGCGACGACGCCGCCGACTGCGTCGCCCTGCTGGACGCGCTCGGAGTCCCGGCCGCGCACCTGCTCGGCTTCTCCTACTCGACCGCGGTGGTCCTCGAGGTCGCCGCGACCTGGCCCGACCGGGTGTCGTCGCTGGTCCTGGTCGAGCCGCCACCCGTGCACACGGCGTTCGCGGGCGAGTTCGCGGAGGTGAACGCCGAGCTCGCCGGCGTCTTCGCCCGCGAGGGAGCCGTGGTCGCGCTCGACACCCTCCTGTCCCGGTTCCTCGGCGCCGACTGGCGGCCCGCGACGGAGGCGGCGCTCCCGGGATCGGTCGCCCAGATGGAACGTGACGCCGCGATGTTCTTCGAGCACGACATGCCGGCGCTGCTGGCGTGGGAGTTCGACGCGACCCGCGCCGGCCGGATCCGCTGCCCGGTGCTACACGTCGCGGCCGACGGGAGCGGGCCGTGGTTCGCCGCCTCCCGCGACCTGGCCCTCCAGTGGTTCCCGCGGGCCGCACAGGCCGAGGTGGCCGGGGCCGACCACGGTCTGATGCTCACCCACCCGGGCGAGGTCGCAGCCGTCGTCGCGCGCTTCCTCGACGCGATCCCGGTCAGCCGGGACTGACGCCACCGCGGGCATCGAGCTCGGCGAGCAGCCTGCGCGAGGCGATCCGCCGGTAGGACGCGTCGGCGAGCTCGGCGATCTCGGCCCAGTCGGTGTCGGGCGCGGCGAGGTCGATCGCCCGGCCACCGTAGGGCCCGTAGTAGGCGGGCACGAAGAACCGCGCGTCCTCGTCGATGGCCGGCAGGTCGACGTCGTCGGGTGTGAAGATGAAGGCGCTCGGCACCATCCGGTGCTCCCCCGGGCGGATCCGCTCCGAGCCCCCGAACGCCGCGAAGATCCTGCCCGCCCGGAAGGTCGGCCGGCCGTGGCTGACCCGCTCCTCCGCCCCCGGGAAGGCCAGGCAGATCCGCCGCAGCTCGGCCAGGCCCGGGTCGTCGTCGGTGAACATCAACGGGTGCGCCATCGCCTGCCTCCGGCTCAGTCCAGCAGGGGGATCCCCCGGAAGTACTGCTCGGTCAGCGGACGTCCCCTCGGTGCCCACTCGAGGTCCGCTGCCAACGTCATGCCCACCATCGTGCCCCACCCTCCCGAGAGATGTCAGGGACCGATGGTGCGTGAACCAGCCGACATGTCGGCCTGTTCTCCACAGGCACACTCCTAGACTTCCCCCGTGCCGATCGTGCTGACGCTGCTCGACGGCGTGCGGTGGGACGGCACGCCGGTCGCCGGCGACCGGCCGCAGGCGCTGCTCGCGGCACTCGCAGATGCCGGGCGCACCGTCGGGACCGACCGCCTGGTGGACCTGGTCTGGGGCGAGGAGGAGCCGGCCAACCCGGCGAAGGCGCTGCAGGTGCTGGTCTCCCGCGTGCGCGGGACCATCGGCGCCGCCGCCCTGGTGACGGACGGGGACGGCTACCGGCTCGCGGTCCCTCCCGAGCAGGTCGACGCCGCCCACCTCCGCCGCAGCACGCGCCGCGCCCGCGAGACCCTCGCCACGGACCCGGTGGCCGCCCTGCAGCACGCCGAGACGGCGCTCGCACTCGCCCCCTCCGGCGTGGTCGAGCAGGCCGCCGGCCCCCTCGCCGAGGTACGACGACGGGCCGACCACGACCTCCGCGAGGCCGGCGTCGTCCGCGCCCGCGCGCTGGCCCGCTCCGGCCGGCACGCCGAGGCGCTGCCCGGCCTGGAGGAAGCGGCCGCGGGAGCACCCGACGACGAGCCCCTGCTCGCCGACCTGCTCCACGCGGTGGCGAACGTGCGGGGCCCGGCAGCGGCGCTCGAGCTCTTCGAGGCGCACCGGACCGACGTCCGCGACCGGCTCGGCACCGACCCGGGCCCCGACCTGCAGCGCCTGCACCGCGAGCTCCTGGCGCTCGACAGCCCGGTCCGCGAGGGACTGCGCTACGAGGCCGGGCCACTGCTGGGGCGCGACACCGACCTGCGCACCATCGAGGGCCTGCTGGCATCGGCCCGGGTGGTGTCGATCGTGGGCCCCGGCGGCCTCGGCAAGACCCGCCTGGCCCACACCGTGGCCCGCGCCGCGAACCTGCCCGTGGTGCACTTCGTCGAGCTGGTCGGCGTGACCGACCCGGAGGACCTGGTGGGCGAGGTCGGCTCCGCGCTCGGGGTCCGCGACTCGGTCAGCGGACGTCGTACCCTCACGCCGGAGCAGCGGGCCGACGTCCGCGCCCGGATCGCCCAGCAGCTCGACCAGGCACCGACCCTGCTCGTGCTCGACAACTGCGAGCACATCGTCGAGGCGGTGGCCGGCCTGGTCGCCTTCCTCGTGGCCACGACCCGTGAGCTGCGGGTGCTGACCACGACCCGCGCCCCGCTGGCGATCGCGGCGGAGCACGTGCACCTGCTCCCCCACCTCGGCACCGCCGACGCCGTCGACCTGTTCCGAGCCCGGGCCGAGGCCGCGCGTCCCGGCGTCCGGCTCGACGACGACGCCGTCCGCAGCGTCGTCGAGCGCCTCGACGGCCTCCCTCTGGCGATCGAGCTCGCCGCGGCCAAGGTCCGGGTCATGCAGCCGGCCGAGATCGCGCGGCGCCTCGACGACCGGTTCGCCCTGCTCCGTGGCGGCGACCGCAGCGCGCCGGACCGCCACCGCACCCTGCTCGCGGTGATCGACTGGTCGTGGAACCTGCTGGCCGAGCGCGAGCGCCGGGCGCTGCGCTACCTCGCCGCCTTCCACGACGGGTTCACCCTCGCGGCGGCCGAGGCCGTGCTCGGCGACGATGCGCTCGAGCCCGTCGAGGACCTGGTGGAGCAGTCCCTGCTCGTCGTGACCGACACCGACCTCGGCACCCGCTTCCGGATGCTGGAGACGGTCCGCGAGTTCGGGCGCCTGCAGCGCGAGGCGGCCGGCGAGTCCGACAAGGTGGCGCGCGCCCTGCAGGACTGGGCCGTCGACCTGGCTGCGCGCGAGGGCCGGCGGCTGTTCTCCACCGACCAGGTCGAGGCGATGGACCGGGTCCGCGAGGAGGAGACCAACCTCGCCGACGTGCTCCGCGAGGCGCTCGCGGCCGGCGACCAGGACGCGGTGGCCGGCCTCTTCGGGACCCTCGGCGGCTACTGGTCCATCAGCGGCGACCACTTCCGGAGCATGACCGTCGCCCCGGCCGTGGCCGGCGCGCTGGACGGGTGGACGGTCCCGCCGGACCTGGCCGACACGGCCCGGTCCGCGCTCTGCATCACGCTCTTCAGCGTGCGGTTCACCGGCTCCGACGGCGCCGAGCAGCTGGCCCGCCAGCTGGACGCGCTGGGCGAGGGCACCGACCACCCGGCGCTCGCCGCCCTCGTGCGGGTGACCCTCGCGCAGACCGAGGGCATCGCCACGGACCTCACCCACCTGATCGACGATCCCGACCCGTGGGTGCGCTGCCTGGCCCTGCAGTGGGCCGCCCACCAGTGGGAGAACCGCGGGGACCCGCACGGTGCCGTCGATGCCCTGCACCGGGCGCTGCCGCTCGTCCACGCCGAGGAGGGGCCGTGGCGCCGGGCGATGATCGACGCCCAGCTGTCCGAGCTGCACGCCCAGCTCGGCGACGCGGCCAGGGCCGCCGAGCACGCCCGGCTCGCCCTCCCCGTGCTCGAACGCCTCGGCGCCGTCGACGATGCCGTCCAGAACCGCGCCATCGTGGCGACCTCGACGATGATCGGCGGCGACCTCGCGGCGGCAGCCGCCCAGGTCGGGGAGCTCACCGCCCTGTCCCCCACCGGGATGCCCGGCGGCGACGTGGCCATCCTGCGCACGCGGGCCGAGCTGGCGCTCCTCACCGGCGAGGTCGCCGAGGGACTGCGGCTGCACCGGGCCGCGGCCGAGGCGACCCGCGCGATGCGGCTGCCCGGCACCGATGACGTGACGACGCCGTGGGCGATCTCCGGCGAGGCGGCGGCCGTCTCGGCGTACGCGCTGTACGGCCACGGCGACGAGGGCCGCGACCTGCGCGACGCCCTGGCCGCCCGGGCGCTCGACGCGCTCGACCCGGAGCGACCCTTCATGGACTACCCCGTCGGGGGGCTCGTCCTGTTCGGCCTGGGCCTGTGGGCGCTGCTGCGCACGGACGGCCCGGCCCCGGACGCCGTCCGGGTGCTGGTGCTGGCCGACCGCTTCTCCTACTACCGCTTCGCCCCGACGATGCAGTGGGACCACGCCCGCACCCTGTGCGAGGAGCGCGCCCCCGGCGTACTGGCCGCCATCGAGGCCGAGTACGGCGAACGGCGCGGGCCCGACCTGGTGGCCGAGGCCCGCGCCGCCGCGACGCGCGTGCTCTGAGCGATCACATCTTGCGGGAGTAGGTCCGCACCGCGAGCGGCGCGAAGATCGCGACCACGACGGTGCAGCCCAGCAGCGCCCAGCCGACCTGGCCGGTGAGGTCGCCGTTGTTCATTAGGTCCCGGACCGCGGTCACCACGTGGGAGACCGGGTTGACCTTCACGAACGCCTCCAGCCAGCCCGGCAGCGTGTCCATCGGGACGAACGCGTTGGACAGGAAGGTCAGCGGGAACATGATCATCATGCCGATGCCCTGCACGGCCTGCGCCGAGCGGGCGACCGTCCCGAGCCAGCAGAAGATCCAGGACAGGGACCAGCCGGCGAAGACGGTCAGTGCCCAGCCGGCGAGCACGCCGAGGACGCCGCCGCCCGGGCGGTAGCCCATGGCCAGGCCGACGACGATCGTGATCGTCGCGGCGGTGCCGTACCGGATCAGGTCGGCCAGCATCGGGCCGGCCAGCGGCGCGATCCGGGCGATGGGCAGGGACTTGAAGCGGTCGAAGACACCCTTGTCCATGTCCTCGCGCATCTGGGTCCCGGTCGCCATCGACGCGGTGAGCGCCGTCTGGGCGAGGATGCCCGGGATGATCAGCGGCAGGTAGTCCGCCACGGATCCGGAGATCGCGCCGCCGAAGATGTAGGCGAACATCGCCGTGAACAGGATCGGCTGGAGGGTCACGTCGAAGAACTGCTCCGGGTTGCGGCGCATCTTCTTCGTCGCGCGCCAGGCCATCGCGAGCGTCTGGTGGACGGTCTCGCGCAGCGAGGGCCGGGCGGCGAGCTCGCGGTCGGGGCTGGCCGCGGCCGGCACGATCGTGCCGGCGGTGGTGTCGGGAAGCAGGGTGGTCATGGTCATGCCACCTCCTTGTCGGTGTCGTCGGCGTGGTCCTCGTCCTCGGCGTGGTGGCCGGTCAGGGTCAGGAAGACCTCGTCGAGGGTGGGCTGGCGCACGGCGGCGGTGGTGATGTCGACCTCGCCCTGGCGCAGCGCGATGAGCACGTCGGCCGTCTGGTTGGCGTCGCCCAGCGCGATGTTCAGGCCACCGGCCTCGGGCGTGAGCACCGGCGCCTCGCCGAGCACCCGCTCGACGATCGCGGCAGCCTGGGCGGTCTGCTCGCGGTCGACGACGCGCAGGTGCAGGGTGGAGCTGCCCACGCTCGACTTGAGCTGGTCGGGAGTGCCCTCGGCGACCTTGCGGCCGCGGTCGATGACGGCGATCCGGTCGGCCAGCTGGTCGGCCTCGTCGAGGTACTGCGTCGTCAGCAGGATCGTCGACCCCTGCGCGACCAGCTCGCGGATCGTGTCCCACATCTGCCCGCGGGTGCGCGGGTCGAGACCGGTCGTCGGCTCGTCGAGGAAGATCAGCGGCGGCCGGGCGATCAGGGACGCGGCGAGGTCGAGCCGGCGGCGCATGCCGCCGGAGAAGTTCTGGATCTGGCGGTCCGCCGCCTCCTCCAGGCCGAAGCGACCGAGCAGGTCGGCGGCGGTACGCCGCGCCTGCGCGGTCGACTGTCCGAGCAGGCGGGCGAACAGGATGAGGTTCTCGGCGCCGGTGAGGTTCTCGTCGACCGAGGCGTACTGGCCGGTGACCCCGACCAGCTGGCGGATCCGGTGCGGCTCGCGTCGTACGTCGACACCGAAGATCTCGGCCTCGCCGCCGTCGATCGGCAGCAGCGTGGCCAGCATCTTCAGGGTCGTGGTCTTGCCGGCGCCGTTGGGACCGAGGACGCCGAAGATCTCGCCCTGGCGGACATCGAGGTCGATGCCGTCGACGGCGTGGAACGCACCGAAGGTCTTCACGAGACCGGTGGCGTGCACTGCGTTGGTGGCAGTCATGGGAGTGCTCCTTGTCTGACCGGGGATCGACCCGGTCGATGCGAGGAGCATCCGGCGCCGCGGTTTCACCGCGGCATCACGCCGGTTTCACGGCGCCGGCACCACGCTGGTCGAGTAGCCGCGGAGCGAGGACAGATCGCCCAGGGGCTCGGGCTACTCGACCAGCGTGGGTGAGCGACGCGCTCGCGCAGTTCTAGACGATCTGCTTCATCCAGCCGAAGGTGTCCTCGTTGCGGCCGAGCTGGACGCCGACGAGCGCGTCGCGGATGCGCATGGTGAGGTCCTGGCTGGCCGGGGCCGGGGTCTCGCCGCCGTCGTACTTGAGCGAGCCGACGGGGGTGACGACCGCGGCGGTGCCGCAGGCGAAGATCTCGGTGATCCGCCCGCTGGCGACCCCCTCGCGCCACTCGTCGATGCCGAACTTCCGCTCGGTGACCTGGTGGCCCATCTTGCCGGCGAGCTCGATGATGGAGGCACGGGTGATGCCCTCGAGGATGGTGCCGGTCTCGGGGGTGACGATCGAGCCGTCGTCGTAGACGAAGTACATGTTCATCCCGCCGAGCTCCTCGACGTACCTGCCCTCCTGGGCGTCGAGGAAGACGACCTGGTCGCAGTCGTGGGCGTAGGCCTCCTGCTGCGCGACCAGCGACGAGGCGTAGTTGCCGCCGGTCTTGGCCGCACCCATGCCGCCACGGCCGGCGCGGGTGTACTCCTCGGTCAGCCACAGGGTGACCGGCTTGATGCCGCCCTTGAAGTACGCGCCGGCGGGGCTGGTGATCACCATGAAGGTGACGTGCTGGGCCGGACGGACGCCGAGGAACTTCTCCGAGGCGAACATGAACGGCCGGATGTAGAGGCTCTTCTCGCCACCGTCGGCGTTGCCGGGAACCCAGCGCGCGTCGACCTTGACCAGCTCCTCGACCGCCTGGACGAAGTCCGGGACCTCGAGCACGGGCAGCGCCAGCCGGTGGCTGGAGCGCTTCATCCGCTCCGCGTTGGCCTCGGGCCGGAACAGCCACAGCGAGTCGTCGGCGTGGCGGTAGGCCTTCATCCCCTCGAAGGTCTCCTGCGCGTAGTGCAGGACGGCCGCCGCGGGGTCGAGGGTGATCGGGCCGTACGGCGTGATGCGGGCGTCGTACCAGCCCTTCTCCGGGGTCCACTCGACCGTGAACATGTGGTCGGAGAAGTGCGTGCCGAAGCCGGGGTTGGTCAGGATCTCTGCCAGCCGGGCGTCGTCGGTCGGGTTCGCAGAGAGCGTGGTGGTGATCTGCATGGTCATCAGGTTAGTCCTCGTTAACGCGGGAGTGGAATGGGCCGTCTGCCCGCGTGCAGGGGACTCCCCTGCGACGGGCTCAGCCGGCTACTCGGGCGGCGATCGCGTCGCCGACCTCGGGCGTACGACGCTGCGTCGCCGGGTCGCGCGACTCGAGGTCGGCGAGCACGGCGGCCTCGATCGACGCTGCCGCCTCGGGGTGGCCGAGGTGGTCGAGCAGGAGCGCGCCGGAGAGGATCGCGGCGGTCGGGTCGGCGACGAGCTGGCCCGCGATGTCGGGCGCCGAGCCGTGGACCGGCTCGAACATCGACGGGGCCGTCCGGTCGGGGTTGACGTTGCCGGAGGCGGCCAGGCCGATGCCGCCGGTGATCGCGGCGGCGAGGTCGGTGACGATGTCGCCGAACAGGTTGTCGGTGACGATGACGTCGAAGCGCTGCGGGTCGGTGGCGAGGTAGATCATCACCGCGTCGATGTGGCTGTAGTCGGTCGTGACGTCGGGGAACTCCTTCGCCACCTCCTCGAACAGCCGCCACCAGACCGAGCCGGCGTTGACGAGCACGTTGGTCTTGTGGACCAGCGTCAGCTTCTTGCGCGGGCGCTTCTGGGCGCGGGCGAACGCGTCCCGGATGACCCGCTCGACGCCGAAGGCGGTGTTGACCGAGACCTCGGTGGCGACCTCGGCCGGGGTGCCGACACGCAGCGCGCCGCCGTTGCCGGTGTAGGGCCCCTCGGTGCCCTCGCGGACCACGACGAAGTCGATGTCGCCCTTGCCGAGCACGGCGTCGGACAGCGGCGAGACCGAGCCCGGGAGCAGGCGCGACGGGCGCAGGTTGACGTAGTGGTCGAGCTCGAAGCGCAGCTTGAGCAGCAGACCGCGCTCGAGGATGCCCGGCGGCAGGTTCGGGTCGTTCGGCTTGCCGCCGACGGCGCCGAGCAGGATCGCGTCCTGGCCGCGGATCTCGTCCAGCACGCTCTCCGGGAGCACCTCACCGGTGGCGAGGTAGCGCTCGGCACCCAGGTCGTACTGGGTCCTCGCGAACTTCAGCTCGGCGGGCGCAGCGACCTCGAGGACCTTGAGGGCCTCGGCGGTGACCTCGGGACCGATGCCGTCTCCGGGGATGACGGCGAGGTCGACCTGTCCGGTCGCGGGCGTGAAGGGGGTGCTGGCGGTCATGGCGAAAAGGCTAGTTGTCCTCGGGGAACGCGTCGTCGCCGTCTCGCAGGTCAGTCCCGTAGGCCGGGGTCTCGAGCGCGCCGAGGTGGTAGGGGTGGTCCGGGTCGTGCTTGGCAGGTCCCCACTCCTGCGAGTCGCGGTACTGGGTGCTGGGGCGGGTGGTGGTGAACATCGCTGGTGCTCCGTGAGGGCTGGTGGTGGCAGGTGGCTGATCGTGCTGGGTCAGTCCTGGCCTCTCCCACCGCGGCGGGTGGGGCGTCAGCTCGTGGATCTCACGGGAGCTCGACTGCGACGGGGGTACGGATCACGCGTTGCCGGCCGGTGGGCCCGCCGCCGTGGGCGTCTGAGGAGATGCGCAGGACTTCTTCTGGATGAGAAGCCCCGGCGTGCATCGGGGAACGCCGCAATCACCGCGGCGAGGTGGCCTCTCTCAGGCCTCGCCGCGGCGCACGATTACGAGAAGAGCGCTCCGCATGATGGGTGCACTCTAGACGGATCGGGGACGCGATGTCGCGGATGCGTCCACGATGCGGGCGTGTCGCAGGGTGAGCTCGGCCCGCAGGCCGCCGCCGGGGCGGGCGGTCAGCCTCGGGATGGCACCGTGGTGCTCGGCGACCGACCGGACGATCGGCAGCCCCGGGCCGGCGCCGCGTGCGGAGGCCGTCCGGTCGGTGTGAGCGGTGCATGAATCCCCGGATCTCCGGGGATTCATGCGCTTCTCAGGGGTTGCAACACCTGAGAAGCGCATGAACCGCGCCGTCCGTGTGACCGGTGGTGCTGGTGGGACTCCAGCCCACCCCACCAGCAGCTGGCACGACCACGATCCGAGACCGCCGTCCCGGCCCTTGAACGCCGGGTGAAACTCGTTGCATGAGCGCGCCCCCCGACCTGCCCGACGTGGTGACCCGCGCTTTCGACGTGTGCCGGCGGGCCGGCTACGTGGCGTTCTGCCGCAATGAGACCGGTCGCCTGCTGGCCGCGCTCGCCGCCACCCGCGAGGGCACGATGGCCGAGTTCGGGACCGGCTGCGGTGTCGGCACCGCCTGGCTGCGCTCGGGGGTCCGCAACGACAAGGCCCGCATCCTGACCGCGGAGCTCGAGCCGCGTCTCGCCGCGGCGGCGAGCGAGATCTTCGTCGACGACCCACTGGTCGACGTGCTCGAGGCGGACTGGTCGACCCTGATGGACAAGGGCCCGTTCTCGTTGCTCTTCCTCGACTCGGGCGACCCGGCCGCCGTGCGGGTCGACAAGATCGCCGACCTGGTCGAGCCCGGCGGCATCGTCGTCCTCGACGACTTCGTGCCGTGCGAGATGTGGCCGCCCATCACCGGCGGCCGCGTCGACACGCTGCGCGAGGAGTGGCTGACCGACGATCGGTTCACCACCGTCGAGGTGATGGTGGCGGCGGACGCGTCGGCGCTCATCGCCACCCGCCGCTAGCCACTCGTTCGTCGAGGAGGTTGCCCAGCAACCGTCACGAGACGCCTCGCCTCGGTACAGGGTGCTCGCCGATCATCCGCGGCCTCACTCCTCGGCCGCGGCGGCCTTCCGCTCGTCGTTCGCCACGTTCCGCGCACTCGTCGACCTCCCCAGCGCCCGCACCTCGGCGTCCATCCGCGGCAGCAGGTCGGGCACGAACCGCAGGATCGGCAGATTGCCGACCGCGGAGTTGATGACGTTGCGGTTGAGCCCGGCGCCACGGACCCAGCCGGGGCAGTAGACGTGCCGCGAGCGCTTCTCGACGCCCTTCACGAACGCCTTCACACAGGCGTCCACATCGGTCGTCTTGTTGAGCGGCGGCGGGAGCTTGGTGAGCATCTCCTGGAAGGTCGAGAGGTCCTTCTTCGCGTCCTGCACCAACGGGGTGTCGATCCAGGACATGTGGGCGCAGCCGACGGCGATGCCGCGGTGCGCCACCTCCAGCCGCAGCGCGTTGGCGAAGTGCTCGACGCCCGCCTTGCTGGCGTTGTACGCCGCCAGTCCCGGCGCGGCCGCGAACGCGGCCAGCGAGGACACGACGAGCAGGTAGCCGCCGGTCCTCTCGAGCTCGGGGACCGATGCCCGGGCGGTGTTGAACACCCCGGTGATGTTGATGTCGAGGGTGCGCTGGAACGCGGCCGGGTCGATCGCCATGACCGAGCCGTAGCTGGCGATGCCGGCGTTGGCGAGGACGACGTCGAGGTGGCCGAACCGCTCGACAGCGGCCGCCACGGCTCCCTCCATCGCGGACAGGTCGGTCACGTCGGCGACGATGCCGGTGCACGCGTCCTCACCGACCGCCGCCACCGCCTCCTCCAGCGCGGGGGCGTCGAGGTCGGTGAGGACCAGCTTCGCCCCCTTCGCCGCCAGCGCCTTCGCGGTCTCGAGCCCGATGCCACGGGCGCCGCCGGTGATGAGGATGACCTGGTCCTTGATCGCCATGGCCGCGATGCTTGCACAGCCCCGTGACCGGGGTCTTGGTGCGCCGGACCAAAGATCAGGCAGTCTCGCCCGGCTGCGCCCTCCGGATGACGATGCGGGTCCACGCCCCGAGGTAGACCCGGTCGTCGGGCCCGATCTCGCGCTTCTCCCCGGCCGGCACCGGGTCCTTCGGCAGCGGACCGATGGCCGAGCCGAGGTAGGTCCCGTTGGACGAGCCGAGGTCCTCGACCCACCAGCGCGTGCCGTCGGTGGTGAGCTGGCAGTGCCGGCGGCTGATGCCGTTGTCGGCGCCGAGGTCGATGTCGGGGTGGATGCCCCGGCTCCGGGAGGTGCGGCCGACGAGGATCGACGTCGTCCGCAGGGGTACGACGACCGGGACGCCCGCCGAGGGCAGCGGATCGGTCGACTCCTGGTCGGCGTACCAATCCGGGTCGATCCAGACCTCCGCCACCCAGGCCTCCGCCAGCGGCGGCGCCACCGACGACGCCACCGACGACACCGACGACACCACCGACGACGCGGCCGGCGGGCTGTCCGGCGGCGCCACCGGCCCGGTGGCGGCCGGCGAGTCGCCCGCGTCGGCGGACGGGTCGGCCGCCGCCGTGCCCGCGGGGGCGTCCAGGTCGAGCACCGACGGCGTCACCGGCCGCGGCATCGAACCGGTCGTGTAGTCGTAGCCGCAGGCCTCGCAGAACAGCGCGTTCGGCGGGTTGGCCGCCTGGCAGTTCGGACACGCCGACGTGGTGGGCGCGGGCTCCGGCTCCGGGGTGGCCGGTGCGGGATCCGCCGGCGCGGCCGGTGCCGCGGGCGGCGTACCACCGCCGGCGGGGATGGGCAGCCCGCACACGTCGCAGTAGTCGTCCGAGCCCGACTCGTGCCCGGACGGGCAGGTGGAGGTCACGGTGTCTCCTTGCGGATCCTCGTGGTCTTGGTGGACGCGGTGTCGAGCGCCATCTCGTCGGCCTTGTCGACGGCGCGCTTGAGCCGGACGGTGCCGGTCTCCTCGTTGTCGACGTCGACGACCTTCCTCAGCTTGCTGGTGGCCTCGTCGTTGCCGGTCTCGGCGGCCAGCTGGACGGCGCGGCCCAGCTTGGTGGTCGCGGTCGCCTCGTCACCGGACGCCTTGGCCGCGAGGCCCTCCTGGATCATCTGCGCGAGCTCGGTCTGCCCGGTGTAGTGGGCGACCTGCTGGTCGATCCGCGTGGTCAGCTCGGAGTTGTTGGACCAGGTCGCCTTCACCAGGCCCTGGGTCACGATGTCGTTGCCGATCGCCAGCTGCACCCGCGCGGCGAGCTGTTCCTGGCCGATCGCCTTCGCCGGCACCCGGACCGCGACGTGGTAGTCGCGCGACTCGTCGGACCACGCACCCGTCGGGTAGTCGCCCGTCAGCGGGTTGACGGGTGTACGACGACTGGTGAGGTCCTCGACCGTCGGCGACACCTGTCGCACGAACAGCACCTCGGCGCCCTGCGGCGTCCACACCCGCAGCGACGCGTCCGCGACACCACGGGACATGGCGTTGCGCATGATCTCCTCGAACTGGGCCTTCATCTGGTCGGGCCTCGGGATGATGTCGACGGTGCCGAGCAGCGCCTGCGCGATCCGGCGGATCTCGGCGACCTGCCAGTCGGTGCCGGCGCCGCGGCAGTCGGCCTGGAAGTAGCCGGTGGCGCGGTTGATCGCCTCGTCGAGGCGACCCGGGCGCTCGCGGTTCTCGCCGTCGGTGAGCAGCAGGACGTGGCGCTGTGTCGCCTCCGGGACGGACGCGAAGAGCTGGCCGGCGAGGTCCAGCCAGGTGCTGATCGCCGTACCACCACTGCCGACGAACCGGCTGATGGCGTCGGTCGCGGCCTGGCGCGACGAGGCGTCCATGCGCACCATGCCCGGCCCGCTGGAGACCTGCGGGAAGGCGAGCATCGCGCGGTCGGCGCCCGCGATGACGGCGAACCAGGTGCCGTCCACGATCTCGGCGACGGCCGCCTGCGCGGCATCCTTGGCGGCAGCCATCGTGGCCGGACCCATCGACCCGGAGGTGTCGACGATGATGATCTCGCCGGCGTCGCCGGAGCCGGACCGGCCGGCGGTGCCCGCGCCGGCGCAGGTCACCGTCACGATCGCGTTGACGTCGGTCCCGCCGTCGGGCAGGAACTCGTTCTGGTAGACGGAAGCGGTGAACTCAGCCATCGCTCGGCTCTCCTCCTGGGGTCGGCGTCTGGTCATTCTGCCCGAGGTCAGGGCGCCCGAGATCGACGCGGGCGAGGGCAGCGGTGATGTTGTCGTGGCCGCCCGCGCCGTTGGCGAAGGCGACGAGGGCGGTGGCGACCGCGAGCGGCTCGGCGGAGCCCGCGGCGCGGACCTGTGCGGCGATCGCCTCGGGGGTCGAGGCGTAGTTCCAGAGGCCGTCGGAGCAGGCCAGCAGCCAACCCGGCTCGCTGACCTCCATGCTGCCCACGGTCGGCACGAAGTCCTCCGAGTCGCGGCCCAGCCACTTGGTGATCGCGTGCGCCTGCGGACCGTTCTCCGCGACCTCGCGGGGAACGCCGGAGGCGATCTGCGCCTGGGCGACGGAGTCGTCGACGGAGAGCTGCACCGGGACGCCCGCGTCGGGGATCCAGTAGGTCCGCGAGTCACCGATGTTCGCCCAGCTGATCCGGGTGCCCTCCAGCACGGCCGTCGTGAAGGTGGCCGACGCCGGGTTGGGCGAGTCGGGATCGGTCACCGCGATGATCGCCGTGTTGGCCGCCGCGGCCGCGTTGGCGAACACCTTGGCTGCGGCGGCGTCGCGGCCCTGCGGCGTGCCCATGCCCGCGGGCAGCGGGACGCGCAGCACCTCGCGGGCGGCCCGGGCGCCGGCGAGCGAGGCGACGTCGGAGTCGATCGAGTTCGAGACGCCGTCGAGCACGACCAGCACCGCGCGGGAGCCGGGCGTCTCGCCGGCGAGCAGCGCCATCGCGTCCTCGTTGCGGGTCTTGCCGATCGCCTTGTCGCAGACGCCGGCGACCCAGGTGGCCGGGTGCTCCTCGAAGTGGTCACGCTCGCTGGGTGCCTTCGTGCCGCAGGAGAGGCAGTAGAGGTCGGGGCCGACCTCTCCCCCGCACTCGGTGCACGGCCGGCGGCCGGCCGAGGCCGGCGGGTCGGGCAGGGCGGAGGCGGGCTTGCGGGTGGGTGCGCTGATCGGCGCGTCGCCCAGGGGGTGGTCGACCTCGCCCACGGGGGCCGCCGGCGCGGCGGGAGCGGCGGGCGTCGTACCGAGGGAAGCGCCGCAGGCCTCGCAGAAGCGTGCTCCCTCGGCGACGGCCGTGCCGCAGGAAGGACAGGTCACGTCAGGCTCCAGTTCCGCACGGCGTTGGCCCGGTTGACCAGGTCCACCCGCTCCTCGAGGTCGATCGCGTCGCGGGCCAGCGAGCGCAGGGCGTTCTCGAGGCCGTCGCGCACGCCCACCTCGGTCGCGGCGACGGATCCGATGCGGGCGCCGTCGGGCACCTGCCCGTTGCCGGACACGACCGGCAGCGCCTCGGTGAGGATCCGGACCGTGTAGCGCTGGCGGGTGCGCCCGTCGACGCTCGACGACTCGATGGTCCGCATCGCCTGGTCGAGCACGGACAGATCACGCACGCCGCCGGACAGCAGCACCTCCGCGCGCTGCTGGCGGCTCTCGGTGTAGCCGCGGCTGGTGTTCGGCACGAGGTCGAGCGCGGCCACCGCGCCCACCGTGTCCTTGCGGTCCGCCCGGACCCGGGCCATCCCGAACGCCGCAGGCGGGACGTACGCCGCGTCCGTCGCGACGCACACCTGGTAGAGCCCCTCGGCCACCTCGGGCAGCCCGCCGCGCTCGCACGCGAAGGCCAGCGCCAGCTTGGGCGCGAGCTCACCGGGCACCTGCTGGTAGACCGCGTTGAACGACGCCTTCGCCGTCTCCCAGTCGGTTGCCTGGACGGCGGCGAGCCCCTCGATCCACAGCGCGCGCCACTCCCACGGATCGGCCGCCAGCAGCGCCTGCGCGTGTGTCTGCGCACCCTTCGCGTCAGCCAGCTCGAGGGCAGCGAACGCCCGCGCCAGCCACACCTCCGCACTGTCCTCCGGCGCCTGCTGCAGGTCGGTGAGCCGCTTCTTCGGGTCATCGGCACTGATCGACGACAGCCAGCTGTGCTGCGGGTCGGTGGTGTCCTCGCGCAGCTTCGGCAGCTGGCTCCACTCGGTGATCGGGCGCGCGGTCGCCGGCGACTCGAAGAGGACCGAGGCCGCCGAGGTGGTCGCGGTCCCCTGCCGCTTGCGGGCCACGACCTCGCGCAGCACGCCGAGCACCTGCGCGCGCATCTCGTCGACGGACGCGAACCGGTCGGCCGGATCGGGGGCGCAGCACTTCGCGATCAGCTGGTAGAGCGAGTCGTACTCCTGGAACAACGGCGTCGCGTCGACCGGCGGGAGGCTGTGCAGGTAGGTGCCCTGGTAGCCGCGGAACTCCATCGTCAGCACGACGAGGGTGCGGCCGATCGTGTAGATGTCCGAGGCCACCGACGGCCCGATCTCCGCGACCTCCGGCGCCTGGTAGCCGACCGTGCCGTAGATCGCCGACTCCTCGTCGTCGATGCGGCGGACGCCGCCGAGGTCGATCAGCTTCATCGCGTCGCCGACCTGGATCATGTTGTCGGGCTTGAAGTCGCAGTAG
>DATLIG010000161.1:0-13372 GCA_035539555.1 Nocardioides sp. | reverse complement strand
CTCCGCGTCGGCGAGCTCGGCGCGCTCGCGGGCAGCGCGCTCGGCAGCCTCGCGGGCGGCGGCCTCGGCCCGGGCCAGCTCCTCGGCCGCGGCCCGCGCGCGGTGCGCGGTCTCGGCGGTCTGTGCCTGCTCCTGGGCGAGTCGGTCGGCCTCGGCGCGAGCCTCGTGGGCGCGCTGCGCGGCCTCCTCGGCGGCGTACCGCTCGGCAGCCTGCTCGGCCGCGGCCAGCTCGGCGTCGCGGCGCATCCGGGCGGCGAGCGCCGCCACGACGTCGGCGTTGGCCGGCGCCTCGGTCACGCCCTCGGTGGTCGCCTCGTCCGGGTCGACCGCCGGGGCGAGCTCCGCCTCGATCTCGGCGCGGGCCTGGGCGAGCACCTCCGCAGGGCGGCGCGGGATCTCCGGCGGACCGTCGACGTCCGGGATGCGCTCCTCGAGCAGAGGCGGCTCGATGAACTCCTGCAGCGGCCGGGCCTCCGGACGCGGGGCGGAGCCGGGGGAGTTGCGGCGGCGCAGGCGCGCGAGACCCTTCGGCGCCGGGACCGGCGTCGGCTCCGCGAATCCGCCGTCGACGGCCGCGGCGATGACCCGCTGGCCGGCTTCCTCGTCGGTCGTGTGGTGGTCTCCGGGCGTGGCACGGGCAGCCGGCGCCGGGGCTGCCGGCTCCTCGGCCACGGGCTCCTCGGCGCCGGTCCCGAGCTCCTCGGCGGCAGGGACCTCCTCGACGCCCGGCGTCTCGTCGGCGACGAACAGGTGGTCGTACGGATCGGTGAGCGGGTCCGGGAGGGGATCGGTGAGCGGGTCGGGCGCGGGCGGCTCCTCGACCTCGGCGACGGACTCGCCCAGGGACTCGACCGGGGAGTCGTCGGCAGACCGGTCGACCGACTCGTCCTCGAGCGGGTCGAGCAGGGGATCGGTCAGCGGATCGGCTGCCGCCGGACGGGTCGCCCGGGAGATGATCGCCGACCAGTCGTCGCCGACGATGGTGCCGCCATCGCTGTCGGCGAGGGGCTGCGGAGCGGGCCACGCAGGTGGGGCCTCGCCGTTGTACTCGGCGAGCGAGGGGTCCTGGCGCACCCGCGCCATCCGGGCGGCGAGGCCGCCCTCGACCGGCGCCGGCTCCTCCCGGCTCACGGCGCGGTCGATCAGCGCCGCCCAGTCGGCGGCCGACTCGCCCTCGGCCTCGTCCGGCGTCGCCGTCCCCTCGGCCCCCTCGTCGAGGGGCGCCGTGACGGGATCCTCCGCCGGCTCGTCCGCGGCGTCGCCGTCCTCACCCGGTACGTCGAGCGCCGCATCGACCTCGCCCACGGACGACTCGTCGACCGACTCGCCGGCGACTGGCTCAGCGGAGGTCTCGTCGAGCACGACGTCGTCGACCGCGTCGCCGGCGGCCGGGTCGTCCGCGGCGTTCCCGTCCTCGGTGAGGCCCGCGTCGTCGGCCGGCACGCCCTCGGCCGGCATGTCGTCCCCGTCGTCGGCTGCCCCGTCGGTGGCTGCCTCGTCAGCGGGTGCGTCGTCGGTCGGGGACACCAGCGCGCGCCAGTCGACGTCGTCGGCGTCCTCGGGCGCGGTGGCCGCGGGACCGGTGCGGTTGCCGACCCGGGCGGCGATGTTGTCGGGGTCCGTGTCGGCCAGCATGTCGGCCGGCGGCTCGTGGGTCGCGGGCGCCGTCGGCTCGGGGGCGTCCTCGCCCTCGACCATCCCGGAGGTGTGGCTGCGGCGCAGCAGCTCCTGGAGGTCGTCCTCCTCGAGCTCACCGACGTCGGGGGTCTCCTTGTCGTGGCGACGCCACAACCGGCCCCTCCGTCCCTTGCCGCGCCCGGGGCGCGACTCGTCGAGCCCGGAGTCCTCGGACCCGGGCTCGTCGTCGGTGACAGAGCTCATGGAAGGTAAATCTACTCAGCAGTCGCTTGGTTACGCGGAATGTTCCAGATCCGCACGTCAGGCCCTCGCGTACTGCACGTGCGTGTCCTGCGCGGCGTGGGAGAAGCCGACGCCCTCGTAGACGTGGCGCGCCGGGGCGTTGTCCGACTCGACGTACAAGATCACCTCGGCCACGCCGCGGGCGGCGAGGTGCTGCAGGCCGGCGACGGTGAGGAGCCGTCCGAGCCCGCGTCCCTGTGCGGAGGGCTCGATGCCGACGACGTACACCTCCCCGGTGTGCGCGTCGTGCTGCTTGGTCCAGTGGAACCCGAGCAGCGTGCCGTCGGCGTCGACGGCGAGCAGCAGGCCGGCCGGGTCGAACCAGGGCTCCGCCATCCGCTCGGCGAGCCCGGCGCGGTCGAGTGCGCCCTGCTCGGCGTGCTCGGCGAAGGCCGCGGCGTTGACCGCCAGCAGCGCGTCCGCATCACCCTCGCCGAAGTCGCGGACGTGCACCCCGTCGGGGGCCGCCACCGCCGCGAGCGGTACGACGGTCGGGCGCCTCATGACCCACAGCTCCCGGGTGGGGGCGAAGCCCAGCCGGTCGGCGAGCCTGCGCGCCGCGGGGTGGTCGCCGTGGGACCACGCGGTCAGCGCGCCCGGGGCCGCGACGACCAGGTCGGCCAGCTGGGCGCCGATGCCGCGACCGCGCGCGTCCGGGGCGACGACGACGTCGACCTCGCTCCCGCGCCGCAGTGCGAACCCGGAGGGCGTGACGACCGCGTCGACCCCGTCGAGCCCGTGGTGCTTGAGGCGCAGGACGGCCGCCTCGTCGAGGGGGTCCGCGCCGTCGTACGCGCTCGCTGCGGCCCGCACCGTGTCGATCGCGGCGAGCGCGGCGGGGCCGGTCAGGAACGTGTCGGGGGGCACATCTCGACGCTATCGCCCGCCCGTGACCCGTCGGACAGTGCCCCGGAGGAGGCCGGATTCTTCACGTTGCCGACCGTTTACATGCGACAGGGTGACGCGATAGACCTGCTCCATGAAGCTCAGCCACGCGGTAGGTGGGGCAGCCGTGGCCCTGGGAGCGGTCGCCGTCCGTGACCTCGTCCAGAAGAGGCACGCGCTCCAGAGGAACTTCCCGGTCATCGGGCACGCCCGGTACTGGCTGGAGACGATCGGCCCGGAGCTGCGGCAGTACATCGTCACCAGCAACGAGGAGGAGCGGCCGTTCAGCCGTGACCAGCGCACCTGGATCTACGCCTCCAGCAAGGAGCAGAACAGCTACTTCGGCTTCGGCACCGACGTCGACGTCGAGCACACCCAGGGGCACGCCTACATCAAGCAGCGCACCTTCGCCGACAAGCTCCCCAGCGATCACGACGCCAACTGGACCCTGCCCGGCGCGAAGGTCCTCGGCGGGCCACGCGGGCGGGCGAAGGCGTTCCGCCCGGGCTCGGTCGTCAACGTCTCCGCGATGAGCTTCGGCTCGCTCTCGTCGAACGCGATCACGGCGCTCAACAAGGGGGCCGCCGCCGCGGGCTGCCTGCACAACACGGGCGAGGGCGCCATCTCGCCGTACCACCGCAACGGCGCGAACCTCGTCGTCCAGATCGGTACGGCGTACTTCGGGTGTCGTGACGAGCAGGGCCGGTTCTCGCTCGACCGGCTCAAGGAGATGATCGCGTCCGCGCCGGTCAGCGCCCTCGAGATCAAGCTCAGCCAGGGCGCCAAGCCGGGGCTCGGCGGCCTGCTGCCGGCGGCGAAGGTGACCCCGGAGATCGCGCAGATCCGTGGCATCCCGGAGGGCAAGGACTGCTCGTCCCCGTCGCGGCACACGGCGTTCCACGACGTCGACTCGATGCTCGACTTCGTCGAGATGCTCGGCGACGAGACCGGGCTGCCGGTCGGGATCAAGTCGGCCGTCGGCGCGATGGACTTCTGGGAGGAGCTCGCGCGGTTGATGGAGCCACGTCAGCGGGGCGTCGACTTCATCACGGTCGACGGCGGCGAGGGCGGCACCGGCGCGGCGCCGCTGATCTTCGCCGACTCGGTCTCCCTGCCCTACCGGATGGGCTTCTCGCGGGTCTACGGCACGTTCGCGGAGCTCGGCCTGACCGACGACGTCACCTTCATCGGGTCGGCCAAGCTGGGCCTGCCGGACAATGCCATCGTCGCCTTCGCGCTCGGCGTCGACATGATCAACGTGGCCCGGGAGGCGATGCTCTCGATCGGCTGCATCCAGGCGCAGAAGTGCCACACGGACCACTGCCCGACCGGCATCGCGACCCAGAACCCGTGGCTGGTCCGCGGCCTCGACCCGGTGTCGAAGGCCGAGCGGGCCGCGGTCTACCTGCGCACCCTGCGCAAGGAGCTGACCCGTGTCTCCGCTGCCGTCGGCGTCGCCCACCCGTCACTGATCACGTGCGCCGACGTCGACATCTTCAACGGTGACTACGACGCCCGCTCGTTGGCGTCGGTCTACGGCTACAAGGACGGCTGGGGCGAGCTCGGTCCGGCGCTGAAGCAGGACGTGCTGCGGTTCATGCACCCGACCGACCACTTCGACGAGCGCGGCGAGCAGACCGAGGGTCGCTGACGCCCGCGGCCGCCGCGCTGTCGTCGTACGACGCTCAGGCGTCCTGCGCGTCGCGCTCGGCGACCCGAGCGACGTCCGCCCCGGCGGCACTCTCCTTCGACGGCAGCACGAAGCGGTAGCCGACGTTGCGGACGGTGCCGATGAGCGTCTCGTTCTCGGGGCCGAGCTTGGCGCGCAGCCGCCGCACGTGGACGTCGACGGTGCGCGTGCCACCGAAGTAGTCGTAGCCCCAGACCTCCTGGAGCAGCTGCTGGCGGCTGAACACCCGCCCCGGGTGCTGGGCCAGGAACTTGAGGAGCTCGAACTCCTTGAAGGTCAGGTCGAGGACCCGGCCGCCGACCTTGGCGGTGTAGGTCGCGTCGTCGACCACGACCTCGCCGGAGCGGATCACGTGGGCCTCGGGGTCGGCGGCGTCGCGGGCCGCGGCGAGCCGGCCGATGGCCAGCTTGATCCGCGCCTCGAGCTCGGCCGGACCGCACGTGTGGAGCACGACGTCGTCCATGCCCCAGTCGTGGTTGACCACGGCGAGGCCGCCCTCGGTGGCCACCAGGATGACCGGCACGTCGGTGCCGGTCGTGCGGATCAGGCGACACAGGTCGCGCGAGCCCGCGAGGTCCTGGCGACCGTCCACGAGCAGCAGGTCGGCCTCGGGCGCCTCGAGCAGGGCGCTGCCCTCGGCGGGCAGGATCTTGACGTGGTGACCGAGCAGCGCGAGGCCGGGCAGGACCTCGGCAGAAGGCTGCAGTGCGCTGGTCAGAAGCAGAAGAGTGCTCACCTGGGTCTCCTCACTGGAACCTGCAGGTCATGCAGGCCCGTGTCGAGAGACCGAAACGCAACGCTGGGCCCCGGCCGGTTTTCGTGTAGGGAAGGATATCGAAACAGGAGTGCAACCGGGAAGGGTCGAGACGGTGAATGAGACCGAGGTCATCAGGGTCCGCTACTGGGCCGCCGCGCGTTCGGCCGCAGGTCTGGCCGAGGAGACGGTGCTCGCCGAGGCTCCGATGACGCTGGCCGCGCTGCGCGAGGAGGTCGTACGCCGCCACCCGGGTGGCCGGTTCGCCGAGGTCGTCCAGGTGTGCTCGGTGCTGGTGGGGGAGCGACCGGTCTCCTCGGGCGATCCGGCCACGGTCGTCGTACGGGCGGGGGACACGGTGGAGTTCCTGCCGCCCTTCGCCGGCGGCTGATCGGGGCCGTTCCGGCCGGACACCGGCAAGCCCCCACAACTTCCGGGGATGGCCACTAGACTCCCCGAGTCGGTCGCCCCACGACGTCCGACGCCGTTGACCGAGGAGAGCAGTGCCGAACGAGACGACCGCGCGCCCCCAGCGTGAGGCCCGACCCTTCGTCGCGCCCGCCGGGAGCAACGCGGCCCTCACCTTCGCGGTCGTGGCCCTCCTCGTCGGGCTGGTCTACCTCGCCAACACCGGGGACCTGGTGACGGCGCTGGTGACCGTCGCGGTGGCGCTGTACGTCGCCCTGCTGAGCGTCCTCGGCTCGACCCGGCTCGGCATCCTCACCCTCGCGGGTGCCTTCTTCACCGCGCCGGCGTACAAGGGACTGGCTCCGGAGGGCGCGACGATCACGCCCACCGACGCCTTGCTCGTCGTCGGCTTCGCCCTGCTGCTCCCCGAGATCCTCCGGGGCAGGCTCAAGCTCCCGCTGACCTACGTCACCGGCATCGTGATCGTCTTCGCGTTCGGCATGATCGCCACGCTGCGCTCGGAGCGCTCGCTCGAGAGCGCGTTCGCCCTCGTCTTCTGGCTCATCGTGATGATCGCCTTCCCGATCGCCATCTTGTTGTGGCGACCGAGCGGCACGGTCATCCGCGGCCTGGCGTGGACCTACGTCCTGGGCCACATGGCGAGCTGGGCCGGCGGCATCGTGACGGGCGGCATCACCGCCCAGGGCCGGCACTTCGGCATGACGAACCACCCGAACTACTTCGCCGAGGCCGCGATCATGGCGATCGCGCTGCTCATCTTCCTGTTCTTCGAGTACCAGCACTGGCTGATGAAGACCGTCATCCTCGGCATCGCCGGCCTGACCGGGATCTCGATCCTGCTCAGCGGCAGCCGCGGTGCCACGATCGTCGTCGCCGTGCTGGTCGTGATGATCCCGATCGTCGAGCGCTCGGCGATCACCGGCTTCTTCTACGCCGTGTGCGGCGCGACGCTGGTGGCGGCGCTGCCGTTCGTCCTGCGGCTCACCGGCGACACCTCGGCGATCGACCGCCTGCTGGGCGGCGGCTCGGCATCCGGCTCCGACCAGGCGCGCTCGGCCGGCCTCGAGTCCGGCGTCGACCGGTTCTGGGCCAGCCCGTTCTTCGGCGACGGCCTGATCGACCTCTTCGACATCCACAACAACGTGCTGCAGGTCGCCGTCGGCGTCGGCATCTTCGGGCTGTTCGGGTTCCTGCTCGTGATGTTCGCGATGGCGCGGCCGCTGTTCGACGGCGGTCCCTACCGGCGTCTCTGCTACACCGTGTGGGGCTACATCGGCTGGGGCCTGCTGATCCCCAGCCTGTACGACCGCACGCTGTGGATCCCGATGTGCCTGGCCGCGATCTGCTGGCTCGCAGCCGACGACCAGGACGGCACGTCCGCGGCCACGCCGGCCGCGGCGGCCACCACCGAACCCCCCAAGACGATGGTGAGGAACTGACATGCGGGTGCTCGTGACGGGAGGTGCCGGGTTCCTCGGCTCCCACCTGTGTGATCGGCTGGTCGCCGAGGGCCACGACGTCCTCTGCGTCGACAACTACTACACGGGCACGAAGGACAACATCGCCGGGCTGCTGGGCAACCACCGGTTCGAGCTGATGCGCCACGACGTCACCTTCCCCCTGTACGTCGAGGTCGACCGGATCTACAACCTGGCCTGCCCGGCCTCGCCGATCCACTACCAGCGCGACCCCGTGCAGACCACCAAGACGAGCGTCCACGGCGCCATCAACATGCTCGGCCTCGCCAAGCGGGTCCGGGCGCGGATCCTCCAGGCCAGCACCAGCGAGGTGTACGGCGACCCCGAGGTGCACCCGCAGGTCGAGGAGTACTGGGGCAAGGTCAACCCGATCGGCATCCGCAGCTGCTACGACGAGGGCAAGCGCGCCGCGGAGACCCTGTTCTTCGACTACTGGCGACAGCACTCGCTGGAGATCAAGGTGATGCGGATCTTCAACACCTACGGTCCGCGGATGCACCCCGACGACGGCCGGGTGGTCAGCAACTTCATCGTGCAGGCCCTGCGTGGCGAGCCGATCACCATCTACGGCGACGGCCAGCAGACCCGCAGCTTCTGCTACGTCGACGACCTCATCGAGGGCATGTGGCGGCTCATGGAGAGCCCCGCCGACTTCACCGGGCCGGTCAACGTCGGCAACCCGACCGAGAACACCATGCTGGAGCTCGCCGAGGCGGTCATCCGGCTGGTCGGTGGGACGTCGACGATCGAGTACCGCCCGCTGCCGTCCGACGACCCGCGCCAGCGCCGCCCCGACATCAGCCTCGCCCGCAAGGAGCTCGACTGGGAGCCGAGCGTGGCGCTCGAGGACGGCCTGCGCGAGACGATCGACTACTTCCGGCACCGCCTGGCCCTCTGAGGGGCCGGCGAGGCTGGCGTCATACGAACCGGCCGCCCCGGCGACCGATCCGCATGACGTCCCGGCGCCGTGCTCCGCGGCCCGTCGGGACGTCATACGACGCGGTCGCCGGAGCGCTCGGTTCGTAGGACGCAACCCGACCCCGCCCGGCCGCAGGCCCCGGGAACGACGAAGGCCGCCCCCTCGGGGGCGGCCTTCGTGGTGTTCGGGGGAGAAGCGTCAGGCGACGTCGGTCGCCCGGGCGTCCTCGACGAGCATCTCGCGGTGGCGACGCTCGCGGGCCGGCTTGGTGTGGCGGTCGATCAGGTCCATCACGCCCTGGTAGTCCAGCGGCTGCTTGATGTGCGCCACGATCAGGACGGTCGAGAGCAGGACGGTGAAGTCCAGGCGGAGCCGGTAGCCGTGCATCACGGCCAGGCAGTAGGCGCCCTCGATGCGGAGCCGCTCGGAGTCGCTCAGCGAGTCCCGGCCGACGAGCTGGACCGGGCCGGTGAGACCGGCCGGGGTCAGGAAGCGGTCCTCGGCGTAGGGGTACTCGTCACGCAGGCACTGCATGACGTTCTCCGGCAGCGGGCGGTTGCCGACGATGCTCATCTCGCCGCGCAGCACGTGCAGCAGCTGCGGGATCTCCGTGAGGCCCAGGCTCTCGAGGATCCGGCCGGGCCGCGTGTAGAGCGGCGAGTCCGGCGGGATGTTCAGGAAGCGGACGCCCTCGACGGGCACCGTCTGCCGGTTCACCATCTTGTCGGCGTTCTTGACCATCGTGCGGAACTTGACCGTCCGGACCATCTGGCCGGAGCGCACCCAGCGGTTCGACCGGTAGAACACCGGGCGACCCGACATCACGAGGACCATGAGGGCTGAACCGAGCAGCACCGGCACCCACGCGACGGCTGCGGTGATGGCTACGAACAGGTCGAACACGCGCTTCGTCCGCATCGACTACCCACCTTCCCCGGAGAGGTACTGGTCCGTTGCGCCGGGCTCGGGGGATGGCGGAACGGAACGTCTCGTTGAAGGCGTCAACGATCGAAGTGCTAAAGAGATACTCCTCACCGCACACCAAATCCGAGAATCAATTCCGACGATCCGCTCCACCTCCCGCTCGGAGGCGCCCGTGGCGAGCGCGCGGGCCGCCAGCGACTGGTAGCTCGTGTGCAGCCGGAGCCGACCGCGGCGCTCCGCGGCGTCGAGAAGCCGGCCGGGATACAGGACGGACAGGGTCACCCGGCCGCCCGCCCGGTTGCGCTCGTCGACCAGCTGCTGGAGCTGCTGCTCGACGACCGACCGCCAGCCGCCGTAGTAGCGCCGGTCGGCGCCGGGGGCGAGCGCGATGACGGTCGAGACCAGCACGACCCGGACCGGCCGGCCCGCCGCGAGCACCTGCTCGATGAAGCCCAGGTCGCGGACGACCGCCGCGGCGTCGTACGACGTCCGGGGCGCCTCGGGGTGGACGGGGCCGAGTGCGGTGATGACGAGGCGGACGGCTCCGCTGCCGAGGGCCGCGACCCGCTCGGAGAGCTGTCCGGCGGCGGCGTCGACGACCCGGGAGGCGTCGAGCCCGGGCAGGCCGGCGACGACGGCCGCGTCGGCGGCGTCGCGGGCGACGGCGAGCAGTGGCTCACCGGAGAGCTGCGCGACGACCTCGCGACCCAGCCGGGTCTTCGGGCCGACGACGACGACCCCCGTCACCGGCCGCTCCGCTCGAGGATCGTCTCGAACCGGTCGGCGCAGCCGGCCAGTGCGAACTCCAGCTCGGCGAGGTCGCGGGACGCCTCACCCAGCTCCTCGCGCAGCTCGGTGTCGGCCAGCACGCCCGCGGCCCACGCCGCGGCGCCGGGCAGGGCGTCCTCGTCGGGGGCGACCACGAGGCCGCCGGCCCGGGTCACCAGCGCCGAGGCGAGGTTCTCCGACGGCATCATGCCGAGCACCGGACGGCCGGCGCACAGGTAGGACAGCGTCTTCGAGGGGACCGAGAAGGCTCCCGCCTGCTGCTCGAGCAGCACGACCAGGATGTCGCCGCTGCCGAGCACCTCGGAGAGCCGCTCGTACGGCTGGAAGGGCAGCAGCGTCACCGGGACGTCGAGGCGCTCGGCCTCGGCCCGGATCACCTCCACCGCGGGACCCTCGTTGACGACGACCAACCGGACCGGGCGACCGGCGTCGATCACCTCGCGGGCCAGGCCGACCAGCAGGGTCGGGTTGTGCTTGAGGCCGAGGGTGCCGGAGTAGAGGAGCGTCGCGGTGTCGTCGAGTCCCTGCTCGGTGGCCCAGTCGTTCTTGCGCGTGACCGGTCGGATCTCGTCGAGCGGCGCCCAGTTCGGGATCACGGTCACCTTGTCCGCCGTACCCCACTCCTCGTGGACGGGGACGAAGGACGGCGCGATCACCACGATCTCCGACGCCCGGCGCGAGACCCACTTCTCCGCGATGCTGAAGACGGCCGCGACCACGCGGAACATCCGGCCCAGCTTGTCGCCGGCGAACGACTTCACCGCGACGGCGTAAACGTCCTGGTGCCACAGCACCCACGTGCGCCGCAGCACGAGCATGCCGAGTGCGAAGACGACCAGCGTCGGGATCTGGGCGTTCGACAGCATCGCCGTCTGGGCGCGGGTACGACGGACCTGGCGGATCAGCTCCCAGCCGACGAGCGCCTCGAGGAGCACCCGGCGGACGAAGCGGTCCTTCGCGATCGGCTCGGTCGGGCCGACGGGGTCGAAGACGAGGGTCTCGCCGGGCTCGGCGACCAGGTGCCCCTTGCCGGACACCCAGCCGGGACAGTAGGAGTGGGTGACGGCGTGCCCCCGCCGGGCGAGCTCACGGCTCAGCTCGACCTGGAAGGGGTGCCCGGAGTAGTCGTGGACGAGGATGCGCACGGGGGAGCGGGTCTCAGCCCTGCGCGCGCTTGACCTGGTCGTAGACCCACGCGTAGGTCTTCGCCAAGCCGTCCGCCAGGCTGATCGACGGCTCCCAGCCGAACGCCGCGTTGATCTCGGTGTTGTCGGAGTTGCGCCCGCGCACGCCCTGCGGGGCGGAGAGGTCGTACTTGCGCTCGCACTTGATGCCAGCGATGTCCTCGACGATCGAGTAGAGCTGGTTGATGGAGACGAGCTCGGCGGAGCCCAGGTTGATCGGCTCGACGTGGTCGCTCGCCAGGATCATCTGGGAGCCCTTCACGCAGTCGTCGATGTACATGAAGCTGCGGGTCTGCTCGCCGTCGCCCCAGATCTCGAGCTCGTGCCTGCCGGAGATGACCGCCTCGGCGATCTTGCGGCACACCGCGGCCGGGGCCTTCTCGCGGCCACCGGTCCACGTGCCCTCGGGGCCGTAGACGTTGTGGTAGCGGGCCATCCGGGTGGTGAGGCCGAAGTCCTCGCGGAAGTGGCGGGCCATCCGCTCGGAGAAGAGCTTCTCCCAGCCGTAGCCGTCCTCCGGCATGGCGGGGTAGGCGTCGGACTCCTTGAGGGCCGTCACCGACGGGTCGGTCTGCTTGTCGGCGGCGTAGACGCAGGCCGACGAGGAGTAGAAGTAGCGCTCGACGTCGTACTTCTGAGCGGCCTGGAGCATGTGCGTGCTGGTGAGCACGGTCAGCATGCAGAGGGCCTTGTTGTTCTCGATGAAGCCCATGCCGCCCATGTCGGCCGCGAGCATGTAGACCTCGCGGGCTCCGGCGGTCGCGGCCTCGGCCTGGTCGAGCAGGGAGAGGTCGCCCACGCTGTTCTGAGCGTCGGGGTGGACCTGGTACCACTCGTCGAGCGGCTTCACGTCGACCGACCGGACGGTCTTGCCCTGGGCGAGCAGGTCGGCGACCAGGTGGCCTCCGATGAATCCGCCGCCACCGGCGACCAGGACGTCCACGGGCGCGTTCATGCTGTATCTCCTCATAGATGGAAACGAGTTGGAGCTCGACCTCGACAACGCCCCCCAGCGATGTCCGACCAACGAGTAGAACACGGTCGGGTCACGCCCGCAGAGTTCTGACCAGACCTGAGGTCAAGCCCACGGATCCGTGGACCGACCACTAGGCTGCGTGCGGCTGGCAGGACCACACGAAGGAGACCCGTGCGCGCTGAAGGTGCCGGGCGGCGACTGAGCGTCGTCGTCGTGGACCAGGTGCTGTCGGGCGCGTCGAACATCCTCATCGCGCTGCTGTCCGCGCACCTGCTGGGCACGGCCGCCTTCGGCTACTTCGGCATGATCCTCGTGATCTACGCCGCCGCGCAGGGCGTCAACCGCTCGCTGGTCGGCGACCCGCTGATGGTCCACCCCGACGACGCCCGCAACCGGGTCGGTGCGCCGATCTCCGCGGCGCTCATCGTCGGCGGCGCGATCGGCGCCCTCGTCGCCCTGGTGGGCGGCCTCTTCTGGTGGCTGGGCGTCCCGCTCGGCCCCGAGCTGGTCATCCTGGGCGCCGGCCTGCCCGGTCTGATCCTGCACGACCTCGGTCGCTACCTCGGGTTCGCGACCCAGCGTCCCTGGCGGGCCCTGTGGCTCGACCTGCTCTGGCTGGTCCTGATCCTCGGCGTGGTCGGCGTGCTGCTCGTGCGCGACGTGGAGAGCCTGCCGTGGTTCACCGTCGGCTGGGTCGCCAGCGGCGCGGTGGCCTCGCTGCTCGTCTTCCTCCAGCACCGCCCGCGCCTCGCCGGAGGACGGGCGTGGCTGCGGGAGCGGTGGTACTACTCCTGGCGCTTCCTGTTGTCCTTCGTCGCGCTGCAGGGCTCGACCCTCGGCTTCTCCGTGGTGATCGCCGTGGTCGCCGGCGCCAAGGCGATGGGCGCCGTACGCGGGGTCCTGCTGCTGCTGCGGCCCTACATGACCTTCCAGACCGCGTCGGTCGCGGCCGGCGTCGCCGAGGTCGCCAACGACCCGGACAGCTATCGGGACGGCGGGCACCTGCGACGGACGGTGGTCGTGTCGCTCGGCGTCGCGCTGGTCAACGCCGCCATCCTGCTCCTGCTGCCCGACGCCCTCGGGCGCCTGGTGCTCGACGACACCTGGGACGCGGCGGAGGCGCTGCTGCTGCCGGCGTGCGTCCAGATCCTCGCCCTGGGACTGATCGCCGGACCCCGCGCCCACCTCATCGGGTCGAAGGCGATCGCGGTCACCGTCCCGATCGACATCGCCTCCACCGCGGTCACCCTCGTGCTCGGGACCATCGGGGTTTTCATCGACGGTGCCTACGGCGCTTACTGGGGGGTGAGTAGCGGAAGTGTCGTCGCCGCGTTGATGTGGTGGTCGGCGCTGTCCTTCCGCTCCCGGCCCCGGGCGCAGCACCGCGCTGAACCCGACCACTGAAGAACCCCCCGAAGAACCCC
>DATLIG010000160.1:0-32873 GCA_035539555.1 Nocardioides sp. | reverse complement strand
GCGGACCTGTCCCTGCTCTCAGCCGTCGCTGGATGGCTTGAACCCCGGCGGCCACCGCTGGTCACCTGTCGGGAAGGAATCGCGCCAAGCGACGTTGTCGGTGAACACAACATCGGTGAAGTCGTTGCCACGAATGATGTTGGGACCCTTGTCCGAACGACCAAACCATGCGCAGCCGTTCATCCGGCCCGAGAAGGTGCAATCGACAAGCGAGGCATTCCTCGCAAAATGTCCATCCCACCGACAGTTGATGAACTGGCAGTTCTCGAACCAGGCTTGAGACAGATTGAACCCGCCGAGTTGCTTGAACCGCAGACCCTCGAAGACGCAGTTCCGGTAGAACGCGGGGCTGTTACCGAACGAGCCCTGGGCCGAGAACCCATGCCCGTTTGTCACCGGCTTGACGCGCTGGCGGGAGTGACAGTTCTCGAACTCGGACCATTCCACAGCCAGGGAGACGTCGTTGAGCCATAGATCGATGGCGGATACCGCAGCGTCGAAGAAGTACAACGGGTGGGATCCGTACTGGTCGAGGTCCCCGAGCGGGACAGAGTCGACAACCCCAGTCAAAATCGACTGTCTTGGATGACCGCGAGGACGTTCGGTCGGTGTTTGCCCGCGCCACCATTCGGGTGCTGTCACAGATACCAGCATGCCGCGATACCGCCCGAACAGCACGCTCATCGGCGTGAGCGTGCGCTTCCCTCGGCCCGGCCGAGCAGCAGGGAAACCGTCAGCCCCCTCGTTCGCGCGACGGCAGGCGTCGTTCGCGGGCGACACCTCTCCGCGCATTGCCGTTGCCATGCAAGCCCGCCCGACCAGCAGCAGCCAAGTGTTTACGAAATAAAGTCGATCGAGTTAAATGACTTTGTGTACTACGGCTTTCCCCTCCCCCGGTGGGCATGGCGCAGCGTCGCCGCAGCCACCGCCATCGGCCTGCTGGTCGCAGGAGAAGTCGTCGGTGCGCTGGCGGCGATCGTCGCCTTCACCTCCGCCGAGGTGGTCTTCGACGCGGCCGAGCTGGAGCGCCGAGAGCGCGTCCGAGAACTGATCCGGCGCCAGCGGATGCCGGCCTCGAGGAAGCCGTCGATCTCGCCGTCGAACACCGCCTGCGGGTTGCCGGTCTCGTAGCCGGTACGCAGGTCCTTGACGATCTGGTAGGGGTTCAGCACGTAGTTGCGCATCTGGTCGCCCCAGCTCGCGGCGACGTCGCCCTTGAGGTCCTTCTTGAGCGCGGCCTCCTCGGCCTTCTTCTTCGCGAGGAGCTTGGCCTTGAGGACGATCATCGCGGCCGCCTTGTTCTGCAGCTGCGACTTCTCGTTCTGGCAGGACACGACGATGCCGGTCGGGATGTGCGTCAGGCGGACCGCGGAGTCGGTCGTGTTGACCGACTGGCCGCCGGGCCCGCCGGAGCGGAAGACGTCGGTGCGGATGTCGTTCTCGTCGACCTCGATCTCGTCGGTCTGCTCCAGCTGGGGCACGACCTCGACCGCGGCGAACGAGGTCTGGCGGCGGCCCTGGTTGTCGAACGGGCTGATCCGCACCAGGCGGTGGGTGCCGGCGTCGACGGAGAGGGTGCCGTAGGCGTAGGGAGCACGGATCGCGAACTCGGCCGACTTGATGCCGGCCTCCTCGGCGTAGGAGACGTCGTAGACCTCGACGGGGTACTTGTTGCGCTCGGCCCAGCGGGTGTACATCCGCATCAGCATCTCGGCAAAGTCGGCGGCATCGACACCACCGGCGCCGGAGCGGATCGAGACGATGGCCTCGCGCTCGTCGTACTCACCGGAGAGAAGGGTGCGGACCTCGAGGCCCTCGACGGCCTTCTTCACGCGCGCCAGCTCCGCGTCGGCCTCGGCGAGGACCTCGGCGTCGGACTCCTCGGCAGCCAGCTCGGCGAGCACGGCGAGGTCGTCGATGCGCTGGTGCAGCTCGCGGAAGCGCTCGACCTGGCCCTGCAGCGAGGAGAGCCGCCCGGTCACCCGCGTGGCGTTGTCCTGGTCGTCCCACAGGTCCGGCGCCGCGACCTGCTCGCCGAGGTCGGCGATCTCACGCTCCATCTTGGGCAGGTCGAGGACCTGCTCGATGGTGTGCATCGTCGCAGTCAGCTGCTTGATCTCGGAGTCGTAGTCGGGTCCAGCCACAAGGAGCAAGATTACGCACCCCGCGCCGGGAGCGACGAACCGAGCCGTTCGCCAAGGCTTTGGTGAAAAAACGTGAACTTCTTTCAGAAAACGGATGTGCCGCCCGTCACAACCTGCTTGACTCCCGCCACTCCCTCCGCCACACGGGCTCCCGTGTCCGTCCCTCTCGGGTGGCACCCCCACTCACGGGACGGTGACGCATGCTCCCTGCGCCGAACAACAGCACCCTCCAGCCCGAACCGGTCAACCCCAGCCGCCACAGCGCGGCGCGCGCCTTCCGGCGACGGATGGCCTGGCTCAGCGTCCTCGCGACCGTGGTCGCGACACTCGTCGGGGCCGGTACGACGCCCGCGCTGGCCGCGCAGGCGACGGGCGACGAGGTCCCCAGCTGGTCGCCCGGCTGGTCGTGGACCTACGCGACGGTCTTCAACTACACGGCCGACGGCACCAACGTGACGATCAACGAGAACGTCACCTACACCGTGGCCGGGGTGGAGGACTACCAGGGACAGCCGGCGTACAAGCTCAACCTGACCGGCACGATCACCGGCGGAGGCGGCACGGCCGCCGTCGACGGCGTCGGCAACGCGACGCTGTCCAACTTCTCCGGGTCCGTGAGCGGCACCCGCTACATGCGGCGCTCGGACTTCGCGCTCCTCAAGGAGACCCAGGCACAGTCCCTGAGCGCCAAGGCACAGGTCTCCTTCCTGTCGACGAACATCACCGCCAACATCACCCTCTCGATGGACCCGACCCGCGGCTGGCGACTCATCCAGTTCCCGACCGAGGCCGGCAACTCGTGGACCAACGACGTCGACGTCGACTACACCGGCGGCTTCAGCTACGACGCCGGGTCGCTCGGCGGCACCGGCTCCGACACCTTCGACGGGACCTTCGAGTTCAACGGCCCGACGACCGTCGCCGACGAGAGCATCGCCGTGCCCGCCGGCACGATCAGCACCCGTCGCTCGCGCGAGCAGAGCACGGACGGCGCGACCCGGTCGACGCTGTGGTACTCCCCCAACCACCGCAACGCCGCACGCCTGCTGCTGGAGATCCCGCTCGACGGCGGCTCGCTCACGCTCGACCAGAAGCTCGCGTCGTCCAGCACCCCGGCACCCGCGACCACGCTGACCAGCACGATCACCCCGTCGCTGACCTGCGCGGGCGGTGACATCACCATCGCGGGCAAGATCGGGACCGGCGCCACCGGCGTCCCGATCACCATCGCCCTCGACAAGTCCCCCGTCACCCCGGGTGCGGCAGCGACGACCACCGCGACCACGACCGCGGGCGGCAACTACACCGCCACCCTGCAGGCCCCGGCCGAGTCCGACGGCTACCAGCGCACCGGCATCCGGGGCAGCTGGGGCGTCGTGGTGACCGGCGGCGGAGCGGCGAGCACGTCGACCGTCCTGGTCACGCCGAAGAACTGCTCGGCGATCAGCTACACCGGCGACGCGGGCGCTCCGCAGGGCACCACCGCGACCGTGTCGGCGAAGCTCGTCGACAAGGCCGGCGCGAGCGTCGCGGGCAGGACGGTCACCTTCGCCCTGTCGGGCGGGGCCACCGCGAGCGCCACCACCGACGCCGCGGGCGTGGCCCAGAGCACCCTCGCCGTCGCGGGTCCCCCGCGCAACGCGACCATCACGGCGTCGTACGACGGCAGCGGGAGCCTGGAGCCCGCCTCCGCCTCGGCCGCCTTCACCGTCGGGGCGATCGCGACGACCACGACGGTCACCGCCGACCCGGCCGTCGTCACGATCGGCGACCCGGTCCGCTTCCACGCGACCGTCGCGCCGACGCACGGCGGCGACCCGTCGGGCACGGTGCAGTTCCGGGTCGACGGCTCCGACTTCGGCTCCGCGGTGGCGCTCGCCGACGGCGAGGCGACGAGCGCGGCGCTGTCCACCCTCGGTCTCGGCGACCACACGGTCGTCGCGGTCTACAACGGCACCTCCGACCACGCGACCAGCACCTCGGCCGCGGTGATCTTCCGGGTCCGTGAGCCGCTGAAGCCGACGACCACCACGTCGTCGGTCGACCCGGCCGCCGCGGTCACCGGCCAGCCGGTCACCCTGGGGGCGAGCGTCGCCACCGCGACCGGGACGCCCACCGGCGAGGTGGTCTTCACCGTCGACGGCGACGAGGTCGGCCGTGCCGCGGTCGGACCGGACGGGACGGCAAGCACGACCGTGACCGACCTGCCGGTCGGCAGCAACCCGGTCGTGGCCACCTATGCCGGCGACGACGTCTTCGGCCCGAGCTCGGCGGCACCACGCACGGTGACCGTCAGCAAGGCGGCGGTCGAGGTGACCCTCCTGTCGTCGGACGACACGACCGTGACCGGCGAGGCCGTGGGCCTCACCGCCACGGTGGCGGTCCAGGCACCCGGCGGCGGCACGCCCAACGGCACCGTCCAGCTCCTCGTCGACGGCAACCCGGTCGGCGCCCCGGTCGCCCTCACCAACGGCTCCGCGACCTTCCCGTCGCTGACCTCGCTGAAGGCGGGCGACCACACGCTGGCGGCGGCGTACTCGGGCAGCAGCGGCTACCAGTCCGGCTCCGACCAGGTCGCGCAGGAGGTGACGAAGGCGGACACCACCGTCGCCCTCCTCGCCAGCCCGTCGCCGTCGTTGCAGGACCAGGAGGTGCAGCTGACCGCCACGGTCGCGGCGCTCAGCCCCGGATCGGGCGATGCCACCGGCACCATCACCTTCTACGCCGGCACCGAGTCCATCGGCTCGGCTCCCCTGTCCGGCGGGTCCGCCGTGCTCGGGGTGTCCGACCTGGCGCCGGGCTCCTACCAGCTCAGTGCCCGGTACGCCGGCGACGACGACTACCGCGGCAGCGATTCCGCGCCGGTCAGCCACACGGTCATCGAGGGCACGGCGGTCGTCGAGACGTCGACCGCGCTCAGCTCGAGCGCCAACCCCTCGACGTACGGCGAGCTGATCACCTTCCGCGCCGAGGTCGCCACGGCCGACGACAGCGCCCCGGACGGGACCGTGCAGTTCTCGGTCGACGGCCAGGACTTCGGCGGCCCGATCGCGGTCGGTCCCGACGGCGTCGCGGAGAGCGCGACCCTCGCGTCCCCGGACCCGGGCGACCACACGGTGATCGCGGCATTCACGCCGGAGCCGGGCTTCTCGGGCAGCGGCGACATCCTCGTCCAGACGGTCGCGGCAGCCGGGGTCGACGTCGCGCTGACGTCCACCGACGCCGACGCGCAGGTCGGTGCCCCGGTGCGGTTCGAGGTCGAGGTCTCCTCGCAGCAGGTGGGCACCGGTGTGCCGACCGGGTTCGTGCAGTTCTCCCTCGACGGCCAGCCCCTGGGCGACGCGGTCGAGCTCGAGGACGGCGCCGCCACCAGCCCCGCCGTCGACGACCTCACCCCCGGCACGCACGTGGTGACGGCGCTCTACTCGGGCGACCTCCACTTCCGCCCGGCACTCGAGGAGCTCACCCAGACGGTGGCGAAGGTGGCGACGACCACGCAGCTGACGGTCTCGCCGACCACCGCCACCTACGGCGACAGCCTGGACCTGACGGCGCGGGTCACCCCGGCCAACGGCGACCTCGGCGTCCCGGCGGGATCGGTCACGTTCCTCGCCGACGGCGTGGAGATCGGCACCGTGCCGGTCAGCCCGGCGACGGACGGGGCGGCCTCGGCGCAGCTGTCCACGGCCGCGCTGCCGGCGGGCACGCACCACCTGAGGGCCGTCTACAGCGGCAGTCCGGTGCACGACGACAGCGGCTCCGCGGTCACGGACGTCACGGTGGCCAAGCGGGCGACGTCGACCACCGCCGAGGCGGCAGTGGTGAAGCTGAACCCGCTCGGCCTCCCGCTCGGCCAGCTCCGGGCGACGGTCACGACCCCGGCGGGCCCGCTCGCCGGCGTACCGGTGGAGTTCAAGGTCGGCACGAAGGTCGTGTGCACCTCGGTGACCAACGGAGCCGGCGCGGCCACGTGCAACGCCGGGTCGCAGCTGGTCGCCCTGGTCCTCAACGGGGGCTACACGGCCACCTTCCTCGGGGACGCCAACCACCTCTCGTCCACGGCGCGCGGCGCCATCCTCAAGTGAGTCCGGCCATGGTGAAAGGACACCCCGTGCGCAGACTGATCTCCCTCGTCGCGGCGTCGGCGCTGGCCATCGGCACCCCGGTGCTGCTGGCCACGCCGGCCTCGGCGGACATCACCGCACCCGCCAACGGTGCGGTGCTCCGCGGCAACGCCACCATCTCGGCGAGTGGCGCCTCCGACGGCACCGGCTGCCTCAGCGGCAGCAGCCCGCAGACCACCCTGCAGCTGATCAACGCCGGCGGCACCGTGGTCTTCGAGAGCGTGCAGGGCGGCACCGGAGCGAAGAGTGCCACGGTCGACACGCACGCCTACGCCAACGGCGCCTACACCGCCCGGGCGATCGAGCGGAAGCGCTCGGGCTTCCTCTACTGCACGAACAGCACCACCACCACCAACCGGTCGGTGTCGATCGACAACATCACCCAGCTCGCCTACTCCGGCGCCACCGAGGGGCCGCAGAACACCTCGGTCACGGTGCAGGCGACGCTCACCGACCCGAACCTGGCCGCCTCCGTGCTGCCGGGCCGGACGGTGACCTTCTCCCTCTCCGGAGGTACGTCGGTCAACGGCACCACCAACGCCAACGGAGTCGCGACGGCGACCCTGCCCGTGTCGGGGCCGCCGCGCAACGCCACGGTCACCGCGTCCTTCGCCGCGACCAGCTTCTACAAGGGGTCGACGGCGTCGAGCGGCTTCACGGTCGAGAAGAACCCGTCGACCACGACCGTCGTGCAGCCGAGCCCCGTCGTGCACGGGCAGCCGGTGTCCTTCACCGCGCAGGTCGCGCGGGTCAACGGCACCAGTGACCCGACCGGCACCGTGCAGTTCACCGTCGACGGAGCCGACTTCGGCGCTCCCGTCGCCGTCAGCGGCGGGTCGGCCACCTCAGGGAGCACGGACTCGTTGAGCACCGGCACGCACACGATCGGCGCCCGCTACAGCGGCGACGGCAACCTGCTGACCAGCACGGCGGCCTCGAGAGAGCTGGTCGTCGGCAAGGCGCCGACGTCGACCGTGCTGACCAGCACGGGCTCCCCCACCGTGACCGGCGAGGCGGTCACCTTCACCGCCGAGGTCGGCGTCGTCGCACCCGGCGCCGGCGACCCGGCGGGCGGCGTGCAGTTCAACATCGACGGCGAGCCCTACGGCACGGCCGTCCCGCTCGACGGCGACAGCGCCGAGCTCACCGTGGCGAACCTGCGACCGGGCAACCACGACGTGCAGGCGACCTACAACGGCAACGGCGACTTCGCCACCAGCACCTCGGCGGCGCTCACCCACGGCGTCAACCGGGCCGACACCACGGTCGCGCTGAGCTCGTCGAACCCCGACGCCGTGGCCGGCGAGCCGCTCACCTTCACCGCCGAGGTCGACGTCGTCGCCCCCGGCACGGGCGAGCCGACGGGGACGGTGCAGTTCGCGGCGGACGGCGAGCCGATCGGCGGCCCCGTCCCGGTCACCAACGGCACCGCCGTCTCGCCCGCCACCGGCCTCGACGCCGGCGACCACGTGATCACCGCCAACTACGAGGGCGACGACAAGTTCGCCGGTGGCTCGGACAGCCTCGACCAGGAGGTCGCGCCCGCCCCCACGACCACCGTCGTGACCAGCTCGCCGAACCCGTCCGTGGTCGGGCAGCCGGTCACCGTCACCGCGACCGTCACCCCGGTCAGCCCGGCAACGGGTACGCCGCAGGGCGCGGTGCAGTTCGAGATCGACGGGGTCCCCGGTGACTTCGCCACCCTCGAGGACGGCTCGGCGCAGATCGAGGTCAGCACGCTGGCCCGCGGCTCCCACGAGGTGAAGGCGCGCTACTTCAGCGCCGACCCGAACTTCGTCACCAGCACGTCGGCGCCGGCCACCCACACGGTCAACAAGGCGTCGACGAAGACGGTCGTCACCAGCTCCGCGCCGGTGTCGGTCTTCGGGCAGCCGGTCACCTTCACGGCCGCGGTCTCGGTGCTCGCGCCGGGCGCCGGCTCCCCCACGGGCACGATCACCTTCACCGACGGCGGCACCGTCCTCGGTACGGCGGACGTCAGCTCCGCCACCGGCGGCGTCGGCTCCGTCACCGTCGACGGCCTGACCGTCGGCCAGCACGCGGTCGTCGCGACGTACGACGGCGACGAGTCCTTCAACGGCAGCAACGGCTCGGTCGCGCAGAAGGTGCAGCGGGCCCAGACGTCGACGATGGTGACGTCGTCCGCGAACCCGTCGCAGTCCGGCGAGGGCGTCCGCTTCACCGCCGCCGTCGCCCCGGTCGCGCCGGGCGCCGGCGAGCCGTCGGGGACGGTGCAGTTCACCGTCAACGGCGCCAACCTCGGGGCGCCGGTGGCCGTCGTGGACGGCGAGGCCACCAGCAACCTTTTCAGCTCGCTCTCCCCCGGGACCTACCGGATCGCCGCCGCCTACAGCGGTGACGCCCGGTTCGTCGCCAGCAACGGCGTGCTCGACCAGGGCAACGGGCAGAACGTCGTCAAGGGCGCCACGTCGATGGCGCTGGTCTCCGACGACCCCGTGGCCGACCACGGGCAGACGGTGACCTTCACCGCCACGGTGACCGCGCTCGCGCCGGCCACCGGGAAGCCCACGGGCGTGGTGCAGTTCTGGAAGGGCGGCACCCTGCTGGGAGCCACCAGCCTGGTCCCGTCGTCCGAGGCACGGACCAGCCGGGCGTCGTACGCGACCGCGGGGTTGGCGCCCGGACAGCACGAGATCCGTGCGGTCTACGTCGGCAACTTCAACTTCGAGGGCCAGGTCGCCACCGCCAGCCAGGCGGTCGGTGCGGTCGGCACCGTCGTCGGGATCGCGTCGGCCACCAACCCGTCCGTGTACGGCGACCCGGTGACCCTCACCGCCACCGTCGCCAACGCCGCCCCCGGCGTCGGCGCACCCACCGGCACGGTGGTGTTCCGCTCCGGTGACGACGTCCTCGGCGAGGCCGACCTGTCGACCTCCGGCGGCAGCACCACGGCGACGCTCGAGGTCGAGGGCTTCGCGGCGGGCAGCCACGAGCTGACGGCGTCGTACTCGGGCGACGGGAGCCACGCGGCGGGGACCTCGCCGGTCCTGCTCCAGGTCGTCGAACGGGCCCAGCCCACGCTGGTCGCGCACGACGTGGCGGACCCGCTGGTCGACAACTACTCGCGGGTCGAGGCCACCCTGACCGGGCTGGACGGCGAGCCGCTGGCCGGCCAGGAGCTGGTGTTCACCACGGGTCCGGTGCTCAACGGTGGCGTCACGGCCGTCTGCACCGGCGTGACCAACGCCGACGGCTACGCGAGGTGCGACGTCCCGCTGCGGTGGGGCGCGCTGATCCTGCAGGGCTTCGAGGTGCGCTTCGCCGGCAACGACAGCTACGCCCCGGCGCTCGCGCGGACGGTCTACGAGGACCCGAACGACTGACGGACCCTTCCCACCCCCACGACAGCGGGCCCCGGTCGACGACCGGGGCCCGCTGTTCGTGCTGCTCGTGGGGATCAGCGGCTCACCCGCAACGCCGTCGTGTTCCGCGACATGGTCGTGTACGACGCCCGCGCGTAGGTCACCTTGACGGCGACCCGGTCCCCGGCCCACCGGCGCAGCAGCGTGAGCCGCGCCGCGGTCGAGACCCGCTTGCCGTCGACGTACCAGGCGTAGGTCACCGTGGTCGGCGCTGGCGTGACGACGCCGACCTGCACGGTCAGGGTCCGGCCGACCCGCGGGGTGCCGAGGATCCGCGGGGCCCTGGCGACGGCGAACACGCCGCGCGCGACCGGAGTGGTCTGCGCCGAGGTGGCGACCCCGTCGAGGTGGCCGTCGGCCGTCACACGGACGCGCAGGCTGATCCGCTTGCCGTACAGGCTCGGCCCGAGCTTCAGCCTGCTGCCGGTGGCACCGGTGATCGGCGCGTCGTTCGCCAGCCACTGGAGCTTCGTGGTCGCCGGCGCCGGCGTCCACGTGCCGGCGGAGCCGGTCAGGGTGGCGCCGACCTTGGCCGTGCCGGTGATCCTCGGCGCGACGTCGTTGGCGACGGGCGTCGGGTCCGGGACCTCCGTGCACGGGAAGGTGCCGGTGCGCAGCGAGTGGCCGTCGGTGTCGCCGTCGTCGCTCCACAGCACGGCCTTCGCACCGTCGACGCAGGTGGACTGCGGCGCGAGCGCGAAGCCCTCGTTGTTGAGGTTGGGCATGCCCACCGGACGGTCGTACGCCGCCACCACGTCCCACTCCCCCGCGGCCAGCGCGAGGTTGACGGTGACGCCGTCGCAGCTGTCGTCGCAGACGGCCCAGAGCCGCTCGAGCTCCGGGTCCCACACGACGTCCATCACGCCCGGAGGACCGGCGTTGGTCTTCAGCTGCGGGTCGATCGTCGCGACCAGGTGCGCCGACTCCTGCACGGCCGCGGTCTGGTCGAGCGCGAGGACGTAGAGCAGGCCGGTGCCCTCGACGGCGACGACGTAGAGCCCGGTGCCGTGTGCCGGGTAGTCGGCGGGGTCGTAGGCCTGGGTCGTCGACTGGTCGACGAGGCCACCGCCGACGAGGTCGGCGTCCGGGACCCAGGTGACGCCCTCGAGACCGAGGTTGGCACCGAGCGCCGGCAGCAGGCCGTTGAGCGCCCATTCGTCGGTGGCGTTCATCGAGGTGCCCGGCTCGTAGCGCAGCACCTTGTTGAGGCTGACGCCGCTGGCCTCGTTGTTGCGCTCGGAGGCGAGGTAGACCGCGCCGTCCGGGCCGAAGGTGATGCCCTCGGTGTCGGGCGCGCCGGTGCCGTCGTTGTAGCGCGGGTTCCTGCCCGGCGACCAGCCCTCGGCCGGCACCCACGTGGCGCCGTCCTTGACGAGCTTGGTCAGCGTGCCGGCCTTGTTCTGCGCGACCCACAGGGTGTTCGGGTCGGCCGGGTCGAAGGCGAGCCCGCTGGCGTCCTGGCCGAAGGTCTCGGCGAGGTCGGCCGTCGCGACGGTCTGCGAGCCCGGCCACGCCGCGGTGTCGAGGCCCGGGCAGTCGTTGACGGCACCGGGGGTCGGGGCGACGTTGTCGACGAACGCGCCGACGCCGTCCTTGCAGCGTCCGTAGGTCTGGGTCGCGTGGACGGTCCAGTCGAACGAGTCGATGAGCTTGTCGGTCGGGTCGAACAGCCGCACCGCGTCCGTGCCACCGAGGCCGGCAGTGAGGGTGTCGACCACGAGGTGGCCGTTGGCCGGGACGACGCTCGGCGCCGGCAGCGTGGTCGGCTCCGCGTCGCCGCTGTCCTTGATCACCCAGCCGGCGACGTCGATCGGTGCAGCCGACAGGTTGACCAGCTCGACCCAGTCGGGGCCGGCGGCGGCGTCGCTGGACTCGATCTCGTTGACCCGGATCGGGCTGCAGGCGTTGGCGGTGCCCTTGGTCGCGACCGTGGTCACCTGCCACTCGCCGGTGCCGTCGGGGCAGCGGCCGTACGTCGTGGCGGCGTGGCCGCCCGACCACGTGTAGCTGTCGACGACCGACGTGCCGTCGGCCTGGAACAGGGTGACCGTGTCGTCCACGCCGAGGCCGAAGCCCGGCGGCGGGAACTCGGTGTAGAGCCAGAAGTAGCCGCCCGGCTGGACGACCGTGCCGGCGGGGATCACCGCGAACGGGTGGTCCTCGGCAGCGTCGCGGACCTTCCAGCCCGACACGTCGACCGGGGCGTCGCCGGTGTTGGTGATCTCGACCCAGTCGCCGACGGCGTCGCCGTTGGACTCGACCTCGTTGAGCTTGATCGTGCTCGGGTCGGCGTCGGCCGGGCACGCGTTGGCCGCGGCCCTGGTGCCGGCCGTCGTCGCGACGAAGTCACCGGTGCCGTCGGGGCAGCGGCCGTAGGTCGTGGCCGCGTGGGCGGTCCACTCGTAGGAGTCGACCGCGGTGATGCCGTCGGGGAGGAAGAGCCGCGCCCGGTCGGCACCGCCGAGGCCGAAGTTGGTGGTGTGGGCGGCGGCGACGTTGGTGTCGATGGCGACGTAGCCGCCGGCCGTGATCGTGGTGGCCGCCGGGATGGTGGCGGCAGACGTGTCGTCGTTGTCGCGCAGGATCCAGCCGGAGACGTCGATCGGCGCGGCGCCGGTGTTCTTCAGCTCGATCCAGTCGGTCGCGTCGCCGTTGGACTCGACCTCGTTGATGTTGACCGCGTCGATCTCGGCGGGCAGCGGGCAGCTGTTGGCCGTGCCGAAGGTGCCGGCACCGGTGGTGACCAGGTCACCCTCGAGGTCGGGGCAGCGCCCGTACGTCGTCGTGGCGTGCGCCGTCCACGTGTAGTCGGCGATCGGCGTGGTGCCGTCGGCGTGGAACAGCCGCGCGGAGTCGGCGGAGCCGAGGCCGAACGCGCCGACCGGACCGGTCTTCGCGGCGTTCTCGGTGACCACGGCGGCGAAGCCGCCGGCCGGGACCGTCGTTCCTGCCGCGACGGTGACGGCGTGGGTGTCGTCGTTGTCCTTCACGACCAGGCCGGACGCGTCGAGCGGCACGCTCGTCGGGTTGCCGAGCTCGATCCAGTCACCGTTGGTCGCGTCGCCGTTGGACTCGACCTCGTTGATGACCAGGTCGTCGACGCTCGGGCAGTCGTTGGCGGCGCCGAGCGTCTCGGAGTTCGCCTGCACGAAGTCACCGGTGCCGTCGGGGCAGCGCGACCACGACGGTGCGGAGTGGCTCGGGAAGGTGTGGCCGTCGACCAGCGTGGTGCCGCCGGGCAGGTAGATCCGGGCGGCGTCGCCGTTGCCGAGCCCGAAGCCGGTGGCGGTGCCGTCGTCGACGGTGACCGTCACGTAGGCGTCGGGGGCGACCGTCGTACCACCGGGGATGGCGAAGGTCCGGGTGTCGTTGTTGTCCTTCACGATCCAGCCGGACACGTCGACGGGGGCGTCACCGATGTTGGTGAGCTCGATCGCGTCGGCGTGGGTCGCGCTGTTGGTGATGATCTCGTTGATCCGGATGTCGGTGTCCGCGGCCTGGGCCGGGGCCGCCGACACGGCCAGCGAGAGCGGGACGAGGCCGACGAGAGCGGCCAGGGCGGCAGAGATGCCGCGGGATGGGGTGCGCACGAGCGGGCGTTCCTCGGGGGTGGGGCCGGACCCGAGCGCCGGCGATGCTGTCAGAACGCCTGCACCCTCACCGCCGCGTGCGAACCACGGGTGAACCGTCGGTCAACGGCGTGCGGCCTGCAGGCGAGTCTTGGACTTTCGCTGCGCCAGGAGGATCGTGCTTGCTTCAATCGGGCGATGCGCCGTCTGCTCGTCGCCCTGCTCCTGTCGCTCCCGCTCGCCGTTGCCGGCCAGCTGCCGTCCGTCCCGGCGCGGGCCGACGACGGCGCGACGACCTACACGCACGCCACGGCCGACGTTTCCTCCGTGGACTACGGAACACGGGTCAACGTGCGCGTGTGGGTGCTCGCGGAGCACGTCGCACCCACCGGCAGCGTGGTGGTCACCGTCGACAGCGAGCAGCTCGGCACGTTCGCGATCACCCCCGAGCCGGCGCCCAGCACCATCAGCAAGGCGGTGTTCGAGTTGCCCGTGCAGGAGGTCGGTCGCCACGAGGTGCGGGTCGATTTTCCCGGAGGCAACGGCCTGGCGCCGTCGTCGAGCACGACCTCGTTCGATGTCTACAAGCGCGACACCACGGTGCAGCTCACGACGAGCGCCGACACCACCTGGGTGGGCGAGGCCGTCACCTTCGAGGCAACGGTCCTGCCTGACGAAGGTGCCCAGGACGGCGCGGTCACTCCGACGGGGACGATCACCTTCAGCAACGACGACGACGAAGTGCTCGGCACCCGCGTCGTCGGAGTCGACGCACGGGCGAGCCTCACCACCGACGCCCCGGCTGCCGGCAGCGTGTCCGTCACGGCAACCTACTCGGGCGACGACCACTATGACGGTGACCAGGCGATGACGTTCCACACCGTGCGCCGCGTCCCCACCACCACCGACCTCACCCTCTCGGACCTCCAGCCGACCTATGGCGACAACCTGCGGATCGCGGCCCGGGTCCACGCCGAGGTCCCGGCTCGGGGAGCACCGTCCGGCGGTTCGGTCGAGTTCGTCATCGACGGCCGGTCGGTCGCCACGGTTCCGGTGTCGCCCGTGGAGGGGCCCAGCGACGGCGTCTCGTCGCTGGCCGTCCTCGAGCGCGCCGACATCGGGGCCGGGCCGCACCGGGTCACCGCCCGCTACCGCGACAGCGCCGACTTCGAAGGGAGCGACGCTCGCGGGGTGGACATCCACGTCGCCCGGCGCGCCACCCGCACGATCGCGAGCCCTGTGTTCCTCGGCTTGTACCCGTTCGTGCTTCCGAACGCAGTGCTCCGGGCGACCGTCACCGGCAGCAGCAGTGGTCAGGCCGTGGCCGGAGCACCGGTGACGTTCACCGCCGGCAAGACGACGCTGTGCACGGCGCGGACGGACGCGGCGGGCGTGGCGACCTGCGACGCGACCGCCCAACGCCTCGCGTTGACACTCCACGGCGGCTACGTCGCGGCCTTCTCCGGCGACGCGGACAACCTCGCGTCGTCCGCGCGCGGCAACCTCGTCGGCTGACGACACACCCGGAGCGCGAGTGCCGGGCCGGCCCCCGGGTACCGCCCGGCCATGAGCACCCAGACCGCTGTCCGGGAACGCGTGCCCGGAGCCCATGCCGAGAGGCCCACCGAGATCCCGCGCCGCGGATGGTTCCAGGTGCTGCGGCGGGCCTGGCGGGAGGCGAAGACCGACCAGGTGCCGCTGCTCGCTGTGGGGGTCGCCTTCTACTCGTTCCTCGCACTCTTCCCGGCGATGATCGCCGCCGTCATGCTCTACGGGCTGGTCCGCGACCCCGCGGACGTGCAGCGCCAGGTCGACGAGCTCTCCGCGACGCTGCCCTCCGACGCCGCCTCGCTGCTGACCACGCAACTCGAGGCACTCACCACCACCTCGAGCGGCTCGCTCGGCCTGGGGCTGGTCATCAGCCTGGTGCTCGCCCTGTGGAGCGCCTCGGGCGGCGTCGGCAACGTGATGACCGCCGTCAACCTCGCGTACGACGAGGAGGAGACCCGCGGCTTCGTGAAGCGCAAGGCGCTGGCCCTCGGGCTCACCCTCGGCGCGATCGTCTTCGTCGTCGTCGCGGTCGGCATGGTCGCGGTCGCACCGGCCGTCCTCGACAGCCTCGTCGGCGCCGGCCCCCTGCGGTGGGCGCTGGAGGCCGCCCGCTGGCTCGGCCTGCTCGTCGCGATGTCGGCCGCCCTGGGCGTGCTCTACAAGGTGGCGCCCGACCGCGACACCCCGAAGTTCCGCTGGGTCTCGATCGGGTCGGTCATCGCCACGGTGCTGTGGCTCGTCGCCAGCCTCGGCTTCTCCCTGTACGTCGACAACTTCGGCTCCTACAACAAGACCTACGGCGCGCTCGCCGGCGTCGTGGTCCTGCTGCTGTGGCTCTGGCTCACGATGTACGTCGTCCTGCTCGGCGCCGAGGTCAACGCCGAGGCCGAGCAGCAGACCGCCGAGGACACGACCGTCGGTCCGGAGAAACCGCTCGGGCAGCGCGGTGCGGTGAAGGCGGACAGCCTTCCGGGCGACCCGGGGTCGTCCTGACTCACTCGTCCGGGTCCACCACCGCCGACCCGACGGATCGCACCGAGGCCGCCGGCAGGCCGGGCACGCCCAGCGGCAGGTCGACGGGCGCGACCAGCTCGACCACCACCCGGTCCCCCTCGACCCGGACCGCCGCCCGCAGGCCGGGATGGTCCTGCTGGGCACCGGCCTCGCGCAGGTAGGCGTGGACCGCCCGCTCGGCCTCGCGGCGGGTGATCGCGAGGTCGCCGCGAGCCAGCCCACCGTCGTACGCATCGCGGCCCTGGGCGCCGAGATCGGCGCCTTGGAGTGCGGCACCGTCGGCGAGCTCGTCGAGGCGCTGGCGCGCGAGGTAGGCCGCGCTGGCATCGACCACGACGGCGACGAGCAGCAGGATGATCGCCACGAACGCGAGGATGAGCGGCGTCGTACTGCCGCGCTGGTCCTTCCGCGGCCGCATCACCGGCTCCCCCGGTCGATCTCCTGGTAACGGCCGATCGGCACGGTGTGGTCGGCGCTCAACCGGAAGCTCGGAGCGTCACCGCCGAGCACGTCGGGCAGCAGCGGCAGCTCCACCGACGACTCGATGTGGACCGTGATGACCGACGTGCCGCTGTGGCAGTCGTGCGGGTACGGCGTGCAGGTGACCGTGACCCGGAGCGGGACATCGGTCAGGCCCTGGTCGGCCAGGGCCTGCCGCGCGACCGCAGTGGCCCGCTGCTCGCCGGCCGCGTCGTTGGGCGCGAGCGCGTAGGCCCGCGCCGCCGCCCGTGCCGCGCCGCTGACACCGAACGAGCCGCGCTGGACCTCGAAGACCGACACCACGATCCACAGCAGCGGCAGGAGCAGGAGGACGCCCATCCAGATCACCTCGACGAGGCCGCTGCCGCGCTGGTCGCGCCTCCGCCGAGAACCCTTCACCGCGGGTCCTCCTCCACGGCCCGGCCGGACACGGTGAACTCGACCGCCGGCCCGCCGAGGCCGAGCGCCGGGACCTCGGCGTGCACGGTGACCTCGATCGCGGGGGCGCCCTCGACGGTGACCCGGTGCACCTCGACGTCACGCGCGTACCGGCCGCCCACTGCCTCGGCGATCTGCGACCGCGTGCGCGCCACGCCCTCGCCGGGACTGCTTCCCGACGTCGCGGCCAGCCGGGCGCCCTCGGACGCGGCGGCCGCGAGCGTCGCCCGCACGTGCAGGACGAGCGCGACCTGCACGATGCCGAGCACGATCGGCAGCAGGACGACCGAGACCAGCGTGAAGTCGACCAGGGCCGACCCCCGCTCACCCCGCCGCCGGCTCATCGGGGGTCGTCTGCCACGGGTCAGCGCACCGAGTTGAGCGCGGACTGGAGGATCGCGAGAAGCTGCGGGCGCGCGAGGCCGAAGAGGGCGACGCCGAGCGAGATCGTCATGATCGTGACGAGCACCCAGCCGGGGACGTCACCGCGGTCGTCGCGCTGTCGCCATCGTCGTCGGATGATGTCGATCGGTGTCCGGTGGTGCACGGTGGTTCCTTCCCGAGAGGCGCAGGTCAGTAGCTGAGTGAGAGCCCGATGAAGCCGGGCCAGAAGGCGAAGATCACGGTCACGGGCAACACGAGGAAGACCACCGGGATCATCATGAAGATCTCCTTGCGCGAGGCCTGCTCGATGAGGGCGCGACGCCCGGCCTCGCGCACGTCGGCGGCCTGCGCATGGAGCACGTCGGCCAGCGGGGTGCCGCGCTCGACGGCCACTGCGACAGCGTGGGCGAAACGGGCGACGACCGACACGCCGGAGGTCGCCGCCAACCGGTCGAAGGCATCGGCCACGGGCTCGCCCGTGCGGATCCGGGCGAGCACCTCGGACAGGTCACGGGACAACTCGCCGCCGCTGCGGCGCACGACCCGCGCCAGCGCCGCGACCGGCGCCTCGCCAGCGGCGACGCTCAGCGCCAGCAGCTCCGCAACCGTCGGGAACTCCGCGACGATCGCGGTCTCCCGCTGCTTGACCTGGACGGAGAGCCGGTTGTCGCGCAGCAGCACGCCGAACACGAACGCGCCGACGCACACCACCAGCAGCGGGAGCGGGTTGCCGGGATGGCTCCACGCCCGCAGCAGCCCGTACGCCGCCGCCACGCCGAGGCCGGCCAGCCCCCACAGCACCTGCTGGACCCGGAAGTCGTGGACGTCGATGTCGAGGCCGGCCCGGGACAACCGCCGCCGGACCGAGGGGCTGCCGCCGAGGACGCGCTCGACCGTGTCGGCGGCTCGGCGCAGGGCGGGTCCGAAGACGGCCGCGACCACGTTGCCGGGGCCGGCCGCCGGCGCCGGCGTGCGCCGGGGGCTGTCGAGGTCGCGGACGTAGGGCAGGACGCGCATCTCCAGCCGCGGCCGGCGGATGGCGACGACCCGGGCGGCGACGAGGAGCACACCGGCCGTCGTACACAGTCCGAGGAGGCCTCCCCACACGGCGGGTGTCATCGCAGGATCCGTCGCTCGACGGGCAGCCGGCCCAGCCGCATCATCAACCGGTAGGCGACGACGCAGACGACCGCACCGGCCACGAGGACCACCGCCCCGGCCGCCGACTGGTAGCGCTCGACGACGCTGCGCTGGGTCGACATCACCAGCAGCACGACCCACGGGGCGGCCACCGCGACGCGCGCCCCGTTGACCGCCCAGGACTGGCGCGCCTCGAGCTCGGAGCGCGTGCGCAGGTCGTCGCGGAGGTAGCCGGACAGGTTGCGCAGCAGCCGGCCGAGCTCGCCGCCACCGACCTCCCGGGCGATCCGGAGACCTTCGACGACCCGGTCGCCGACCGGGTCGGCGAGGCGTTCCTTGAGCCGGTCGAGGCAGTCGCCGAACCGTCCGGAGACCTGGTAGTCGAGGGCGAAGGCGTCGAACGACGGCCGCAACGGCTCAGGTCCGCGGATCGCCAGGGCAGCCACGGCATCGGGCAGGGACATCCCCGCCCGGACGGCCGACGCGAGGTCGTCGACGGCCTCGGGCCACACCTCCGCGAACTCGCGCTGCCGTCGGCGGGCCCGTCCTCGCACGACCGCGACGGGGAGGTAGCCGGCGAGCGCGCCCAGCACCACAGCGATCGGCAGCGCCCGGGTCAGGCCCAACACGGCGACGACGGCGACCAGCCCGGAGCCGACGCACAATGCCACCAGCGAGCGGGGTGCGACCTCGCGCAGGCCCGCCTCGGCGAGCAGCCGGTCCGTCCGGCGGGCCGCCGGGTCGGCGGGCGTGGCCGCAGCCGGCGCCCGGAACGCCGACCACACCAGCAGGCAACCGACCCCGAACGCGAGACCGACCAGGGCGCCCATCAGTCGCCCTCGTTGAGCAGGCGCACGACGTCGATGCCGATCCGGTGGAACTGGTCGAGCCGGGGTGGCAGCCCGATCCCGCGGGTGAGGCGGCCTTCGCGCCACTCGAAGACCGGCTCGGTCTCGATCACGTCGCCCTCCATCCGGCCGGGCACCGCGACGATCTCGACCACCCGGCGCGCGCCGCCCGGGTCGAGCGCCAGGTGCACGACGAGGTCGACCGACGCCGCCACGGTGGGTACGACGAACCTGGCCGAGATGTTCTCCCCCGCGAGCAGCGGCAGCGTGCACGCCTTGGTCAGCGCCTCGCGCGCGCTGTTCGCGTGCAGCGTGCACATCCCCGGCAGCCCGGCGTTGAGGGCGAGCAGCAGGTCGAGGCACTCCTCGGCCCGCACCTCTCCCACGATCAGCCGGCTCGGCCGCATTCGGAGCGATTCCTTGACGAGGTCGCGCAGCCGGATCTCACCGGTGCCCTCGAGGCCCTCCTGCCGGGTCTGGAGTGCGACCCAGTCCGGGTGCGCGAACCGGATCTCGAAGACCTCCTCGGCCGAGATCACCCGCTCGCCACCGGGGATCGAGGCCGCCAGGCAGTTGAGCATGGTCGTCTTGCCGGCCTGCGTTCCCCCGGTCACCAAGATGTTGAGCCCGGCCCGCACCGCGGCCTCGAGGAAGTGGGCCGACGACGGTGTCAGCGTGCCGAGATCGACGAGCTCGGGCAGCCGGGTGGCCCGCACCACGAACTTGCGGATGTTGACCGCCGAGAAGCCACGCGAGATGCCCTGCAGGACGACGTGCAGCCGGTGCCCGGCGGGCAGCATCGCGTCCACGAACGGGCGGCTGAGGTCGATGCGGCGCCCGGTGGACTTCAGCATGCGCTCGACGAGCTCGGTGACCTGGGCCTCGGTCAGCACCAGGTTGGTCAGCTCGTGGCGCCCGTGACGGGCGATGAACACCCGGTCCGGACTGTTGATCCAGACCTCCTCCACCGTCGGGTCGTCGAGGAAGGGCTGGAGCGGGCCGAACCCCGCCACCCGCGCGACGAGCTCCGCCACCAGCGCCTCGGGGTCGGCCACCGGCGCCACCACGCCGGTGAGGCTGCGCTCGTCGTGTGCGCGGACGAGGCCGGTGGCCAGACGGCGCACGGACGGGACCTCGCGCTGCGGGTCGAGCCCCTCCCGTCGTACGGCGGCGCGGAGCTCCTCGTCCAGAAGCGCCACCACCTCGTCGGACGCAGGCGCCGACACCACCGGTGTCTGCCGGGCTGGCTGTATGGGTGGCTGGACGGGTGGCTGAACCAGGGCCATGGCGACTCCCCCGAGATAGGACTGCTGTGGCTGCGTGAACGGTAGGCCACGAGCGCGGCTCGCGGTAGTGGCCCGGCACCGGTTGTGGACAGCCAGGGTGACGCCGGTTCCCGCCCCGCAGGTTGAACGGATCGCCCCCGGCTCCGTCGAAGCGCGCACCTGGTCGCCATCGCGGCGCTGACGCGGAAGCCGTCGAGCTCGCGTCATCGAACGGCCCTCCGCGGACTCTGATCAGTCAGGGAGTCCTCGGCGAACGGGGGCCCGGGTGTCGATCGGGGAGACATGAAGAGATCACGCAGGGAAGTCCTTTCGTACGGCGCCGTCGTGGGTGCGAGCGGCGCAGCATCGCTGTTGCCGGGACTCGCCGAGGCCGCGACCTCAAGCGCGGCCAGCAACCGGCTGCCGGTGATCCCGCAGCTCGACACGCTGCTCGGACGGCTGGCCCGGGCCGTGGCCCTGGAGTCTCAGCGGACCCAGTATCTGTGGACCACGCAGACCCCTACCATCCCGGGCGTGCCGCTCGCGGTGGGCATCCCGCTCGACGAGTTGCCCACGCTGGAGTGGCTGCTTCTCGCGATCGAGCGGGTCGTCGAGCTGGTGATCAACTTCGTCGATTCGATCCTGGCCCAGTTCTCGGCCACGCTCGCGGAGGACATCCGGCCCATCCGCGACGACTTGGTCGCGGTGCGAAGCAGAGTGGCCACGACCCGCGCCGCCTTCGACGGCATCGTGGCCGCTCAAGGTGCCCGCGCGGGGGTCGACCCACTGACCGCGACCAGGCTCGCAGCCCTGCGGGCCACACTCGAGACGGCGATGGGCCAGCTCGGTGCGATCCGGCAGCAGCTCACCGGGCTGGTCGCGGCCGACCTGAAGAACACCGCCGGCATCGGCGACCTCGGGAGCACCGACGGCCTCGAGCGCTACACGGCGATGTGGTCGACCCTGCCGATCCCCGACGTGGCCACGAACGTCCACGACGACCACGTCTTCGCGCAGCTGCGCGTCGCCGGGGCCAACCCGATGAGCCTGACACGGGTACGAGGCGCCCTCCCGGCGAAGCTCCCAGTCGGCTCGGCCGCCTTCGCGCGGGTGATGGGCGAACCCCTGGAGACCGCGATCGCGTCCGGACGGGTCTACCTCGCCGACTACGTCCAGCTCGGCTCGCTCGCACCGCGCGACGCGACCTACAAGTTCCTGACCGGCACGGGTTACAACTCGGCGCCGATCGCGCTGTTCGCCGTACCGAAGTCCGGCGACCCCCTGCAGGCCGTGGCCATCCAGTGCGGCCAGGACCCGTCGACTGCACCCCTGGTGCTCCGGCCGGCGCCCGACGACACCGAGCACTACTGGGGCTGGCAGATGGCCAAGACCGTCGTGCAGACGGCAGACTTCAACTTCCACGAGATGTTCGTCCACCTGGGCCGGACCCACCTGGTCTCCGAGGCCTTCGCCGTGGCGACCCACCGCCACCTGGCGTCGGTCCACCCGTTGAACGTCCTGCTCCTGCCGCACTTCGAGGGCGACATCTTCATCAACGCGCTCGCCGCGCTGCTCATCATGGGCCGCCAGACCTTCGGCGACATCATCCTCGCCGGGCCGATCGAGACCGCCCAGGCCGCGGCCGGACGCGCCCGTCTCGACTGGGACTTCTACGCCCACATGCCGCCGACCGAGTTCGGCGCCCGCGGCGTGGCCGACACCACCGCGCTCCCGGAGTATCCCTATCGCGACGATGCTCTGCGCGTATGGGACGCGCTGCGCACCTGGATCGTCGAGTACCTCAGCGTCTACTACCCCTCGGACGCCGCCGTCGTCGGCGACACCGAGCTCGCCGCTTGGGTGCGCGAGCTTGCCACGGTCGGCAAGGTCAGGGGCTTTCGCACCATCACGACGCGCGCCCAGCTCGCCGACGTGGTGACCATGATCATCTTCACCGCCAGTGCCCAGCACGCGGCGGTCAACTACCCGCAGGCCGACCTGATGACCTACGCGCCCTTCTCGGCGGGCGCGATGGCGGCTCCGCCTCCCACGACGTCCTCCGGGCACGTCGAGGCGGACTGGGTCAAGATGCTGCCATCGGTGTTCGGCGCCCTGGCCCAGATGTACTTCCTCAACCTGCTCGGCGGCGTCCACTACCGCCCCCTGGGCGACTACCGCGGCAACGCGTTCCCCTATCTCCCCGCCCTCACCGACCCCCGGGTCGCAGGGCCCGACGGCCCCCTGGCGCGGCACCGCGCCTCGCTCGTCTCGGTCGAGGGGGCCATCGAGCGCGCCAACGCGGACCGCTCCCTGCCCTACGAGTACCTGCTGCCGAGCAAGATCCCGATGAGCACGAACATCTGAGAGCGAGTCCCTCCATGAACCAGATCCTCGGCCCGAGCATGGGTCGACGCTCGCTCGTGACCGGCGGCGCCGCCGTGGCGTTCGCCGCGGCGACGGCCGGCCGACTGCCCGGCGCGGCCGCAGCGACGGCCACGTCGGGACCCGAGCCGGCGGGCCTCCTCTACCTCCCCGAGGTCGACGGCGACTCGATCGCCGTGATCGACACGCAAGCCCGGCGCATCGTCGAGCGCATCGAGGTCGGCCCGATCGCCCGGCGGCCCGCGGTGATGGCGGTCGCCGGAGGCCAACGCAAGCTGTACTGCGACAACTTCGGGCTGCTGCCGGCCACCGTGTCGATCATCGACCGGGACGCGGGCACCCACCGCGTGCTCCCCGTCGCGAGCGTCCCGCTGGGCGCCTTCACCTCCAACGACGGCAGCGAGGTGTTCCTGCCCGAGGCCGGCTTCCAGATCGAGGTCCTCAGCACCGAGACGGACAAGATCGTCCGACGCTTCTTCTACCCGGACATCCCGGTCGGCTCGATCATGGGTCCCGACGATCTCTTGTACGTCGGCTTCGCCACCGGTCTGATCGGCGCTTACCACCCCACCACGGGCAAGGTCGTGAAGCCTCCGATCTACTCGGGTGGCATCGCGACGTTCTGGTACTCCTTCTCGGCCGACGGACGCACGTTGTTCACCGACACCGTCAACACCATCGGGGTCATCGACATGGACCGGTGGCGGCTGCGCAAGGTGATCCCGACGTCGCGACGGTCCTACTGGCTGCCGACCGATCCCGGCGCCTTCACGTCGACCCTGTCCCCGGACGGCACCAAGCTCTACGTGACGCTCTTCGGGGGCACCGGGGTCCTCGTGGTCGACGTCGCCACGGAGAGGATCATCCGCACCATCCCGACCGCCGGCGTCACCACGTCGGTGAGCTTCTCCGGCGACGGCACCCGTGGCTACATCAGCGACCTCGGGGAGTCCACGAAACGGCTGGTCACCCCCATCGGTGAGGCGATCACCTTCGCCAACCTGATCACCGTGGGCGCCCTGGGTCCCGGTCAGGTCATCGTGTTCGACCCTCGGACAGACGCCATCGTCGGTCCGCCCATCGCTACCCGACCCGGCCCGGGCTGCTCGGCCTGGGTTCGTTGAGAACTGGAGTGATCATGCATCGAGATACGTTGCGCGTCATGGTGGCCGGCGCCCTGCTGGCGCCGGCGCTGGTCCTGCTGTCGCCGCCCGCCGCGCCCGCACAGGAGCCGGCGCAGGTGCCGGCGCAGGTGCCGGCTCCGTCGTCGGCCACGAGCACCGCGACTCCCGGCCCGGCACGCACCGGCCCGCCGCCGACATCGGCACGCCAGTCGGTGGCCTCGCTGGAGACATCGACGGGCGCGGACTCGGTCAAGGGCAGGATCTACGTGCCGGTGACCGACGAGAACGCCGTCTATGTGATCGACCCCAGCACGCACACGGTGATCAAGAAGATCGCCAATGTGGGGATGCACCCCATCGTGCTCCGGGCCACACCCGACCAGACCAAGGTCTACGTCGACAATTTCGGCCCGCTGCAGGGTCAGATCACAGTGATCGACACCGCGACCAACGCCATCACGAAGAAGATCATGACCTTCGGGCCCGCCTACGCCTCGGCCGCAATGGCTCCCGACGGCAAGTTCATCTACGTGCCGACGGCCTTCTCGGTGGTGCACAAGATCGACACCGCGACCGACCGGATCGTCAAGACCTTTCCCATCGCCTTCCTGCCGATCGACCTGGAGGTGACGCCCGACAGCCGCTCCTTCTATGCGTTCGCCGTCTACGGCACAGTGGCTCGCTACAGCGCCGCCACCGGAGTCATCGAGCGGCCATCCATCTCGGTCAAGGGCCTCGCCCCCGGCTGGGCCGAGATGCTCGAGGACGGCAGCGCGCTCTACGCGATCAACTTCCTCGGCGACAATGTCGTGGAGATCGACACCCAGGCATGGCGGGCCGGACGCACCGTGCAGCTGCCGACCGGCTCCTGGCCGCTCTCGGCGACGCTGAACAACGACGAGACCGAGATGTGGGTCGCCAACATCGGGCCGTCGCCCTCGGCGTACAACATCACCATCATCGACATGGCCACATTCACGGTGAGCCGGGTCATCAAGACCGCGACCGCACCGGCGTACGTGGGCTTCAGCCCCGACGGGAAGCACGCCTATGTGAGCGACCTCGGCGAGGTGAGCAACGTCTCCACGCCGACCCGGCCGCTGTTCTACTCGATCTTCTACCTGCTGCCGCCGGGGGTCCCCGGACGCATCGTCGACTACGACGCGCAGACCAAGGAGGTACTGGGCAGCACCGAGGTCGGCACCGGGCCGGTCGCGGGCGTGTACTTCTGAGGATCCCGGCTCGCCACGACGACCGCCTCGCACGCGACGTGCGCGGCGGTCGTCACCCGTGGTGGGCTCAGTTGAGCACGACGATCGCCGCGTTCAACGTGGTCGCGAAGGCCGCCCAGACGGCGTACGGGACCATCAGCCACGCCGCGAGCGCGGAGGTACGACGGAAGACCGCGACCGTCGCCGCGATCGCGACCAGCAGCGCCACGATGTCCACGAGGGCCCAGCCGTAGCGGTCCGCGGCGAAGAACAGCGGCGTCCAGGCAAGGTTGAGGGCGAGCTGGACGCCCCACAGGGCGAGGGCCGCGGCGCCGGCCCCGTCGCGCCAGGCGCGCCAGCCGGCCACCGCGATCATCACGTAGAGCACCGTCCACACCGGGCCGAACAGCCACGACGGCGGCGCGAAGGGCGGGAGGTCGAGGGCGCGGTAGGTCTCTCCCGACGAGCTCGCCGCGAGCCCACCGAGGATCGCGACCGCAGCGACCGCGGCCAAGAACGGCAGCAGGCTGAGCCAGGCCGGTGGACGGTTGCCGAGAGTCGCCGTCGCCATGCCCCCAGTGTTGCTCGGTGCCGGTGAGCGACACCGGACGGGACGACGACCGTGCAGGATGGGAGCGTGAGCACCGCCCGCGCCGCCCTCGACCGCTGGATCGCCTCCGGCGGGCACTGGGACGTCGTCGCCGAGTCGGGCGACCGGGTCACCGTCGCGCTGTGCACCTGCGACGGCGGGCAGGAGATGGACCGCGTGGTCCTGCGGCGCGACGAGGTCCCCGAGGCCGGATGAGCGTGCGCGAGGAGCCCATCGCGGGCATCGACGGCGTCCGGTGCGTGCCGGGCGGCCCGACCGGCACCGGTGCCCTCGTGCTCGGCGGGTCGAGCGGACGCATCGACGCGCCTCGCGCCCGGCTGCTCGCCGGCGAGGGCGTGCTGGCCGAGTCGGTGCGCTGGTTCGGCGGACCAGGGCAGCACGACGCGCCGTGGGAGATCGCACTCGAGACCTTCCTCGACCGGGTCGCGGACCTGCGCCGCCACTGCGACCGGGTGCTCGTCCTCGGCACCTCCTTCGGGGCCGAGGCGGCGCTGCTGACCGGCGCACTCTCCGACGACGTCGCCGCGGTCGTGGCCTTCGCGCCGAGCGACGTGGTCTGGGCGGGCGTGACCGGCGACGGCCGGGTCACCTCGCACTGGACCCACCACGGCGAGCCGCTGCCGTTCGTCCCGTTCGACGACACCTGGCAGGCCGACACCGACCCTCCGGCGTACGACGGGCTCTACCGTCGCTCTCGCGAGAGGTTCGCCGACCGAGCGCCCGGCGCCACCATCCCGGTCGAGCGGATCGCCGAGCTGGTGCTGGTCGCCGGCGGTGATGACCGCGTGTGGCCCGCCGAGGCCCACGCCCGCGCGATCAGCGACCGTCGTACCATCCACGGCCGGCCGACCACCCTCGTCACCGACCCGGACGCCGGACACCGCACGGTCCTGCCCGGCGAGCCGGTCGTCACGGCAGGCGTGCGGATGCAGCGCGGCGGCACGGAGGAGGCCGACCGCCGGCTCGGGCGCGCGGCCTGGGCGGCGATCCGTCCCCTGCTTCGGTAAACGGCCTGCGCCGCCCGTGGCCCACCCCTAACCTTGGCCCGGTGTCCGGTGGCAGGAGGGTGAGCAGGTGAGCGACGTCCCGCTCCGGCTGCTCGGCCCCCTCGAGGTCATCGACGCCTCCGGCGCTCCCGTCGACGTCGGGTCCCCGCGGCACCGCGAGACGCTGGCCGCGCTGGCCGTCGACGCCGGCCGCGTGGTGTCGACCGACATGCTGCTCGACCGGGTGTGGGGGGAGAACGGCCGCGGCGGGACGCTCGCCAACCTGCAGGCGGTCATCTCGCGGCTGCGGGCGCGGCTGCGCGACGCCGGCGTCCCGGCCGAGATCGTCACGGCACCGCCCGGCTACCGGCTCGAGGTCACGCCCGAGGCGATCGACGCGCACCACCTGGCCTCCGGCGTCGAGGAGGCCCGTGCGGCGTTGGCGTCCGGTGACGTCGCCGTCGCCCAGCGGCAGCTGGCGGGCGCCCTCGGCTGGTGGCGCGGGGAGCCGCTGGCCGACGTCCCCCAGATGTTCGCTCGTGCCGAGGCGCTGCGGCTCGAGGGGTTGCGGCTGACGGGCGAGGAGCTCGCCGCCGAGCTGGACCTGCGCGCCGGCAACGCGCCTGCTGCGGTCGCCCGGCTGCAGGAGCTCTCCGTCCAGCACCCGCTGCGCGAGTCGGTGCGCGGTCAGCTGATGCGCGCCCTCTACCTCGCGGGCCGGCAGGCCGACGCCCTGGAGGAGTACGCCGACCTCCGCACCCGCCTGGTCGAGGAGCTCGGCGTCGACCCCGGCCCGGCGGTGCAGCGGCTGCACCAGCAGATCCTCGAGCAGGATCCGGCGCTGCGACCCGCGCACCAGCCGCAGCCGGCGCCTCCCGCACCCCGGCCGCCGGAGGCGCGGCCGAGCCGGATCCCGTCGACCGACCTGCTCGGCGACCTGATCGGCCGCGACCGCGACATCGACTACGTGCTCGACCTGCTCCGCTCCCCCACCTCGCGGCTGGTCACGGTGACCGGCGTGGGCGGCTGCGGCAAGACCCGGGTCGCGCTCGCGGTGGCCCGCGCGGCGGAGGAGCACTTCGCCGACGGGGTCACCCTCGTGCCGTTGGCGCCGCTGCGGGACCCGACGGCGGTCATCCCGGCGATCGCGCACGCGGTGGGCGTCGCGGAGGGCGGCGACCCGTTCGCCGTACTCCTCGACCTGCTGCGCGACCGCGACCAGCTGCTGCTCCTCGACAACGCCGAGCACCTGCTCGACGCGTGGCCGGAGGTCGCCACCCTGGCCGCCGCCTGTCCGGGCCTGCGGATCCTGGTCACCAGCAGGATCCCGCTGCGCGTGCGCGGCGAGGTGCTCTATCCCCTCACCCCGCTCGACCAGCCCGCCGCGGCGCAGCTGTTCGTGACCCGCGCCGCGACCGTCGCGCCCACCGCGGGCCTGACGACCGACGACCCGGCTGTCGTCCAGCTCTGCCAACGGCTGGCGGGCATCCCACTGGCCATCGAGCTCGCGGCGGCGCGGGTGCGCCTGCTGGGTCCGGCCGACATCGTCGCCCGCCTCGACGAGGTGATGGCGGCCCAGGGCGCCCGCGACCTGCCGCCCCGGCAGCGGACGATGCGGGCGGCGATCGACTGGAGCTTCGAGCTGCTCTCCCCCGCGGAGCAGGCGGCCTTCCCGCGGCTGGCCGTGTTCGTCGGCGGCTTCGACCTCGACGCCGCCGAGGCCGTGCTGGCGGACCTCGGCGGCGGCAACGCACTGGCGCTGGTCGACGCGCTCGTCGAGCAGTCACTGGTCGTCGCCGAGCCGGGCGCCGGCCGCGGGCCCCGGTTCCGGCTGCTCGAGCCGGTCGCGCAGTACGCCCTCACCCGGCTCTCCGAGACCGACGAACGGCTCGCCCGCGACGCCCACCTGCGGCACTTCACCGGCCTCGCCGCCCACTACGAGCCGTCCCTGCGCGGTCCCGGCACGGTCGACACCCTCGCGGGCATCGAGAGCGAGCACGCCAACATGGTCGCGGCCATCGAGTGGTCGCTTTCGTCGGGCCAGGCCGACCTCGGCGGCTGGCTCGGCTGGCACCTGTGGCTGTTCTGGTGGGTGCGCGGCGCGCTGCGCGAGGGCCGGCGGCTGATGGCGGCCGTGCTGGCCGACGCCACCGACGACCGGGTCCGGGTGCGCTCCGGGGCGGTCGCGGCCGCACTCGCCTTCGCCCAGGGCGACCTCGAATTCGCCCGCGAGCACTGGCGGACCGCGTCCGACCTCGCCCGGCGGATCGACGACCCCGAAGGCCTCCCGTACGCCTACGGCGGCATCGGCCTGGTCGCGCTGGCCGAGGACGACCTCGACACCGCGGTCGCCGTGTTCACCGAGACCATCGGGCTGACCGAGGTCGCCGGTCTCGGCGGCGAGTGGCTGTGGACGCTCTCGCACGTGTGGCTCGGCACGGTCGAGCTCCTCCGCGGCGACACCGACCGCGCGGCGGCCCTCGTGGACGACGCCCTCGTCGCCGGCCGCCGCCGGCACGACCCGCTCGCGGTCTACATCGCGCTTTTCACGGCCGTCCAGGTGTCGGTGGTGACGGGCGACTTCGCGCGGGCCCGCTCGCAGATCGCCGAGGGCGTGGCCCTCAGCCAGACGACCGGGGACCACGCCAACCTCGCCTACCTGCTGGAGGCGCTGGCCGTCGTCGAGTCCATCGACGACGCCGGCGACCTCGCCCGGGTCGGCGTGCTGCGGGGCGCCGCCGCGGAGCTGCGCGCCGGGGCCGGCGGCAACGTCTACGGCTACTACCGGCCCGACGAGGCGCTGATCGAGCAGGCGTCCGCCACCGCGCGGGCGAGCCGCGGGCCGTCGTACGACGACGACGTGGCCGCGGGTCGTGCGCTGGGCGTCGAGGAGATGGCGGCGCTGGCAGGCGCCTGACCGGCCTCCAAGCCGACGGCAAGGGCGCCGCAAGCGCCCCCGGACAGGCTCGGGCCATGAGCACCGAACCCACCACCTGGCTCCCCGACGGCTGGGCACACCCGACCCGGGTGGCGCTGACCGACGGCCACCACCTGCGGCCGATGGGCCCCGACGACGTCGACCTCGACCTCCCCGCCGTGCGCAGCTCGCGCGACCGGCTCTGGACCATCTACGGCCAGGCCTGGGGTTGGCCGCCGGAGCACCTGAGCCGCGAGGCCGACATCGACGACCTCGCCCATCACGCCGCGGAGATCGAGGCCCACGAGTCCTTCCTCTACGGCCTCTTCGACACCGACGAGACCGTGCTCCTCGGCTGCCTCTACGTCGACCCGCCCGCCAAGATCGGTGCCGACGCGGAGATCTCCTGGTGGGTCGTCGACGCGCTGGTCGGGACCGGGCTCGAGGCCACGCTCGACGCCTTCGTCCCGCAGTGGATCGCCGCCGCATGGCCGCTCGCCCGTCCGCGGTACGTCGGCCGCGAGCTGTCCTGGGCCGAGTGGCTCGCCCTGCCCGACCTCGTGGAGGAGACCGCATGAACGCCCGCACCCTGCTCCGGGTCGCCGGCGCCGCGCTCGCCGCGGCGCTCGGCGTCGTACCGCTCACCGTGGCGGCCCCCGCCCATGCGGGCCAGGTCAACGTGACCATCGGCATCCAGGGCTCCGGCTTCGTCCGGGTCGTCGAGGGCTCCCTCGAGGACGGCGGCTCCGAGACCTGCGACCAGAGCCAGAACCTCGACCACCGGGTCGTGCTGACCTGTGCCCGGATCCGCAACGAGGAGCCCTTCGAGGCGTGGGTGTGGCTGCGCCCGTCGGTCTTCTACTCCCCGCCCTACTGGGACTTCGTGGAGTGGCAGGGCTGCGACCAGATCCGTGAGCGCAGCGGCGTCAACGAGTGCGGCGTCGGCTCGACCGCCTTCGGCACGAGCGGCAAGTTCCCCGTGGCCGTCTTCCGCGACACCAAGGCGCCGGTCGTCAGCAACCTGCAGGTCGCCCAGACCCCGCTCACGCAGGGCGGATTCCGGGCCACGTGGAGCCACGAGGGCGCGACCCGCGACGAGTGCCGCATCGACGGCGCCCCCTGGGCCACCTGTACGACGCCCACCGATGTCGTGCTCGCCGAGGGCGCCCGCACCTTCGAGGTCCGCGCCGAGGACGCGTCGGGCAACCTCAGCGAGGTCCGCCGCCTCGAGTTCCGCTCCGTCGACACCAACCTCTACGGCAAGCCGCGCGACCTCGTGAACAGCCGCACGGCCCAGTTCTGGTTCTCGACGCAGTCCGGCAACGACTACGACTGCTCGCTCGACGGCGTCGACGTCGCCTGCACCAACGAGGGCACCGTCCGTGTCGACAACCTCGGCGAGGGCACCCACGTCTTCACCGTCGGCGCCCGGTACGGCGACTGGTACGACCCGGTCCCGGCCCGGTGGGCCTGGACGGTCGACACCACCGCCCCCGACACCACCATCGACGGAGGACCGGCCGAGGGCTCGCGCACCCGTGCGACCAGCGCGGACTTCTTCCTGACGACACCGGGCTCGGCGGTGTCCATCACCTGCACCCTCGACGGCGCGCCGCTCACCTGCCGGCACGGGGCCCTCGCGCTGCGCGACCTGCCGCCGGGCGAGCACGTCCTGACGGCGGCCGGCACCGACGCCGCCGGCAACACCGACGCCTCCCCTGCGGTCCGCCGCTGGACGGTCGACCTGGCCGCGCCGGACACGACGATCACCGGCACCCCCGCCCACGGCTCGATCGCGCTGTCCACCAAGGCGGCCTTCACCCTCGGGGCGAGCGAGGCGGGAGCCCTGTTGTCCTGCACGGTCGACGGGAAGGCCCGGACCTGCGCGGCCGGACCGCTGTCGCTCAGCGGGCTCGTCCCGGGCACGCACGAGCTGCGCGCCCAGGCCTCCGACGCGGCCGGCAACACCGACCCGACGGCCGCCGTCCGGACGTGGACCGTCCCCGTTCCCGCCCGCTCGCTCGTCCGCTCGACCGGCTGGCGCCTCGCGGCCCTGCCCTCGGCGTACGACGGCCGGGTGCTGACGACGACGCGGAAGAACGCCTCGGCGTCGTACTCGGTCCGGGGAGCGCGCAAGCTCGCGCTCGTCGTCGGCGGTGGCACCACCCACGGCACCGTCCGCGTCTACGCCGGCAGCCGGCTGCTCACGACGGTCTCGCTGAGGACCAGCCGCACCGTCAGCAAGCGGGTCGTCCCGGTCACGACCTTCGGCGCCGCCTGGACCGGCAAGGTCCGCGTCGTGGTCGTGACGTCCGGGCGCACCGTCCGGCTCGAGGGCATCGCCGCCCCCACCCGCTGAATCCCCCACCGAATTCCCAGGAAAGGAAAGTCATGCGCATCCGCAGGCTCGCCGCCCTCTCCGCGGCACTGCTCACCGCCGGCCTGCTCAACGCCGCGCCGGCCCTCACCGGGTCGGCCTCCGCCGCCGAGAGCGACTGGCAGGACGGCGTCACGTCGTCCGACACCATCATCAACTGTCCCACCCAGACCCCGGGGGTCGGCTTCAGCGCCAACACCGGCTGGCGCTCGCCGACCGGAGAGGTCCCGAAGGTCGGCGAGGAGTTCTGGGTCCGCGGCTACATCGGCCTGATCAGCCTGCCCTGCAACGCTGAAGGGGCCGGCATCACCATCCCGGAGATCATCCTGCCGGCCGGCGTGCAGTTCGTCGACGAGCCGGTGCGGTGGGCGCTCTACACCGCCGGGACACCGGCGAACCTCTCGACCGGAGGCCTCGAGTACTGGGACGGGGTCAACGGCGGCGCGACGATCACCCAGACCGGTGACAAGCCGTTCACGGTCAAGCGTGGCCAGATCCTCGAGTTCCAGCTCCGGATCCGCTCCACCCGCGAGCTCAAGGGCCCCGCGACGCAGGCGCCCACCTGCATCGAGCGCCGGGAGGGCACCGCGCCGTGCCCGCGTTCGCAGTCCGGCGACCACCTGCAGTTCGCCTTCAACGTCGGTGGCCACGGCGGTGACAAGTACTACGTGACGCCGTACGTCCCGCTGTTCGCCGCCCAGGCGGGCACCGGCGGCGGGGGCGACACCACCGCACCCGTCACCAGCCTCGGCGGAGGCCCTGCCAACGGCGCGATCGTGCCGTCGACCTCGGCGTCCTTCACACTCGGCTCGTCGGAGGCCGGCTCCCGGTTCGCGTGCACACTCGACGGCAGGGCGCGCACCTGCGCCGGCGGTGCACAGACCATGACCGGTCTCGCCCCGGGC
>DATLIG010000159.1:0-7902 GCA_035539555.1 Nocardioides sp. | reverse complement strand
TGACACCGGCCGCGGCGGCGATCTCGCCGACCGAGGTGGCGTCGTACCCGCGTCCGGCGAAGACCTCGACCGCGGCGGCCTCGATCCGCTGGCGGCGGGCGGGCCCGCTCAGCCGCCGGCGCACGGTGTCGGTCGTCACGGCGACTCCTCTCGTTGGCGGGGGCTTCTGCCCACACCTGTGTCGGCTGCTCCTGGGCGGGGGCCTTGACCACTGTGGTGGCAATCACAATACTCGGGTCCGACAGTAACCGACACCAGTGTCGGTTGTATCTCATGGGGGAGACCACGATGACCCACCGCCTCGACCGCCGCACGCTCCTCAGCTCGTCGATGGCCGTCGGTGCCGGCGCAGCGCTGGCGACCACCGGCCTCGCCCCCGCCCTTGCGGCGACGCCCGGCAAGGCGGCCGTGGTGCTCGGCGGCGGGATGGCCGGCCTGACCGCGGCCCACGAGCTCGTCGAGCGTGGCTTCTCGGTCACCGTGTTCGAGCCGTCGGCGTGGGGCGGCAAGGCGCGCAGCATCCCCGTCGGCGGCACCGGCACCGGAGGGCGCGCGGACCTGCCCGGTGAGCACGGCTTCCGCTTCTTCCCCGGCTTCTACCACCACGTGCCGGACACGATGCGCCGCATCCCGTTCGGCTCGGGCACCGTCGGCGACAACCTGGTCGCCGCCTCCGGCGGCAAGTTCCTGCGCGGCGGCGACCACGCGGACGCCTTCGTGTTCGGCATCGGCCCCGATCCCGAGCAGCTGCTCTCCGTCGACGGGCTGCGCCGCTTCCTGCTCGACAACCTCGGCGGGCACTCCGTCCCGCCGCACGAGCTGGCCTACTTCGTCGAGCGGCTGCTGGTCTTCCTCACCAGCTGCGACGAGCGGCGCCTGGGCCAGTGGGAGAAGGTCAGCTGGTGGGACTTCGTGGGCGCCGCGAAGCGCTCGCAGCCCTACCAGAAGATCCTCGCCGCGGGCCTGACCCGCAACCTGGTCGCCGCGAAGGAGACCATCGCCAGCACCCGCACCATCGGCAACATGGGCGAGGCGTTCGTCTACAACATCATGGGCCGCGGGAACGACGGAGCACTCGACCGCGTGCTCGACCTGCCGACCAACGAGGCCTGGATCGACCCGTGGGTGACCTACCTCCGCGGCCGCGGCGTGCGCTTCGTCGGCGGCCAGCGACTCGTCCGCTACGAGACCTCGGCCGGCCGGATCAGTGCCGCCGTCCTCGCGGACGCCGCCGGTACGACGAGCCGCGTCGAGGCCGACTGGTTCGTCAGTGCCATGCCGGTCGAGCGCGTGGTTCCGACCCTGACCTCGAACGTGCTCACCCTCGACCCGGGCCTCAAGGGCCTGTCGGCGCTGAGGACGGACTGGATGGTCGGCATCCAGTTCTTCCTGCGTGACCACATCGACGTCACGAAGGGCCACATCACCTTCATCGACTCGCCGTGGTCACTGACGGCGCTGACGCAGGGCCAGTTCTGGGCGGACCGCGACATCGCCCGCGACTACGGCGACGGCGAGGTCGTCGACATCCTGTCGGTCGACATCTCGAACTGGGACGCGCCGGGCATCCTCCACGGCAAGACCGCCAAGGAGTGCACGCGCGAGGAGATCGCCGCCGAGGTGCTCGCGCAGATCAAGGATCACCACACCGTCGGCGACCTGATGCCCGAGGGCATCGTCCACTCGTGGTTCCTGGACCCCGGCGTGCAATGGGACGGCTCCGCCGGCCGCAACACCAACGAGACGCCGCTGCTCGTCAACACCGTCGACTCGTGGAGGAGCCGCCCGACCGCGCGCACGAGGATCCCCAACCTGCTGATGAGCGGCGACTTCGTCCAGACCGACATCGACCTGGCGACGATGGAGGGGGCCAACGAGTCGGCCCGCCACGCGGTCAACGCGATCCTCGACGAGTCCGGGTCGACGGCAGCCCGGGTGAAGACCTACAAGCTCTACGACCCGCCGGAGTTCGCGGCCCTGAAGGCGACCGACAAGCTGCTCTACAAGCTGGGCCTGCGCAACGCGCTCGACCTGGGCTGAGAGGCTGGGGGCATGTCCGTCCCCCTCACCGCCAAGGCGGTCACCGGCGCGTTCGCCGTCAGCGGCGCGATCCACCTCGTCAAGCCGGAGGTCTTCGAGCCGCTGGTCCCCGAGCAGCTGCCGGGCTCCCAGCGGCAGTGGGTGCTGTGGAGCGGAGTGGCCGAGCTGGCCTGCGCCGCCGGCATGGTGCACCCGCGCACCCGTAAGGCCGCGGCGTACGCCAGCGTCGCGCTCCTCGCCGGCGTGTTCCCGGGCAACGCCAAGATGGCGCTGGACGCGCAGGGCTCCGACAACACCGTGCTCAAGGCGGCGACGCTCGCGCGGCTGCCCCTGCAGTGGCCGATGATCCGGGGGATGCTCAAGGCGGCGCGTGCCGCCTGAGCGGCCCCGGCGGGTTACTGGTTGGGCCGTCGTCGTACCCCGGCCGTAGGCTTCGGCCGTGCTGATGCGTATGTCGACCCTGTTCGTCCGGACCCTGCGCGAGGACCCCTCGGACGCCGAGGTGCCGAGCCACCGGCTGCTGGTGCGGGCGGGCTACATCCGCCGCGCCGCACCGGGCATCTACTCCTGGCTGCCGCTGGGCCTGAAGGTGCTGCGCAAGGTCGAGGGCATCATCCGCGAGGAGATGGACGCGATCGGTGCGCAGGAGGTCAGCTTCCCCGCGCTGCTGCCCCGTGAGCCCTACGAGGCGACCAACCGCTGGACCGAGTACGGCGACGGCATCTTCCGGCTCAAGGACCGCAAGGACGCCGACTACCTGCTCGGTCCGACGCACGAGGAGATGTTCACCCTCCTCGTGAAGGACCTGTACTCGTCGTACAAGGACCTGCCGCTGAGCCTCTACCAGGTCCAGACGAAGTACCGCGACGAGGCGCGGCCGCGCGCCGGCCTGCTGCGCGGGCGGGAGTTCATCATGAAGGACTCCTACTCCTTCGACGTCGACGACGCGGGTCTCGAGGCGTCCTACGAGAAGCACCGCGACGCCTACGTCCGGATCTTCGACCGGCTCGGCTTCGACTACGTGATCGTGAAGGCGACCGCCGGTGCGATGGGCGGCTCGAAGTCCGAGGAGTTCCTGGCCAACGCCGCCGTCGGCGAGGACACCTACGTCCGGTGCACGAAGTGCGACTACGCCGCCAACGTCGAGGCCGTCGAGGTGCGCCCGCCGGCGCCCGTGTCGTACGACGACGCCCCGGCCGCGCACGTCGAGGACACCCCCGACACCCCCACCATCGACACCCTCGTCGACCACCTCAACGCGGCCTACCCGCGCGAGGACGGTCCCTGGACGGCTGCCGACACGCTGAAGAACGTCGTCGTAGTGCTGAAGCACCCGGACGGCACCCGCGAGCCGCTCGCGATCGGCCTGCCCGGCGACCGCGAGGTCGACCAGAAGCGCCTCGAGGGACAGCTCGAGCCGATCGAGGTCGAGGCGATGGACGAGAAGGAGTTCGCGAAGCACCCCGCGCTCGTCAAGGGCTACATCGGCCCCGGCGTGCTGGGGGAGGAGCGTGCCAGCGGGATCCGCTACGTGCTCGACCCGCGCGTGGCCGAGGGCACCCGCTGGGTGACCGGCGCCGACGAGGCGGGCCGACACGTGATCGACCTCGTCGCGGGCCGCGACTTCACCGGCGACGGCACCATCGAGGCGGCCGAGGTGCGCGACGGCGACCCGTGCCCCAATTGCGACGAGGGCACGCTCGAGGCCGCCCGCGGCATCGAGATGGGCCACGTCTTCCAGCTCGGTCGCAAGTACGCCGAGGCGCTCGACCTCAAGGTGCTCGACGAGAACGGCAAGCTCGTCACCGTCACGATGGGCTCCTACGGTGTGGGCGTCTCGCGCGCGGTGGCCGCGATCGCCGAGGACACGCTCGACGAGATCGGCCTGTGCTGGCCGCGCGAGATCGCTCCCGCCGACGTGCACGTCGTCGCCGCGGGCAAGGACCAGGCCGTGTTCGACGCGGCCGAGTCCCTCGTGGCCGGGCTCGTCCACGCCGGCGTCGACGTCCTCTACGACGACCGAGCCGGCAAGATCAGTCCCGGCGTGAAGTTCAAGGACGCCGAGCTGATCGGCGTCCCCACGATCGTCACGGTCGGCCGCGGCGTGGCCGACCCCGACAACCGGGTGATCGAGGTCAAGGACCGTCGTACCGGGGACAGGCAGGAGATCGCGCTGGAGGGCGCGGTCGACGCGATCCGCGCGATCATCGCTCCCGGAGAGCTCGTTGGTTGAGGTGCGAGCGCAGCGAGCCCCGCAACCGGTCGAGGCGGTCATCTTCGACTGGGGCGGCACGCTCACGGCGTGGCACGACATCGACTTCCACGCGGAGTCGCTGGCGCTGGCGCAGGCCGTGCTCGCCACGCCCGACACCGGCGACGACCACCACGCGCACGCGGCCCGGCTGCACAACGCCGGCAGCGTGATCTGGGGTCGCAGCCGCGACCACCAGCAGAGCGCGACCATCGCCGACCTCTTCACCGAGGCCGGTCTCGACCACGACCCGGACCTGCTCGAGGCGTACTACGCGTTCTGGGAGCCCCACACGCTGACCGACCCCGAGGTGGCGCCGCTGTTCGGCTGGCTGCGCGCCGAGGGCATCAAGGTCGGCGTGCTGTCGAACACGATCTGGCCCCGCGCCTGGCATCGCGGCTTCTTCGAGCGCGACGGCGTCCTCGGGTTGATCGACGGCGACGTCTACACGAGCGAGGTCCCGTGGACCAAGCCGTCGCCCGAGGCGTTCCGCGCCGCCATGGACGCCGTCGGTGTCACCGATCCCGGGGCCTGCGTGTACGTCGGCGACCGGCTCTTCGACGACGTCTGGGGCGCCCACAACGCGGGGATGCGGGCCATCCACGTCCCGCACAGCGACATCCCGGCCGAACAGGTCGGCCACACCGAGGGGGAGCCCGATGCGGTCGCGCACCGGCTGGCCGACATCCCCGGGCTGATCGCTCCCTGGCGCTGACGGCGTCGGACGCCGCTGCCTGCGGGTCAGGTGACCCTGACTGCAGGTTTGTGCAGTGCACATTTATGAGGATCGCATTCCGCACACCCGGACTGCGTTCTGTTGCATGATTGTGCACAGGTGATCGGTGAGCCCCACCTCTCCCGTCACTCAAGATGACCGTTGTCCCCGGTCACCAGTGGTTCGCGGCCCCGTCTTCGGGGGACGTCTCGGGAGTTCCCCGGAGAACGGAAGCCGCGAACCACTGGCGTTTTTACCGCCCAGCGATCAGGCGGGAAGGTCGAGAAGCGCGACGCGCGTGTCGAGACCCCGGTGAGCGGCGTTCGGGACCGTCACAGCCCCGGGAACGACTCCGGCTTCCCCCCGAAGCCCAGCCCGCGCACGGCGGCGTCGACCAGCGCCGTCGCCGCCCAGGACCGGCTCGCGCCGGTGCTGCTCGCCACCAGGTAGGCGTACGTGGCGGCGGCGTCCTGTTCCAGGCGCAGGGCGCGCGCGTCGAGCGCGGCGGGGGTGCCGAGGTCGGCCGGCAGCTGGTAGCCCGGCTCGGCCGCGACCGGCTCGGCGCCGGCGGCCGTGACCATCGCGACCAGCTCGTCGCGGCGGGTCCGGTGCAGGCGGTACGCCGCCGTGATCCGGCCGTAGAGTCCCGGCTGCGCCGACTGGGAGGCCTGGCCGCCGAGAGCGGCGTACACGAAGACGGCGGCGTGCTCTGCCGCGAGCGCGGCCTGCAGGGCGTCGGTCGCGCCGTCGGCGGCCGGATCGGAGGAGGAGGTCGCGGTCGGGGTCGGTGAGGGCGTCGTGGTGGTGTCGCTCATGCCAGCACCGCCCGCTGCTGGGCGACCGCGGCGGCCATCGATGCCAGCACCTGGGCGAGAGCACCGCTCTCGGCTTCCCCTGCCGCCGTGACCAGCCGGTCCTGCAGCCGGGTCTCCGCCTGGACCAGGCGGCGCAGCGCCGCCGCCCGCGACGCCGGTACGGCGGGGGCGTCGGCGGCCTCCGCGCCGCCGAGCTCGGTCGCGTGCACCTCGTGGAGTCGGGCCAGCCGCGTCGCCACACCCGCGAGGGCGGGGACCGTCGTACCCACCGCCGTGGCGAGCGCACCGGTCGCCGTGACGGCCTCGAGCACGGTCGCCACCAGGTCGCTGTCGGCGTCGACGGCCGGCGCCGTGGGGGTGACGGCACCCGACACGCCCGGGTCGTCGTCGCCACCGAGCAGGTCGTCGACCGCGTCGCACCCGACCAGTGCCACTGCCGTCCCGGCGAGACCGCCGGCCATCACGGCGCGACGGGAGAGCGGTGTCGGACGTGCGGGCACCGGGGAACCTTATCTCCACGCGCTATGGTTCATGGGCACAGCCACAACAGGACACGGGAGGACTCGTCATGGGTTCGGGCCAGGGCGCGCAGCGCGCGACAGCCGAGCGGATCGAGCAGGTTCTCACCGGACCTCTCGCCGAGCTCGGCCTCGACGTCGAAGCAGTCGAGATCACTCCGGCAGGCAAGCGGCGCGTGCTGCGGGTCGCGCTCGACACCGACGGTGGACCCACCCTCGACGACATCGCCGCCGCGACGAAGGTGATCGACCAGGTCCTCGAGTCCGACGGGCCCGACGGCGCCGGCGAGGTGATGGGCGAGCTGCCCTACACCCTCGAGGTCACCTCCCGTGGCGTCGACCGGCCGCTCACGCTCCCGCGGCACTGGCGTCGCAACGAGACCCGGCTGGTCAAGGTCACCCTCGCCGACGACACGACGGTGAGTGGCCGGATCGGCTCCTCGGACGACGAGGCCGTGAACGTGGCCGTGGACGGCGCCGAGCGCCGCATCCCCTACGCGGACGTGCGCAAGGCGCTCGTCCAGATCGAGTTCAACCGCAAGACCCGTGACGAGAACGACGAGAAGGACTCCGATTGATGGACATCGACCTCAGCATCCTGCGGACGCTGGAGCGCGAGAAGGAGATCAAGTTCGACGTCCTCGTCGAGGCGATCGAGCAGGCGCTCCTGACGGCCTACCACAAGACCGAGGGATCCCAGGCGCAGGCGCGGGTGGAGCTCGACCGCAAGACGGGCCACGTGAGCGTGATCGCCGTCGAGGTCGACGGCGAGGGCAACAAGGTCGGTGAGTACGACGACACGCCGGCCGACTTCGGCCGTATCGCCGCGACGACCGCGAAGCAGATCATGCTGCAGCGACTGCGCGACGCCGAGGACGAGATCAAGTTCGGCGAGTTCTCCGGCAGGGAGGGCGACATCGTCTCCGGCATCATCCAGCAGGGCCGCAACCCCGACGACGTGCTCGTCGACCTCGGCAAGATCGAGGCGCAGCTGCCGTCCGGCGAGCGCGTGCCGGGGGAGGACTACAGTCACGGCACGCGGATCAAGTGCCTGGTCGTATCGGTCCGCAAGGGCATGCGCGGCCCGCAGATCACCCTGTCGCGCTCGCACCCCAACCTGGTCAAGAAGCTCTTCGCGCTCGAGGTCCCGGAGATCGCCGACGGCACCGTCGAGATCGCCGCGATCGCCCGCGAGTCCGGTCACCGCACCAAGATCGCGGTCCGCTCGACGGTGTCGGGGGTCAACGCCAAGGGCGCGTGCATCGGGCCGATGGGCCAGCGGGTCCGCAACGTGATGGCCGAGCTGCACGGCGAGAAGATCGACATCGTCGACTGGTCCGACGACCCCGCGACGCTGGTCTCCCACGCGCTCTCGCCGGCCCAGGTGCAGTCGGTCACGGTGGTGGACGCCGCCGCGCGGTCGGCCCGGGTCGTCGTACCCGGCTTCCAGCTGTCGCTGGCGATCGGCAAGGAGGGCCAGAACGCCCGCCTGGCCGCGCGACTGACCGGATGGCGCATCGACATCCACTCCGACGAGGAGGAGTGACGCTCGGATCACCCGCA
>DATLIG010000158.1:0-4101 GCA_035539555.1 Nocardioides sp. | reverse complement strand
ATTGTGAATGCATTCACAATGCCTCCGGGGGTGAGACCATCCTCACCCCCGGAGGACCGGGACTACTCGGCCGACTCGGAGGGGTCGTCCTTCTTGACCTCGTCGAGGACGTCGTTGAGCTCGTCGAGGGCCTTGCCGGCCGGGGCGCCCTCGACGCCGGTCCAGTCCGGCGTGGGCAGGACCTGCTCGACGTCCTCACCCTGCTGGACGCGGCGGATCGCCTCGACGATCTCGTCGATGTTGTTGGGCACCGCGCGGTCGCAGGCCTTCAGCTCCGACTCCAGCTTCAACGTCAGGCGGGGCTTGCCGTCCTCCACGGCCTGGGCCGTCGTACCGCTGGTGACGGCGCTCTTCGACAGGTCGGGGACAGCGCCGCAGACGTGGTAGACCTCGCCGCCGCCGGCCCAGTAGACCTTGTCCTCGCCGAGCAGCTGGACGACGGCCTGCTTCTCGGCCGTGTACTTCTCGATCGACGGCGGGTCGTAGTTCACGCCCAGCGCGACCGCCACCAGCGCGAGGACGACGCCGACGCCCCCGGCCCAGCCCTTCTGCTGCTTCGACATGTCCTTGTTGAGGAAGATCAGCACGATGATCGGCACGAACGCGATCAGCGGGATGATCGCGCCGAGCTGGCTCTTGAGGAAGAACGAGATGCCGTTGGCGCTCGAGGGCGGGTCGAGCTCCTGCGCCTTCTTCCACAGCTGCGAGCCGATGATGGTCAGGATCGCCATCACGACGAGGAGACCGATCAGCGTCGCGAAGGCCCACGTCGGGAACTTCTCGTCGGCGACGAGCACGCCCCGGTCGTCGACCGACGTGCTCGCCTCGAGGATGCCCTTGTTGAGGAGCAGCCCGAAGATGCCGCCGAGCTCGGCGGCGATCGAGAGCGCCCACAGGACGAGCGCGATGATGCGGTAGGTCTTCGCCTTCGACTCGGCCTCCGGCGTCGCGCGCCAGGTCTTGTCGTCGGCGGCGTCCGAGCCGGCTGCCTTCTTGGCGTTGCGGACCATGTGTTCTCCCCCGGGATTCTGGATCAGGTGGCAGAACCCTAGGGCCTTCGAGCGCCTACGCGCGCAGGTCGGTGATCGCGATGCGCACCGTGAGCGTGTCGCCGGCCATCCGGATCCGGCCGCGCATGCCCGCCGCGAGCACCATCGGCAGCACCGCCTTGGTGTCCGACGGCGCGGTCAGCACGATCTCCTCGGCGCCCGCGCTCCGGGCGGCTCGGGCCACGTCGGCGAGCAGGCGGGTGCCGACGCCGCGGCGGTGCCAGGCCGGATCCACCCACAGGTCGACCGGCCACGGCTCGTCGACCGCCGCGGTGTACTCCGCCCGCCCGGCGACCTTGCCGCCGGCGAGCGCCGAGACGACCGCCCCGGTGGTCACGAACTCCGGGTCGCCCACGCTCGGGTGGTGCGGCGCCGGCGGTGCCTGCGCGTCGAGGACCTCGCCGACCAGCTCGGCCAGCGCCGCCGCCCGCTCCCGCTCGGTGGCGGTGAAGGGCGTGTCGCGCCGGATCTGGATCGTGGCCGAGCCGCCGACCGTCATCTCGAGGACGTCGTCGGTGCCGGTGCTGGGCGCCACGTCGGCGTCGAAGAGGTGCGCGGCGACGTCGGGGAAGGTCGCCGGCTGGGCGACGATCGAGCGCACGGCCTGGACGTAGCGGGTCGGTTGGTCCTCGAGCGCCGCGGTGGTCACCGGTGTCGCGGACACCGTCTCGCCACCCGCGCCGTCCACCAGCGCGCGGAGCTGCTCCTGGGTCCAGTCCTGCGGGACCTGCAGCACCAGCTCGTCGGTCACCGTCACGTCACCGGGGAAGACCTGCACGGTCTGGATGTTGACGCCGGCGCGGCCGCACGCCGCCGCCAGCTCCGCCAGCGCCCCGGGCCGGTCGGGCAGTCCGGCACGCACTCTCCACAGCATGTGCCCACTATGCCGGAGGGATGTGACCGGAGGCGATCACGAAGATTTCGTACGCCGACATCCCCGGAGACCAGACCGGCCCGCCGCACCAGGAGGTACGACGGGCCGGACTGCTGGTGGCAGGTCTCAGTGACCGTGCTCAGTGACCGTGCTCAGTGACCGTGGCCGTGACCGTGGCCGTGGCCGGCGTCGGCCGGCTCCTCGTCCTCGGGCTTGTCGACGACGAGCACCTCGGTGGTGAGGAGCATGCCGGCGACGGAGACCGCGTTGGCGAGCGCCGACCGGGTCACCTTGACCGGGTCGATGACGCCCTGGGCGACCAGGTCGCCGTACTCGCCGGTGGCCGCGTTGTAGCCGTTGCCGACGCCGAGCTCGCGCACCTTGTTGGTGACGACGTAGCCGTTCTCGCCACCGTTCTCGGCGATCCAGCGCAGCGGCTCGTCGACCGCCTTGCGGACGATCCGGACGCCGACGGCCTCGTCACCGGTCAGGCCGAGGTCACCCTCGAGGGCCGCGGCCGCGTGGACGATGGCCGAGCCGCCGCCGGGGACGATGCCCTCCTCGATCGCGGCGCGCGTCGCGGAGACGGCGTCCTCGATGCGGTGCTTCTTCTCCTTGAGCTCGACCTCGGTGTGCGCGCCGACCTTGATCACCACGACGCCGCCGGAGAGCTTCGCGAGCCGCTCCTGCAGCTTCTCGGTGTCCCAGTCGGAGTCGGACGCCTCGATCTCCTTCTTGATCTGCTCGACGCGACCCGCGACCTGGGTCTCGTCGCCGGCACCGTCGACGATCGTCGTGTTGTCCTTCGTGACGACGATGCGTCGTGCCTGGCCGAGCTCCTCGAGACCGATCTGGTCGAGCTTGAGGCCGACCTCCGGCGAGATGACCGTGCCGCCGGTGAGGATCGCGATGTCCTGCAGGATCGCCTTGCGGCGGTCGCCGAAGCCGGGGGCCTTGCCCGCGACGGCGGTGAAGGTGCCCCGGATCTTGTTGACGACCAGGGTGGAGAGCGCCTCGCCCTCGACGTCCTCGGCGAGGATGAAGAGCGGCTTGCCGGTCTGGATGACCTTCTCGAGCAGCGGCAGGAGCTCGGCGATCGCCGAGATCTTGCCCTGGTTGATCAGGATGTAGGGGTCGTCGAGGACGGCCTCCTGACGCTCCGCGTCGGTCACGAAGTACGCCGAGTTGAAGCCCTTGTCGAACTGCATGCCCTCGGTGAACTCGAGCTCGGTCGAGGGGGTGTTGGACTCCTCGACCGTGATCACGCCGTCCTTGCCGACCTTGCTGAAGGCCTCGGCGAGCAGGTCGCCGATGTGGCTGTCGCGCGAGGAGACGGTCGCGACCGAGGCGATGTCCTTCTCGTCGTCGATCTCGCGGGCGGCCTCGCGCAGCGCGTCGCTGACCGCCGCCGCGGCGGCGTCCATGCCGCGCTTGAGGCCCATCGGGTTCACGCCGGCCGCGACGGCGCGCAGGCCCTCGTGCACGAGCGCCTGGGCGAGCACGGTCGCGGTCGTCGTACCGTCACCGGCGACGTCGTTGGTCTTGGTCGCGACCTCCTTGGTGAGCTGGGCACCGAGGTTCTCGAACGGGTCGTCCAGCTCGACCTCACGGGCGACGGTCACGCCGTCGTTGGTGATGGTCGGCGCGCCCCACTTCTTGTCGAGGACGACGTAGCGGCCCTTGGGGCCGAGGGTCACCTTGACGGTGTTGGCGAGCTTGTCGACGCCGCGCTCGAGCGCGCGACGGGCGTGCTCGTCGAACTCCAGGATCTTGGGCACTGTGTTGCTCCTTGGGTTGGGAAAGCCGAACGCCCGGGCGTCACACGACCGGGCCGCCGGGGCGACCGCTGCGTATGACGTCCCGGGCGGGTCGAGACTCGAAGGTCAGGCGATGACCGCGAGCACGTCGCGGGCGGAGAGGATGAGGTACTCCTGGCCGGCGTACTTGACCTCGGTACCGCCGTACTTGCTGTAGATGACCTTGTCACCCACCGCGACGTCGAGCGGGACGCGGTTGCCGTTGTCGTCGATGCGACCCGGGCCGATGGCCAGGACCTCGCCCTCCTGGGGCTTCTCCTTGGCCGTGTCGGGGATGACCAGGCCGGACGCGGTGGTCTGCTCCGCCTCGACCGCCTTGACGACGATCCGGTCCTCGAGCGGCTTGATGTTGACCGACACG
>DATLIG010000157.1:0-8649 GCA_035539555.1 Nocardioides sp. | reverse complement strand
GCCGACTCCAGCTTGAGGCCGACCTCCTCGGAGATGACCTGGCCGCCGGTCAGGATCGCGATGTCCTGCAGCATGGCCTTGCGGCGGTCGCCGAAGCCCGGCGCCTTGACGGCGACGGACTTGAAGGTGCCGCGGATCTTGTTGACGACCAGGGTCGACAGCGCCTCGCCGTCGACGTCCTCGGCGAGGATGACGAGCGGCTTGCCCGACTGCATGACCTTCTCCAGCAGCGGCAGCAGGTCCTTGACGTTGCTGATCTTGCTGTTGGCGATGAGCACGTAGGCGTCCTCGAGGACGGTCTCCATGCGCTCGGGGTCGGTGACGAAGTAGGCCGAGATGTAGCCCTTGTCGAACCGCATGCCCTCGGTGAGCTCGAGGTCGATGCCGAAGGTGTTCGACTCCTCGACCGTGATCACGCCCTCCTTGCCGACCTTGTCCATCGCCTCGGCGATGGCGTCACCGACAGTGGCGTCGCCACCGGCGGAGATGGTGGCGGTGGCGGCGATCTGCTCGCGGGTCTCGACGTCCTTGGCCATGCCGAGGAGCTGCTCGGAGACAGCGGTCACGGCGGCCTCGATGCCGCGCTTGAGACCCATCGGGTTCGCGCCCGCGGCCACGTTGCGGAGGCCCTCGCGGACCAGCGCCTGGGCGAGGACGGTCGCGGTCGTCGTACCGTCACCGGCGACGTCGTCGGTCTTCTTCGCGACCTCCTTGACCAGCTCGGCGCCGATCTTCTCGTAGGGGTCCTCGAGCTCGATCTCCTTGGCGATGGACACACCGTCGTTGGTGATCGTGGGGGCGCCCCACTTCTTCTCCAGGACGACGTTGCGGCCCTTCGGGCCAAGGGTGACCTTGACGGCGTCGGCGAGCGTGTTCATGCCACGCTCGAGGCCACGCCGGGCCTCCTCGTTGAAAGCAATCAGCTTCGACATAACTCCTGCGATTCCTTCGCGATGTCCGTTATCACTCTCAAGGCGAGAGTGCCAGCATCATGTTTAGCACTCGACCATGGCGAGTGCAAGGAGAAGGGGGTCCTTCTCAGGACCGGTTCAGCCGTCCGAGGACCATCGCGGCGAAGCGCTCGGCGTTCGCCGGGTCCACGTCGAGGTAGAGACCGGGCTCGATCAGCTCCAGCTCGCTGACCACCCACTGGTCCTGCCACGCCATCAGGTCGACCCGCGCGTAGGCCAGGTCGGCGCCGGTCCGGGCCTCGACCGCCCGCACCGCGTCGGCCGCGACCCGCGCGCGACCGGGGTCGATCGGGACCGGGCGGCTGCTTCCGCCGTACAGCTCGTGCACGCGCAGCTCCCCCGCCGCCGCGACCTTGTCGACCTGCGCCACGGGCGCCCGGTCGAGGACGTAGACCGACGACTCACCCGTCGTCCGCACCGACTCCACGACCGGCTGCACGATCCACGGACCCGCGACCAGCCCCTCCAGGCGGGGGTCCGCGACGCTCTCGGCCACGACCACGCCGACGCCGCCGGCTCCCGTGCGCGGCTTGACGACCACCCGTCGCCAGCGCTCCAGCGCCCGCGCCAGCCCACCGGCGAGGTCGGTGTCGTCGAGGGGCGCCGTCGGGACCACGGGTACGACGTCCGCGAGCTCGGCCAGGTAGATCTTGTCCGCGTTCCAGGCGAACACCTCCGCACCGTTGAGCAGCGGTGTCACCGCCTCCACGCGACCCGCCCACGCGAGGAAGGCGGGCAGGCGGCGGTGGTAGTCCCACGTGGAGCGGACCGCGACCAGGTCGGCGTCGGCCCAGACGACGTCATGGTCGTCCCACCGCACCCAGCGGGCGTCGACGCCGTGCTCGGCGAGCGCCGCGACCAGCAGCTCGCCACCCGGCTCGCCCTCGGGCATCAGGTCGAAGGTCGCCAGCAGCACGGAGGTCACGCCATGAGGCTACGAGTGGGGTGGGTGGTGCCCGAAGGGCACCTCGACGGCATGGCCGAGCGCCAGCAGCACCGACGGCAGCAGCGCCTTCGCGGTCCGCTTGTAGCCCAGCGCGCTCGGGTGGAAGCGGTCGAGGCTGAACATCTCGTCCGGGTTGGTGATGAAGAACGGACCGACCACGCGGGCCAGCGACACCGCGTGCGCGCCGTTGCGGACGGCGACCTCGGCCTGGGCGCCGGCGAGCTGGCGCGACATCCGCGAGCCGAGCGAGCGCAGCGGCTGAGGGACCGGACGCAGCGCTCCCAGATCGGGGCAGGTGCCGACGACGACCTCGGTGCCCTGCATCCGCAGCCGGACCACCGCCTCCTCCAGCTGCGCGGCGGAGGTCGCGACCGGGATCCGGTGCGTGACGTCGTTGCCGCCGACCACGATCACCGCGACGTCGGCGAGGTAGCCGTCCGGCAGCCCGTCGAGCTGGCCGGCCAGCGCCGAGGTCTCCGAGCCGACGACGGCCGCGGTCCGCAGCCGGACCGGCCGGCGCAGCTCGCCCGCCAGGCCACGGGCGATCCGCGCACCGAGGGTGTCCTTGGGGCGCTCGGCCCCCAGCCCGGCGGCGATCGAGTCACCGAGGACGAGCAGCTCGAGGGGCGTGCCGGCGTACGACTTCTTCTTCCAGGTCTTGTCGGCGGGCAGCGCCTCCTCGCCCAACGGCTTCCCGATCCGGGCCCGGGCGATCGCGGCCTGGCGTCGCAGCAGCTCACGACCGCCGCCCGTGGTGACCCCGACGCCGGCGAGGGCGACGCCGACACCGACGAGGGCCTTGCGGGTACGACTCATGGCTGCTTTGAACCAGACCCTCCTGAACGGATCGTGGCGCCCCGGTGGCGTCGGGGTGTCAGGCCGACGCGACCCTCGTCACGGGCTCGTGCCGGACGGGGAAGTTCACCGACGCCGCGATGAAGCAGTTGGCGCTCGCCTCGCCGTGGATCTCCCGCGCGACCTCGACCATCGAGGCGTCGGCGACGGTGACCTGCGGGCGCAGCACGACCTCCGTGAAGCGCCCGCCCTGACCGACCTGGGCCATGGTGCCGACCGGGCTGTCGTCGTACGCCGTGACGACGACGCCGTGGTTGATCGCCGAGTGGAGGTAGGACAGCAGGTGACACTGGGCGAGCGCCGCCACCAGCAGCTCCTCGGGGTTCCACCGGGTCGCGTCGCCGCGGAAGGTCGGGTCGGCCGAGCCGGCGAGGTCGGGCTTGCCGGCGGCCCGGAGGAGCACGTCACGGCCGTAGTCGCGGTAGCCGGACGTGCCCGTGCCGCGGTTGCCCTGCCAGGTCAGGTCGAGCGCGTAGTGGTGCGAGGCCATGGTCCCATTCTGTCGAAGAACGCTAGCGAGAACTTGTTCTAGTTGGCAGGCTGTCCGCTGTGACCGCCGCCACAGCCACCGCCCGCCCGATCAACCTCGCCGACGTCCTCGAGGCGATGGCCGACGCCGTCCCGGACCGGGTCGCCGTCTTCACCATGGACCGCGCGTGGACCTTCGCCGAGGTCGACGACCGCGCCACCCGCCTGGCCAACCACCTGATCGGCCTCGGCATCAGGCCGGGCGAGCACGTGGCCGTCCACGCCACCAACCGCATCGAGTGGGTCGACGCGCTCTACGGCTGCCTCAAGGCGCGCGCGGTGCCGATCAACATCAACTACAAGTACCTCCGCGACGAGCTCGCCTACCTCTACGACAACGCCGACTGCGTCGCCGCGATCATCGCCCCCGAGTACGTCGACGCCGTGGCCGCGCTGGACACGCCGACCCTGCGGGAGCTGGTCGTCCTCGGCGAGGAGTACGACGCCGCGCTGGCCGCCGCCTCCCCCGAGCGGCCGGTCAACGGCCGCTCCGCCGACGACCACTACGTCCTCTACACGGGCGGCACCACGGGCAACCCCAAGGGCGTGGTCTGGCGCATCGAGGACCTGATGCGCGCCGCACTCAACGCGGCCCGTTACGGCGCCCCGCTCGACTCGGTCGAGCAGCTGGTCGAGGAGGCGGTCGCGGTCGAGAACCCGATGGTCCTGCTCGCCTGCGGGCCGATGATGCACGGCGGCAGCCAGTGGATCCTCGGCAACGGCCACGTCGCCGGCCAGACCATCGCCCTCTTCACCGAGCCGAACTTCAGCGCCACCGGCGTCCTCGACCTCGTCGAGAAGGCGCGGGTCGTCTCGCTGACCTTCCTCGGCGACGCGATGGGCCGTCCGGTGGCCGAGGCGATCCTGGCCGAGCCGGACCGCTGGGACCTGTCCAGCCTGGCCGCCGTGTCCAACGGCGCCGCTCCCCTGTCCGACGGCGTGCGCGAGGAGATCCGTCGTGCGCTGCCCGGCCGGTTCATCCTCGACTCCTACGGGTCCTCGGAGTCCGGCGCCGCCGGCTCCCGGATCGACGACGGCTCCGAGGGCGGCTCGGCCGCGCCGCGCTTCACCGTCAACGACCAGGTCGAGGTGTTCGATCCGGAGATGAAGCCCTGCCCGCCGGGCGTCGACGGCATGCTCGCCCGCTCCGGCCCGGTCCCGCTCGGCTACTACAAGGACCCGGTCAAGACCGCTGCCACCTTCAAGGAGGTCGACGGCGTGCGCTGGGTCATCCCCGGCGACTTCGCCCGCCGCGAGGAGGACGGCTCGGTGACCGTCCTCGGCCGCGGCTCGGTCTGCATCAACACCGGCGGCGAGAAGGTCCACCCCGAGGAGGTGGAGGCGGTCCTGCTGCGCCACGAGGACATCTTCGACGCCGTCGTGGTCGGTACGCCGCACGAGCGCTGGGGCCAGCAGGTCACCGCGCTCGTCCAGCGCCGCGAGGGTGTCCAGATCACCGAGGACGACGTCCGCGACCACTGCCGCGCGCTGATCTCCAACTACAAGGTCCCGAAGACGGTGCTCTTCGTCGACACCGTGCCGCGCACGCCGGTGAGCAAGGTGGACTACCCGGCGAGCGCGGCGCTGGCGGCACGGCTGCTGGGCTAGACGGCTTCCCCTAATCCCCGGCGGCGCGGAGCGCCGGCCACCTACGATCGGACGACATTTCGTCCGGCGGCCCACCGCCGTCCTTCTCGGGAGGCCCCCTTGCGTCGATTCCTGCAGCTGGTCTGTGCCGTGGCGCTGGGTGCGTCCGTGCTCCACGCGCAGCCTGCCCGTGCCCTCGTGCCGACCTGGCTCTCGGTGGGCACCTCGGACCCGCTGCTCTACGAGAACGGCGACGGCATCTGGGAGTCGGCGACGATCGACGTGGGCACCGACGCCGAGACGGCGCACTGGGTCCTCACCTCCTCCGGAGGACAGGTCGTCCACGAGGCCGACCTCACCGCTGAACAGCTGAGCCTCGCCCAGCACGGCGCCGGCACCATCTCCGTGAGCTCGGCGACGACGGGCAAGGTCCTGTCCGCCGGCACCTACACCGTCACCGTGACGGCCACGAGCACGGGCGAGGAGCCCAGCACCCGCTCGGCGACGATCTACGTGGGCACCGCCCCGCCGCTGGCCGCGCCCGCCCGCAGCGCATCCGCGTTCTACCCACGGGACACCCTGCCGGGGGTGGCCCACACCATCGCGTTCCGCCAGGGCGGGCTCGACGCGGTGGTCTCGGAGTGGGCCCAGCCGACGATCGAGGTGGTCGGCCCCGACGGCGAGGTCGTCGCGTGGTGGTACGTCGACCAGGACCACTCGAGCGAGCGCTGGAACGGCAAGTGGTGGGACGAACTGGCGCCAGCGGGCACCTACCGGGTCCGCCTCGCCGTCCGGGACGGCCACGGGACGACCTACGGCCCCCTCTCCCCGCCGTTCACGCTGTCGTGGGGCTACAGGGTCCAGGCCACCAGCACCGCCACCCGCACCGCCAACGCGACGCGCACCGCGACGTTGACCCAGCGGCAGGCGAGGCTCCGGATCATCGACGGGAGCCTGCGCTACCGGGCGTTCAACACCGACTGGCGGCGTGATCCCCTGGTCCGTACCGCTCACCGGGTCACGCTCCCCCGCGACCGGGCCGCGGGCTACTGGCCCGTGCTGGTGGTGCGCGGCCTCCGGCAGTACGACGTCGACCTCGATCTCGAGATGGTCACGCCGGAAGGGGACGTCCGCAACATCGACGTCTACAGCCGGGTCGACACCCGCTCGATGATCTATCCGATCCCGGGACGCTTCATCCGGTCCGACGGCACCGTGCGGTTCCGGCTGCTGTGGACCAGCCATGGCCCGACGGGAGCTGCCGGCCGCGTCGGTCGGACCGACACCATCGGCATCCAGACCGTCCGGTACGTCTGGCGAGGCCTCTGATGGGGATCGCACGCCGCGCCATCTCGATCGTCGCGCTGCTCGTGCTCGCCGCCGGGTGCGGGGACGACGACGCCGATGAGCGGGACGAGCTCTCGGACCAGCCGACCCGGCTGGTCGTGACGAGGGCCGACGGCACGGAGGTCGTGTTCGACGAGGTCACGGCGAAGTGCGGACCGAGCGAGAACGACTCCGGCGAGGTCGTCGTGCGGATCGAAGGCATCACGGACGGCGTCCATCTCTCCAGCGAGATCGTGGCGGCGGACGTCGAGGGCGACCGGACCTTCGCGCTCCCGATCGACTTCGGCGACCAGGAGCAGGGCGTCCGCAACCTGTACCTCTTCGTGGGCGCAGAGCCGGACCTGGAGACGTCGACCACCCAGGAGGAGTCGACCGGCACGCTCGAGGTAGTGCGCGCGGCCTGCGACCCGGTCGAGGTCGAGCTGACGATCGACGCCACCCTCGGCTCGGAGTACTTCGACGGCGAGCCGGTCGATGTCGAGGGGCGCCTGGTCTTCCCCGCGCCCGCGGGCTGACGCGGTCGTCGTACCAAGGGAAACGCCGCGGACCGAGACCGGTCCGCGGCGCTCCTGAATGGTGCGTGGTGCGTCAGCAGCCGCCCGCGACGGCCGGGATCACCGACACCTCGGCGCCGTCGGGCGTCGGGGTGGCGAGGTCCTGCTCGAAGCGGACGTCGTCGTTGTTGACGTAGACGTTGACGAAGCGGCGCAGCTTGCCGTCCTCGTCGACGATGCGGCCCTTGATGCCCGCGTAGTTGGCGTCCAGGTCGTCCAGGATCTCGGACACGGTGGCGCCGGTGGCGCTCACCTCGGAGTCGCCACCGGTGTAGGTGCGGAGGATGGTGGGGATCCGGACGCTGACTGCCATGGGTCTTTCCTTCTGCTTCAGGTGGGGGTGCTCAGAGACCGGTCGCCTTGAAGGCGCTGTAGGTCGGGGCGATGGTGGCGGCGGCGCTGACGTGCCCGGAGACCGCGTCGAGCGTCTTCAGGCCGTGGCCGGTGTTGATGATGACCGTCTCGAGGTCGGGGTCCAGCTGGCCCGTCTCGACGAGCTTCTTGGTGACCGCCGTGGTCGTGCCGCCGGCCGTCTCGGTGAAGATGCCCTCGGTGCGGGCGAGCAGGACGATGCCCTCGCGGATCTCCTCGTCGGTGACCTCCTCGATCGCACCACCGGTACGGCGGGCGATGTCGAGGACGTAGATGCCGTCGGCAGGGTTGCCGATCGCGAGGCTCTTGGCGATCGTGTCGGGCTTCACCGGGCGGATGGCGTCGGTGCCGGCCTTGAAGGCCGTGGCGACGGGGCCGCAGCCCTCGGCCTGGGCGCCGAAGATCCGGTAGGGCTTGTCCTCGACGAGACCGAGCTTGATCAGCTCCTGGAATGCCTTGTCGACCTTGGTGAGCTGCGAGCCGGAGGCGACCGGGATCACGACCTGGTCCGGCAGGCGCCAGCCGAGCTGCTCGGCGATCTCGTAGCCCAGCGTCTTCGAGCCCTCGGCGTAGTAGGGGCGGACGTTGACGTTGACGAACGCCCAGCCCTCCTCCTCGCCGGCGATCTCGGAGGCGAGCTTGTTGACGTCGTCGTAGTTGCCGTCGACGGCGACGAGGTTCTCGGTGAAGATCGCCGAGTTGACCTGCTTGGGCTGCTCGAGGTTGCTCGGGATGAAGACGACGGTCTTGATCCCGGCACGCGCGCCCGCGGCGGCCACGGCGTTGGCGAGGTTGCCGGTCGAGGGGCAGGCGAACACGGTCGAGCCGAGCTCACGGGCGGCGCTCAGCGCGCAGGCGACGACACGGTCCTTGAAGGAGTTCGTGGGGTTGGTGGAGTCGTCCTTCACCCACAGCTTGGCGATGCCGAGCTCGCGGCCCAGGTTGTCGGCCGCGAGGAGGCGGGTGAAGCCCGGCTCGGTGTTGGGACTGGTCTCGATGTCGTTCGGGACCGGCAGCAGCGCCTTGTAGCGCCAGATGTTGCGCGGGCCGGCCTCGATCTGCTCCCGGGTGACGGCCGGGAAGTCGTAGGCGATCTCCAGCGGCCCGAAGCACTCGGGGCAGGCGTAGAACGGGCCCAGGTCGACCCGGTGGCCGCACTCGCGACAGGCGAGCGCGGTGGCGTGCCCGAAGGCGCCCTCGCGGAGCCCGGAACCGGTCGACGTGGCGGTGGACGTGGACTCTTCGGTCACAACGGCGCTCATGGATTCCTCCTTCTCATCTGTCCCGGACGACTCTCGCCGGGTCGGATTTGGCACCGTTTCCGCGACGTCCGCGCCAGCTGTGCTGGTGCGTCCGGGAGTTCGCGGCGGTTGCCGGGACTTCTTCGGGCCGTTCCCTCAGTCCCTCTGGATGAGCGAGATCAGCGTACGGGTGACAGGTCACCCACCACGAATCGAGATCCCGGATGTCGAGACCGATGTCCGGAATA
>DATLIG010000156.1:0-3605 GCA_035539555.1 Nocardioides sp. | reverse complement strand
CTGGGTCACGTCGCGCTCACGCGGGGTCAGCCCGAAGGCGGCGACCACCAGCGCCACGATCTCCGGCGGCCGCGCCTCCTCGATCGTGATCACCACGTCACCGTCCCGGTCGCCGAACGCGCTCAACGGACCCGCCTGCAGCACCAGCCACATGCCCGAAGCCGTGCGCAGCCGGCAGCGCGGGATCCGCTCCCACTCTCCGCGGGCATAGCGGCGCGCGGCGCCGATGAGCGCCGCGATCGGCGACAGCGGGTCGCAGTGGCCGGGGCCGGTCACCAGCTCGCCGAGCCGCTGCTCGGCAGCCGGTGTCATCTGGGTGATCTGGTCGTCCGGGCCCACGATGATCACGGCCGGTCCGGTGCCCGGCGCCTCGCTCACGGGGACGACGTCGGCGAGGCGGGTCAGCATCCCGGCCCGCACCCCGTGCGCGAACGCGGTCGACAGCGAGGCGAGGAAGTCGACCTCCGCCTGGTCGAAGGGGTCGTCGTCGGTGCCGCGGAACAGCGCCATCGCGCCCCAGACCTCGCGTCCGTCGCGGAAGGCCATCCGGGCCTCGTCGCCGTAGCCGAAGTTGGGTCGCATGAAGGTCGCGAGGCGGTGGGAGCGCTCGATCTCGCCGCCCGTGAGCAGGTGGACGCCGGCGGCGGCGATCGGGGCGCGTGCCAGCTCGGTGAACGACGTCTCCTCGACGGTGCCGTACTCGATCAGCCCGAACTCGTGGTCGTGGCTGTTGCGGACCCGGAGATCGCCGTACTTGCGGGCGCTGGTGAGCATGTGGCTGCTCGGGTCGTGGGTGCCGATGCAGACGCTGACCCACGGCACGGCGCGCTGGATCGACGCGACGGCCTCCTCGAGGAAGGTCTCGAGCTCCAGGCCGGCGCGCGCCACCACGTCCACGTCCTGGCGCACGCGCTCAGCAGTCAGTCCTCGGGCCATGCGAGCAGTGTGGGGCAAACCGTCCGGCGGGCGGTATCCCACATTTCTGGGTGTGGTCCGCCCCCAGCCCACGGGGCGATGATTCACCCACGGATCGGGGATGGTTCGCGACCCGTTCCGGGCCTGAGGGTTCTCGGCGTCAGGCACCCGAGAAGAACGAAGGCTCCACCATGACCACCACCCCCGACACCAGCACCCTGTCCACGCTCGACAGCGGGTGCGAGGTGCACTTCCCCGGCGATCCCGGGTACGACGCCGCCAGCACCCCCTGGAACCTGGCGATCGAGCAGCGGCCGGTCGCCGTCGCGGTCCCGCGCTCCGTCGAGCAGGTCAGCGACGTGGTCCGCGCCGCGGCCGCCGCCGGCCTCCGGATCGCCCCGCAGAGCACCGGCCACGGCGCCGCCGCGCTGGGCGAGGGATCCCTCGCCGACGTCGTCCTGGTCCGTCTCCATGAGCTCACCGGCGTCACCGTCGACCCCGCTGCCGGCACCGTCCGGGTCCTCGGCGGCACCCTGTGGCAGGACGTCGCCGAGGCCGCCGCTGCCCACGGCCGGGCCGTGCAGCACGGGTCGGCCGGCGACGTCGCGGTCGTCGGCTACGCGCTGAGCGGCGGCCTGTCCTTCTACGCCCGCCGGCACGGCGTGGCCGCCAACGCGGTGCGCGCGGTCGAGGTGATCACGGCCGAGGGCGACCTGCGGCGGGCGACGGCCGACGAGGACCGCGACCTGTTCTGGGCGTTGCGGGGCGGCGGCGCCGGCAACTTCGGCATCGTCGTCGCGGTCGAGCTCGGCCTGCTCCCCTACGCCGACGTCTTCGCCGGGATGCTGCTGTGGGACCGCGAGCGCGCCCCCGAGGTGGTCCGCGCGTGGGCCGCGTGGAGCCGCACCGCTCCGGACAGCGCGACCACGTCGCTGCGGGTGATGAGCTTCCCGCCGCTGCCGGAGCTGCCGCCCTTCCTGTCCGGTCGCGACCTGGTCGTCGTCGACGGGGCGATCCTCGAGACCGACGAACGGGCGGCCGAGATCCTCGCCCCGCTGCGGGCGCTCGCCCCCGAGATGGACACGTTCGGGCGGATTCCGGCCCCGGCACTGCTCCAGGTCCACATGGATCCGCCCGGCCCGACGCCGGCCGTCGCCGACCACAGCGTCCTCGGCGCCCTCGACGACGAGGCCGTCGACGCCTTCCTCGCCCAGGTGGGTCCGGGGACGCGCAGCGGCCTCATGTTCGCCGAGCTCCGCCACCTGGGCGGGCAGCTCGCGAAGCCCGTCGCGGGAGGCGGCGTACTGTCGTCGATCAGCGGCGACTACGCCCTGATGTGCCTGGCGCCCGCGCCGACGCCGCAGGCCGCGGTCGCCGGTCGCGCCGCCGCCTTCTCGGTCGTCCGGGCGATGTCGGCGTGGTCGCGGGTCGCCCTCGTGCCGACGTTCGCCGAGACGCGGGTCGACGCCAGCCGCTTCTACGACGGCGACGACTGGGCGGCGCTGTGCCGGATCCGCGACGGGGTCGACCCCGGCCGCGTATTCATCGCCAACCACCCGCTCTGACCGGCGGGAAGGGGAGACGCGCGAGGGGCCCGGTCCAGTGGACCGGGCCCCTCGTCGTACCCGTGGCAGATGCAGGATTCGAACCTACGTAGGCAATGCCGGCTGATTTACAGTCAGCTCCCTTTGGCCACTCGGGCAATCTGCCGGGTTGTGCCTCCGACCCGTTCCCTGCCTACGGAACGCTCCTGAGTTGGAAGGTCGGCGACGACGCGAAACAATAGCGCAGCAGCACCGTCCAACCGAAAACCTCAACGACGCGCAGGTGACGAACCCATGGCCGACTCCTCCTTCGACATCGTCAGCAAGATCGACCGCCAGGAGGTCGACAACGCGCTCGGGCAGACCGCGCGCGAGATCGCGACCCGCTTCGACTTCAAGGGCACGGGCGCCAGCATCGAGTGGAAGGGCGAGCACGCGATCGAGATCAGCGCGTCCGCCGACGACCGCGCCAGCGCCGTGCTCAGCGTCTTCCAGGACAAGCTGATCAAGCGCAACCAGTCGCTGAAGATCCTCGACGCCTCCGAGCCGCGCCCGTCCGGCCAGGTCTCCAAGATCGGGATCACCCTCAAGGAGGGCATCAGCTCCGAGGACGCCAAGAAGGTCTCGAAGCTGATCCGCGACGAGGGCCCCAAGGGCGTCAAGGCGCAGATCCAGGGCGACGAGCTCCGCATCTCCTCGAAGAAGCGCGACGACCTGCAGGCGGTCCAGGCGCTGGTCAAGGCGCAGGACTACGACTTCGCAGTGCAGTTCACCAACTACAGGTGACCCACCACCGCGGGCTCGCCGCGGCCATCGGCGTCGTGGCGGCCGGGTTGGCGGTGCTCATCGGCCTCGCCGTCGCCGTCGCGTACGCCGGCCAGGGCGGCCCGCTCCCCCAGACGTCCACGACCGAGACGGCCGCGCCCACCGCGGCCGCCCCGGTCGGCGGCGCCCGGCAGCAGGCGGACGCCCCGGTCGCCGACGCCTACCTGCCCGACCCCACGTTGCTGGAGACGACGGCCGCCCGGACCCAGCTCCCCGTCCGGGCACTGGCGGCGTACGCGCGGGCGCACCTGCAGGTCGCGGCCGAGCAGCCGGGCTGCAAGGTCGCCTGGAACACCATCGCCGCGCTCGGCGGCATCGAGT
>DATLIG010000155.1:0-69926 GCA_035539555.1 Nocardioides sp. | reverse complement strand
CCAGAGCCGCGGCGGGACCTGGACCTGGCTCAACACCGTCGCCGCCTGCAGCCCGTGCAACGGCCGCAAGGCCAACCGCACCCCGCTCGAGGCCGGGATGCGGCTGCTCGTGGACCCGTACGTCCCGACGCGGGCGCAGCTCGCCATCTCGCGCTGACCCGGCGTCACCCGAGGGCTAGATTGCGCCCGTGCGTACGACGACCCGACTCAAGCTCGCCTACGGCGCCCTCGCGACCGTCGACACCCTGCTGGCCGGGTCCGGCCACCGGTGGGCACACCGCGCCCGCCACCTCACCAAGCCGCTGCTGATGCCCGTGCTCGGCGCCTCGCTGGCGACCGACCCGCGAGCGCAGGGCTCGCCGCTGCGCGCCAGCACGCTCGCCGCGCAGGCGGCCGGCTGGGGTGGCGACGTACTGCTGCTCGGCGAGGGTCCGCGGGCGTTCGCGGCGGGCGCGGGGTCGTTCGGGATCGGCCACCTCGCCTACCTCAGCGGCCTGGCCCGCCACCGCGACCGGTCGACGCCGCTCGCCGGCAACCGCAGGGCGCGGGCGATCGCGGGCACGTGGGCGCTGACCGCGCCGGTCATGGCGATCGCCGCCGCACGGCAGGAGCGCGCGCTCGGCGCGACGGTACTCGGCTACTCCGCGCTGCTGAGCTCGATGGCCGCATCCGCCCAGCACCTCTCCCCCGGCCTGCCCCGCGACGCGCGGGTGCTGACCGCGGCCGGCGCCGGACTGTTCCTGCTCTCCGACTCGATCCTGGGCTCGCGGACCTTCGTGCTGGCGGAGCCGCCGGAGCGGCTGGAGTCGCTCGTGATGGCGACCTACACGGCCGGCCAGCTGCTGATCAGCGAGGGAGCGGCGCGCGCCTGAGCCCGGTGCCGGGCGTCAGCCGCCGGCCGAGCGTCGTACCTCGCGCGGCGAGCGCCCGAACCAGCGCTGGCAGGCCCGCGACAGGACGCTCTGCTCGCTGAAGCCGAGGTTGCCCGACAACTGCCCGAACGGCATGTCGGTGTCGCGCAGACAACGCTCCGCCTCCTCCCGGCGCACCGCATCGACGATCTCGGCGAAGCTGGTGCCCTGGGCGGCCAGCTGGCGCTGCAGGGTGCGTGGGTGCTGGGCGAGCTGCTCGGCCACGAGGTCGAGGGCGAGGCCACCGGTCGGGAGCATCCGGCGCACCAGGCGGGCCACGACATCAGCCGTCCTGCCGCCGGTCTGGACCGCGATGGTGTCGAGGTAGTCACGCACCACCGCGTGCACCGCGCTGTCCGCGTCGAGCCTGCGGTCCAGCACCTCCGCGCGGAACCGGAAGCCGTACCGGTCGGTGCCGGCGTCGGTCCGGCACCCGAAGTCGCGGCGGTAGTCCGCGTCCGGTGTGAGCAGCGGGTGCCGCAGCTGCACCGAGGTCGGCCGGAAGTCCAGCCCGGCCAGGAGCCGGAAGACCCGCAGCGAGACGCCGAGGGCCAGCTCCGCGGCCTGCCGGTGCACCGGAGGACGGGGGACGACGAGGCGCCACTCGAACTGCGCCAGTCCGTCCGCGGCCGGCGGGTGCACCGTCACGGCGATGGCGGGGCTGTAGACCGCCATGAACTGCTCGACCGCCTGCAACGCCGCACCGACCGTCGGCGCGGTCCGGGCCGCGACCCCGAGCGGGCCGAGGATCTCCAGGCCCTGCCGCGCACCGAGCCGCCGCCCGACGTCGCCGTACCCCGTGGTCGCGGCGGTCGCCTCGAGCAGGGCGGTCACGCTGCGGTAGCTGATGAAGGCGTCGTGGTCGCCGACGACCTCGGGTGCGAGGTGCACGGCGGCGAGCAGGGACAGGGGGTCGGCGCCCAGCTCGGTGGCCAGCGCCGTGTAGCCCTGCAGGGAGGTCCCCCGGACGAGCGTCATGTCGTTCAGGGTCAAGAACCAGTCGTCTTGTGTCAAGCGCCGCGCGCCGCCGGTTGCGACCGTTTCGTCGACCACCCCACCCGAGACCCGGAGGCCCTGATGAGTCGCTTCGACATCACCCGCACCAACCTCGCCGTCGAGCGTCTGCTCGAGACGACCGAGAACCCGCGGCACCGCTACCTGCTGCACGCCTACAACCGCCACCGCTACCTGGAGATGGCCGGTCGCTGGAAGGAGATCTTCGCCCCGGAGATGACCGTCGAGAACCCCGTCTACCACTTCAACGTGTTCGGCATCAGCACCGTGCTGGAGGGCGCCGACGCCGTCCAGGCGGTCTACGCCGAGTGGTCCGAGACGGCGCAGTGCGTCTTCTACACCGACGACGAGGTGCTCGCCGTCGGTGACAACATGATCTGCTCGACCGCGACGATCTACCAGCAGACGCCGGGTGCGATCCTGGCCGCCGCGGGCGCGCCCGTCGACCCCGAGGCGCACTACCTGGTCGCCAACGTGGAGCACATGATCTGGCCGTACGACGACCAGGGGCGCCTGATCGGCGAGGACGTCTGGGAGATCGACGAGTCGAAGCGGCAGGTGATCCCGCTCGAGCCGTCCGACGTGCTGACCGTCGCGCGGGCGGCCGAGCTGCTCGAGCCGCTCATCAAGCCGCTGCCGGAGCGCCCCTTCTGACGCGCCCCTTCCGCCGCCCGGCCGGCCGCCGCCGGGCGGCGGACCGGGTCGTCCCCACGATTACTTGCCAGTAGGTAGTGACGAACCCTCACCAGAACCGATAGAACACGTTCTTGTTCTTTCCTTTGTGATGGAGGTCACATGTCGAACAGCACCCCCCAGTCCGGCCGGATGTCGCGGCGCGGGTTCCTGACCAGCACCGGCGCCGCCCTGGGCATCGCCTCGGTCGGCCTGCCGACGCTCGGCGCCGCACCGGCGCGCGCGGCCGCGATCAGCAACGGCGCATCCGTGCCCGCGCTGGTCATCGGCACCGGGTACGGCGGCGCGGTCGCCGCGCTCCGGCTCGCCCAGGCCGGCGTGCCGGTCGAGATGGTCGAGATGGGCATGTCGTGGGACACCCCGGGCTCGGACGGGAAGATCTTCCCGAAGGTCACCTCGCCCGACCAGCGTGCCTACTGGCTGCGCACCAAGACGAAGGCGCCGGTCAGCAACTTCTTCGGCTTCCCGATCGACTCGACCATCACGAAGTACACCGGCGTCCTCGACGCCGAGGAATTCGCCGGGATCACCGTCTACCAGGGCCGCGGCGTCGGCGGCGGCTCCCTGGTCAACGGCGGCATGGCCGTCACACCGAAGCGCGAGCGGTTCGCCGGCATCCTGCCGTCGGTCGACGCAGGTGAGATGTACGACGTCTACTACCCCCGTGCGAACGCCGGTCTCGGCGTCGGGCAGATCGACCCCGTGTGGTTCGAGAGCGCCGCGTGCTACCAGTACGCGCGGGTCGGGCGGAAGCACGCGCAGCGGTCGGGCTTCGCGTGGACCTTCGTCCCCGACGTCTACGACTGGAACTACATGAAGGCCGAGCAGGCCGGCACGGTCACCCGCTCGGCGCTCGACGGCCAGGTCATGTACGGCAACGACCACGGCAAGAAGTCGCTCGTCCAGACCTACCTCGCGCAGGCCTTCGCGACCGGCCGGGTCAACGTCTCCACGCTGCACCGGGTCACCAACGTCACCCCCGCGTCGGGTGGCGGCTACACGGTGTCGATGGAGCAGATCGACACGTCCGGCAACGTGGTCGCGACCAAGACGGTCACGGCGACGAAGGTCTTCTTCGCGGCCGGCAGCGTCGGCACCAGCAAGCTGCTGGTGAAGATGAAGGCGACCGGTGCCCTGCCCTCGCTCAACAACGAGGTCGGCAAGGGCTGGGGCGACAACGGCAACGTCATGTGCGGGCGGGCCAACCACATGTGGGACGCCACCGGGACCCTCCAGTCGACGATCCCCTGCTCCGGCATCGACAACTGGGACGCCGGCGGCGCGTTCGCCGAGGTGGCTCCCCTGCCGACCGGCATCGAGACCTACGCCTCGCTCTACCTGTCGATCACGAAGACCACACGGCGCGCGGAGTTCAGCTGGAACCCCGCCGCCAACAAGGTCGACCTGTCCTGGCAGACCGCCTGGAAGCAGGACTCGATCACCATGGCGAAGACCATCTTCGACAAGATCAACAGCAAGGAGGGGACGATCTACCGGACCGACCTCTTCGGCGGCTACAAGATCTGGCAGGACGGACTGACCTACCACCCGCTGGGTGGCGCCGTGCTCAACAAGGCGACCGACAACTACGGCCGCCTGCACGGCTACCAGGGCCTCTACGTCATTGACGGCGCCCTGATCCCCGGCAACACCACCGTCAACCCGTTCGTCACGATCACGGCGCTGGCCGAGCGCAACATCGACAAGATCGTCGCCGACGACGTGCTGTGAGCGACCGGTGGGGCGGCGCGCTCGCGTGCGCCGCCCCACCGTCGTCCTGGTTCACTCCCTCTCACTCCACCGCCATCACTCCACCGGCGTGATCGTCCAGGTGTAGTCGGTCCGGGCGGTGTCGCCGGCGTCGCCCGCCGGAGAGTCCCGGTGACCGGCGAGGACCGCCAGCGGCTCGCCCGGATTCCAACCGGCGACCACGCCGTCGGTCGTGTCGGTGTGGATCTGGTGCGCGTCCTCACCCCAGGGGCAGGTCGCCGTACCGATGGTGTCGGCGAGCCCGCCCCACTCGAAGCGGTAGGCCTCCCCCGGTTCGTCGAGGGCGAGCACGAAGGAAAGGTCGCCGTCGCCGATCGGCCCACTGCCGTTGATCGTGCAGTACTGGTTGTGGCCGGTCGCGGTCCAGGTGCCGGTGAGGCCGGTGGTCAGCAGGTACCAGGTCTTGCCGTCCTGAGCGAAGGAGCGGATCACGTCACCGGTCAGCGACCACACGGTGGTGGTCTCGTAGCTGTCGCCCACCGTGTGCACGGAGGTGCCCTCGAGGTGGACCCGCCAGCGCGCCGGCAGTGCCACGTCGCGGCACGAGATCTTCACCTCCGCGTCGCAGACGTCGTCGTCCCCCGGCAGGTTCTCGGGACCGCCCGGGCTGCCGCCGTGGCAGGTGTCCGTGCCCGACCCACCACGGCAGGTGTCGGCGTCGTCGTCGGCATCGAGGACGTCCTGGCCACCTCCACCGTCGATCTCGTCCCTCCCGGGTCCGCCGTGGACGTCCTCGTCGTTCCCGTCGCCGAGCAGGATCAGGTCATTGCCGAAGCCACCCTCGGCGACGCCGGGCACGTCGGCGCCGTTGAGCTGGTCGTCGCCCTCGCCGCCGAACAGCAGGCCCTCGCCCGCGCGATCGGTCAGGAGGTCGTCCCCGATCCCGCCGAACACCGACGCGTGCACGGCGTCGGCGACCAGCCGGTCGTCGCCCGCATCGCCCCAGAGCTGGTCGCCCCGCCCAGTGTCGCTGAGCACCTGGTCGGCGCCATCGTTGCCGTGCACGATGTCCGAGCCGGGCCCACCACGCACGACGTCGTCACCGTCGCCGCCGGCCAGCCGGTCGTCGTACCTCCCTCCGGTGAGGCGGTCGTTGCCGGTACCGCCGACGAGGAGGACCCCGCGCGCCGTCGTCCGCACGACGTCGTTGCCGGGACCTCCGTCGACGTGGTCCGCCGGACCGTTGCCGGTCACCGAGTCGGCACCGCCGTCGCCGTAGAGCCGGGCCCGGCCGCTGGTGCTGGTCACGACGACGTCGTTGCCGGCGCCGCCGCAGATGATGTCGGCCCCGCCGCGACCGACGATGCGGTCGTTGCCGCCGAGGCCGGCGATGACGTCCTTGCGGGTGGTGCCGCGGATGACGTCCGCGCCGGCGGTGCCGACGATGGTGGCCCGCACGCCGGCGCAGGTCGCGCGGGCCGCCGCGTCCGCGGGAGGGGGTACGACGGCCAGCGCGGCCGTCAGGGCGATGAGACCGGCCAGGTGGGGCCGGGTCGGGGTCTTCATGGAGCTTCCTCTGGTGGTTCGGAAGGGACAGCGACCACCTTCCGGCCGACGCGGGTCGAGGACCATCCCGGAACCGGGGGTGATCGCGACTCCCAGAAGGCTGGGAGTTGTCCGCGGACCGGCTCCCGACCCACGTGAGCGGCGCCCCTGACCATCGGATCCGACTATTCAACGAGCGCCACCACCGACCTACCGTCGGAGGAGACCAGCGCGGGCTTCTCCGGATGCCCGCTTCATGGGGAGCGAGCGCCCGGATCCTCCGGTCGACCCGCGGCGCAAGACCGCGGGCCGCCCGGCACGAGCGGCAGCGCGTCCTGCCCCGGCCGTGACGGCGGCGGCGCCGACCGGGATCGCGCTCAGTAGGCCTCGCCCAATGGGGCCTCGCCGGCGCGGCGGGCCCGGGCCTCCCCGATCCGGGTGGCCGACAGGAGCTCCTCGCGGCCGCCCGCCTCCTTGTCGATCGTGAGCACCAGGCCGACCCCGCGGGCGTAGTACTTGTGCTCGAGCACGTCGGGCTCGAGCGGGGTGGTGTCGGCGGTCTGCAGGAGGTCGTCGTACTGCCCGGCGGGGACCTGCGCCGTCTGGCCGACGGCGAGGACCTCGCCCCGGTCCTCGGCCTGGCCGGCGTAGTGCTCCTGACGGTAGGCCAGGCCGACCTCGGGCGACGCCGGCATGATGACCCCGGCCTCGGCACCGTCGACGCCCGCCTCGAACGACCCCTCACGGCTGGTGACCTCGCCGTCCTCGAACTCGGCCGTGTCCTCGCCGAGGTACCAGACCGTGCCCTCGTCGTCCTGGGCGTACCAGTCGAGGGTGTCCTCGACGACCTCCCCGTCGAGGGTCACCGTGTCCCGCACCACCCGGGCCGTGACGCCGTTGGCGATCGGCTGGGTGAGCGGTGTTGCGGTCACCACGACGCGCAGTTCCTCGCCGTCTTCGGTCGTCTCCCGGTAGGTCCACCGGGTGCCCGGCTCCAGCGGGAACCACGGGTTCGTCACCTCCGCGGTGAACCGCGCCGGGTCCAGGATGACGGGCTCGTCGGACCGTGGCAGGCCGGTCGACGACGCCTCGGCCCCCGGCTCGGACGGGTCGTCCGAACCGCAGGCGGCGAGGAGGACCATCAGGCCCGCGACGCAGGCCGCGGCAATGGTGCGCACGACATCACCCCCGTCGATCCACGCGACCGGACATGATCGCGTCGATGCCCTTCCCACCGTACGCCTACCTGGCGGTTGCCGGAGCGCCGCTCAGACGGTGACGACGACCTTGCCCCGGGCGTGCTCGACCTCCAGGTGCCGGATCGCCGCCGCCGCGTCGGCGAGCGGGAAGGTCCGCTCGACGACGGGTCGCAGCAGACCCGCCGCGGCCAGCGCGGCGAGCTCGGTGAGACGCGCGGCGTCGGGCGCGGCCAACGGGATCTGCACCCGCAGCCCCAGCAACCGACCGAACAGGCCGCCCTTCGCCATCAGCCCGACCGGTCCGACGAGCCGGCCCTCGCCGGGGTTGCCACCGCCGGACAGCACGAGCGTGCCGCCCTTCGCCACCACCCGGCGCAGGTCGCGCAGGCGCCGGTTGCCGACGAGGTCCACCACGACGTCGTACGCCGCACCGGTGCGGGTGAAGTCCTCCTGCGTGTAGTCGACGACCGAGCTCGCGCCGAGCGACGTCACCAGCTCCACATTGCGGGTGCTGCAGACGCCGGTCACCGTGGCGCCGGTTCGGGCCGCCAGCTGGACGGCGAAGGTCCCCACCCCGCCGGAGGCGCCGATCACCAGCACCCGGTGGCCGGCCCGGACGGCGCCGGCGGTCAGGCACAGGTCGGCGGTGCCGGCCGCGAGCGGCAGTGCGGCGGCGTGCTCGAAGGAGAGGCCGGCCGGCTTGCGCGCCAGGCAGGAGGCGGGGACGGCGGCGTACTCGGCCAGCGTCGCCTCGTCCTCCCCCATCACCTCGTCGCCGACCTGCCACCCCACGACGCCGGGTCCGACGGCCTCGATGGTCCCGGCGAGGTCACGCCCGCGGATCCGCTCGCGCGGACGCCTCCGGCCGAACATCTTGCGGTCCATCAGCCGCGCGATCCGCGGCTCGCCGCGCATGATGTGCCAGTCGGCGGCGTTGACCGACGCCGCGGCGATCCGGACGAGGACCTCGCCCTCGCCGGCGACCGGGTCCTCGACGTCCTCGAGCCGGAGCACGTCGGACGTGCCGTAGATGTCCTGCACCAACGCCTTCATGGCTTGCCCCTCGCGCGATCGGCCGGGCGTTCCCGGCTGGTCCTCCGACGCTAGGGAGTGCTGGTCCAGCGGGCCATCGGGATCACCCCTGAGCCGACCCCGAGGCTCTCCTGACCAGGCGGCGCCCGGCGTCGACGACCTCGTCGGCCCGGAGGAGCACCGTCGCCGCGGCCGGGCCCAGCGGGACGTAGCTGTCGGCGCTCGCCACCCGTGCCATCGGTACGTCGACGCCGGCATCGACCAGCGCCGTGACGACACCCTCGCTGACTCCCCCGGACGCCCGGGTCTCGTCGACGACCAGCACCGCCCGTGCCGCGCGGGCCGCCTCGACCAGCGCCTCGACCGGGAGCGGCGCGATCCAGACCAGGTCCAGCACAGTGGCGGCGATGCCCTCCGCCTCCAGCGCCAGTGCCGCCGTGCGGCTGAGGTGGACGCCGTTGCCGAAGGTGACCAGGAGAAGGTCGGCGCCACTGCCGTGGACGGCGACGTCGCCGAGCCCGAGGGAGCCGGTCGCGTCGAAGGGAGCCAGCCAGGCCTCGTCACCGTCGACGAGATCCCTCGTGTGATAGCGGGCGATCGGCTCCAGGAAGACCACGACCCGCCCTTCTCGGGCCAGGGCGAGACAGCCCCGCAGCAGGGCAGGCGCCAGCGCCGGGTGGCTCGGCACCGCCAGCACGAGCCCGGGCACGTCGCGCAGCACCGCGACCGAGTTGTCGTTGTGGAAGTGGCCGCCGAAGCCCCTCTGGTAGGCCAGGCCGGCGACCCGCACCACCATGCCGTTGTCGTGCTGTCCGGCGGAGAAGAAGCGCAGCGACGCGGCCTCCCCGCGCAGCTGGTCCTCGGCGTTGTGCAGGTAGGCGAGGTACTGGATCTCCGGCACCGGCGTGTAGCCCGCGAGTGCCGCGCCGAGGGCGGTGCCGAGCACCGTCTGCTCGTCCAGGAGCGTGTCGAAGACGCGGCCGGCACCGAAGGTCGCGGCCAGTCCCCGGGTGACGCCGTAGACGCCACCCTTCGCGCCGACGTCCTCCCCGAAGACGAGTACGCCGGGGTCCGCGGCGAGCTCGGCGGCGAGGGTCCGGTTGACCGCCTGGGCGAGGGTGACCTGCCCGGTCGTCCGGTCCCCGGCGGCCCCGACGCGGACGACCGCCCGGCGCCGCCCGGTGTGGGCCAGCGGCGCCATCACCTCCTCCCGGGACCGGAGCGGCTCCTCGGCTCGCACCTCGGGGGTGGTCCTGGCGACGTCGGCGCGGAGGGCGTCGTACTCGTGGAGGAGGGCGGTGGGCGCGCGCACGCCCCGCTCGACGAGGACCCGAGCGGTGGCGACCAGCGGGTCGCGCTCGAGGTCGGCGGCGAGGGCGCGCGGGGTGCGGTAGGCGATCTCGACGTCGGAGCCGGCGTGGCCCAGGAAGCGCACCGTGTGCAGGTGCAGGATCGCCGGGCGCCGGCTCTCGCGGACCTGCGCGAGCGCGTGCCGGGCGACGCCGAGCAGTGCGATGGGGGCGTCGCCGTCGACCTCGAAGTACGGCAGGCCGGGCACCGACTGCAGCGCCGTGCCGACCCAGCCTCGCGGCGACGGGGTGCTGATGCCGAGGCCGTTGTCCTCGCAGACGAGGAGGACCGGGCAGTCCTTGTGCCGGTGGGCGAGGTAGGCCGCCGCGTTGAGGGCGCCGGCCGCGGTGGAGTGGTTGAGCGACGCGTCGCCGAAGCTGGCGACCACCACCGCGTCGTCGGCCCACCCCGTCTCCCGCCCCGAGGCCGCGGCGAGCCCGAGTGCGAAGCCGAGCCCGACCGCACGCGGCAGGTGGGAGGCGATGGTCGAGGTCTGCGGAACGATGCCGAGGTCGGGGTGCCCGATCACCTTGTGCCGTCCCCCCGAGGCGGGGTCCAGCGCCGAGCAGGTCAGGCCGCGCAGGGTCTCCCGCACCGGGTCGACCGTGCCCGAGGCGAAGGCACGGGCCGCGTAGAAGGCGCCCGAGCGGTAGTGGAGCAGGGCCGGGTCGCCGGGCCCCGAGAGCATCCCGAGCGCCGCGTTCGACTCGTGGCCCGCCGACGCGATCGTGTAGTAGCCCGCGCCCGCCCGCTGCAGCTCACGTGCCGCGAGGTCGAGGTGGCGGCTCGTCGCCTGCGCCCGGAACAGCGCCAGCAGGTCGTGGTCCAGGTGCGTCGTCGCGGCGGCTCGCTCCGCAGGCGGTGGCGGCAGCCGTCGTACGACGTCCAGGAAGTGCTCCTCCACGGGCTCCATGCGCCGACGATGCCAGATCGTGCCTGCGCACGCTCGCACCCGCCGGCGGGCCGTCGACCCGTGGCACGTCAGGTTCGGTCCGCGACCCTGCCCAGCTGCGGGTAGAGCGACTCGACCGGACCGGCCAGGCCCGCCTTGACCTGGGCGCTGAGCTCGTCGGCGAGGATCTCGTAGGCGCCGGACTCGAGCCCGTCGTAGGCCGTCCGCACCACGTCGGCCGGATCGAGCTTCGGCGCATCCACACCCTCGGTCATGGGAGTGTCGGCGTACCCGAGATGGAGCCCCGCGACGTGCACGCCGTACGGCGCGAGCAGGATGCGTTGGGTGTTGGTGGCCTGCCAGAGGGCCGCCTTGCTCGCACTGTAGGCGTCCCCTACGCCGAGCCAGCTCAGCACCGAGAGCACGTTGAGCACCGTGCCCCCCGACGCGCGCAGGGCCGGTGTGAGGGCGTTGGCCACGGCGAGCGCGCCCCAGAAGTTCGTCTCGAACAGCTCCCGTGCCGCCGACAGGTCACCGAGCACGCTGGAGCCGTTCGCGGACCCGGCGTTGTTGACCAGCACCGTCACGTCGTCCGCGACCTCGACGGCGGCAGCGATCGAGTCGGCGGAGGTGACGTCGAGGACGAGCGGCACGATGCGGTCGTCGTCCCATCGCCGGGGGTTGCGGGCAGCGGCGTACACCTTGGTCGCGCCACGCTCCAGGGCCTGGTGGACGAAGTGCGTGCCGAGGCCGCCGTTGGCGCCGGTGACCAGGACGACGGAGCCTGCGATCGTCGGCATGTCAGATCCGCTCGATGATGGTCGCGTTGGCGAGGCCGCCGGCCTCGCACATCACCTGCAGCCCGAACCGGCCGTCGCGCTGCTCCAGCACGTTGAGCAGGCTGGTGGCGAGCCGGGCTCCGGACGCACCAAGCGGGTGGCCGATGGCGATGGCGCCACCGTTGACGTTGACCTTGTCGAGGTCGGCCCCGGTCTCGGCCTGCCAGGCGAGGACCACCGACGCGAAGGCCTCGTTGACCTCGAACGCGTCGATGTCGGCCAGGCTGAGGCCGGCCCGGTCGAGCACCTTCCGGGTCGCCGGGATGATGCCGGTCAGCATCAGGACCGGGTCGTCGCCGACCACGGCGAACGAGTGCACGCGCGCCCGCGGCTTCAGGCCGAGACGGGCGGCCGCCTCCTCGGAGGTGACCAGGACCGCGGCCGAGCCGTCGTTGACGGGCGAGCTGTTGCCCGCGGTCACCCGCCAGTCGATGGTCGGGTACGCCGCCGCCCAGTCCTCGCTGAAGAAGGCGGGCCGCAGACCGGCGAGGGTCTCCGCGGACGTGCCGGGGCGGATCGTCTCGTCGGTGCGCAGGTCGTTGACGTACGCGACCTGGCTGTCGAGCAAGCCGTCCTTCCAGGCCCGGGCCGCGCGCTCGTGCGACAGCGCGGAGTACTCGTCGAGCTGCGCACGCGAGAGGTTCCACTTCTGCGCGATCAGCTCGGCGCTGATGCCCTGCGGCACCAGTCCGCCGCCGTAGCGGGCGCCGACCAGCGGCCCGAAGAAGTCCTTGCCCTGGAACTGCGAGCCGATGGGGATGCGGCTCATCGACTCCACGCCCGAGGCCACCGCGACGTCGTACGCACCGGCGATGACGCCCTGGGCGGCGAAGTGCAGCGCCTGCTGGCTGCTGCCGCACTGACGGTCGACGGTCACACCCGGCACGCTCTCCGGGTAGCCCGCCGCCAGTAGCGCCCAGCGCGCCGTGTTGCCGGCCTGCTCCCCGATCTGCCCGACCGCGCCGCTGATGACGTCGTCGATGACGGCCGGGTCGAGGCCGGTGCGGTCGACGATCGCCCGCAGCGCGGTCGCGTGCAGGTCGACGGGGTGGACGTCGGCGTACGCGCCGTTGGGCTTGCCCTTGGCGAGCGGGGTGCGGACGGCGTCGACGATGACGGCAGCGGACATGACGTGCTCCTCGGTCAGTTGGTTTTTCGAACTGACTACATGGTGGCGCGGTAAGTTTGAAAACACAACCGTCTTCGCCGAGGATGTGACCATGCCGACAGCACCCGCCGACCGCACCCCGCGCGACTGCACGATCGCCGACGCGCTCGAGGTCGTCGGCGACCGCTGGAGCCTGCTCGTGGTCCGCGAGCTCTTCTACGCCCAGCGCCGCTTCACCGAGATCGCACGCAACACCGGCGCCCCGCGCGACATCCTCACCACCCGCCTGCGCAAGCTGGTCGAGCACGGCGTGATCGCCCGCGAGCAGTACAGCGACCGGCCGCCTCGCTACGAGTACCGGCTCACCGAGGCCGGCCGCGCCCTGTCCCCCGTGCTGCTGACCCTCAAGCAGTGGGGGCACGAGCACGTCCGCCAGGGCCCGGACCCGGTCCGCTTCGACCATGTCTGCGGGCACGAGTTCGTCGGCGAGCTGCACTGCGCGGCGTGCGGTGATGCGCTCGACGCGGGCGACCTGACCCTGGAGAGGTGAGCCGGCGCCCGGCGGCCCTCAGCGAGGTCGTGCACCGGGCCCGTCGATGAGGACTTCGGCGTGGCCGTGGGGGGACCTTCGGCACTGCTGGACGACACCGACGGCTGCCTAGCGTGGACCCCAGACCGCGAAGGGGTTGCCATGCAGGGATTCATCGTCCAGCCGATCGGCGCGAACCCGCGGCGCGGTACGCCGCACGCCCGTCCCGTCCGACCGACCACGCGCACCGATCACGGGCCGGACGCCCGATGACGGGCAGGAGCAAGGTCCTGCTCGGATTGCTGCTGTTCAACGGCGTGAGCGCCACGGCCGGCGGCCTCGCGCTGATGACCGACTGGATTCCCGAGCAGCCGTCCTGGGTGCGGGCGACCGACTTCCCCAGCAACTACTTCCCGGGGGTGATCCTGATGGCCGTCGTCGGCGGCAGCTCCCTGGTCGCCGCCGCAGCCCTGGTGAAGCGCATCGACGGCTGGCAGCTCGCCAGCATCGTCGCCGGGGCGATCATGGCGTTCTGGATCATCGGCGAGATCGCGTCGATCCGCGCCTTCCACGTCCTGCAGGTGATCTACCTCGTGACCGGTGGGCTCGTCGTGAGCTCGACGCCGCCACGCGACGGACGGACTCCTCCGTCCCAGGACCACGACCACCCGGCAGACCGCTCGACCACCGGGGCCGGGCGGTGACCGCGATGCCGACGACGCTGGCCCGCGAGGCCCATCGGTCGGCCCGGGGAGCCAGTCGCCGGACCCGGCGCCTCACCACCGCCACCGCCACCCTGGTGGTGGTCGCCGCCGTGCCCACGTTCGTCGCGGAGGCGATCCTCAACGGGACGCCGGTGATGAACGGCTCCGCACGGGGCACGGCGCTCACGATGTCGGCGCTGGCGCTGCCCGTGCTCGTGGGCGGCCTGGCCGCCTCGCAACGCGGCTCGACCCGGGGCCGGGCCGCCCTGATCGGCGCGCTCGCCTACCTCACCTACAACGCCGCCCTGCTGCTGTACGCCACGCCCTTCAACGAGCTGTTCCTGGCGTACGTCGCCCTGCTCGGGCTGTCGTTCTGGTCCTTGGTCAGCGCCCTGCTCGATCCGCGACCGCCCGTGGACCCGGTCCGGAGTCTCCCGGCGCGCGGCATGGCCGCGTTCATCCTGATCGTCGCCGGACTCAACGCCGTGGCGTGGTTGCGGGTCGTCGTACCCGACCTGGGCGAGGATCCGCCCGGATTCCTGGCCGGCACCGGCCTCACCACCAACCCCATCCACGTCCAGGACCTCGCCATCTGGCTGCCCGCACTGGCGATCGTGGCCGTGCTGCTCTGGCAGCGCCGACCCTCCGGCATCTTCCTCGCCGGCCCCGGACTGGTCTTCTGGATGATCGAGGCGATCGGTGTCGCTCTCGACCAGTGGTTCGGCCATCGCGCCGATCCCACCTCCGATGTCGCGAGCCTGGGTGGCGTCGCGTTGTTCGCCGTACTCGCCGGAGCGACCCTCGGACCGCTCGTCCTGTGGATGCGTGCGTTCCCGCTCACCGCCGATACCGAGGGAAGTGCTCGACCGTGACCACCTCATCGCCCCCAACCAGCTACCCCGTCCACGTCGAGGCTGACCTCGACCCCGGGCTGAGCCGCGGCCTGTGGCTGCTGAAGTGGCTGCTCGCCGTCCCGCACTACGTGGTGCTGGCGTTCCTCTGGCTCGCGTTCGCCGTCACCACCGTCGTCGCCTTCTTCAGCATCCTGGTCACGGCGCACTACCCACGGGCACTGTTCGACTTCAACGTCGGGGTCATGCGCTGGAGCTGGCGCGTCACCTACTACGCCTACGGAGCCCTCGGCACGGACCGGTACCCGCCCTTCACCCTGGCGGACGTGCCGGACTACCCGGCCCACTTCGAGGTCGACTACCCCCAGCACCTCTCCCGGGGCCTGGTGCTGGTGAAGTGGTGGCTGCTGGCCGTCCCGCACTACCTGGTCGTCGGGCTCTTCCTCGGCGGTCTCGGGTACGGCGCCCGCGGCGCCGGCGAGGAGCCGTTGCTCAGCGTCGGTCTGATCGGACTGCTCGTCGTGGTGGCCGGCGCCGTCCTGCTCGTCACCGGTCGCTACCCCCGGCCGGTCTTCGACCTCGTGCTCGGCCTCAACCGGTGGGTCCTGCGCGTCGCCGCGTACGTCGCGCTGATGACGGACCGGTACCCGCCCTTCAGCCTCGACCAGGGTGGCCACGAACCTCCGGCGAGCAGCCTGCCGGCCGGCAGCCACCTCGCGCCGGCGACGTCGTCCCCCCGGTCGCCTCGCCCGCAGGGACCGCCGCGCACCGGCTGGACCGCCGGCCGCGTCGTCTCGCTGGTCCTCGGATCCCTGGTGCTGATCGGCGCCTTCGGATGTGGGAGCGGCGGTGTGGCCCTGGTCGTCGCGGACCAGACGGCGCGGGACTCCGACGGATTCCTGACCAGCCCCGAGGAGCAGCTCGCCACCGACGGCTTCGCGATCACCTCCGAGGACGCCCACCTCCCCACCGGCGGGAGCCTCGACGAGGTCCCGGACTGGCTGGTCGGCGACGTCCGGTTGACGGTCGAGGGTGCCGGCGACACCGACCTGTTCATCGGCATCGCGCCGACCGCGGACGTGCAGTCCTACCTCGCCGGCGTGCGGCACGACACCCTGCTCGAGGTCACCGACGGCGAGCCTGTCTACCGCTCGACGCCGGGCACTGCCCCAGCGACGCCGCCGACCGAGCAGACCTTCTGGGTCGCCTCGGCGACCGGCAGCGACCCGGAGCTCACCTGGACCCTCGAGCAAGGCGACTGGACGGCCGTGGTCATGAATGCGGACGGCTCCGCCTCGATCGCCGCGAGCGGATCGGCGGGGGCAGAGGTGCCCGTGCTCTCGACGCTGATCGCGGCGCTGCTCGTCCTCGCCGCCCTCCTGCTCCTGCTGGGCGCCGTGCTCGTCGCCGTACCGATCCGGTCCGTCAGCCGGACGACGCGCCACTGACCACGACTGCCGGAGGGTGAACCACCCGAGGCCCGCGGACGGCGCGGGTCGGCCACTCCGGAGGGGTCACCCGGAGGGGAACCGCGTGGATCCGGCCACGATCATCACGAGGACGACCGCGCCGACGAGCGCCGCGAACAGCACCTCACGTGCCGTACGGCGCAGCGACGGGACCCCCAACAGGACCAGCCCCGCCGCCGCTGCCACCAAGGGCAGGGCGAAGAGCGGCAGCAGCCCGTCCAGGCCCGCCGCGAGCACGCCCACCACGCCGCCCGACAGCGCGACGCGCAGCGGGGACACCGGTGGGTCTGCCCGGGGCAGGCCCACCAGCGTGACCGGCCCGCCGCTCGCGAGCTGGTCCGGCGCCAGCACGCGCAGCAGCAGCGTGACGGTCGCGGGGTCCGCGACGACGACCACGTCACGGAAGCGATCACGCAGCACGTGCTCGCGCACGAGCGCATCCAGCCGGTGGCCGCGGTCGGCGTCCGGGAAGCGCACCGGCGCCAGCAGGATCTCCGCCCGCACGTCGGCCACCACCGCCTGACGGACGGACTCGACCACCGGTTTGGCCTCGCTGGTCGGCGCTGTCAGCACCAGCGCGCCGCGGTCCACGTCGCGACCGAGGCGGCGAAGGTCGTCGGCACCTGCCGACGTGCTCACGACCGTGATGCACTGATAACCCCGCACGCCGCGACGATAGCGCCGCGGCGGGGTCGTTCGGCCGCGTCGTCCTGCCGGTCCCGCGATCCCCGCGCCGGCGGAGCGTCACCGCTGCACGGACGTCAGCCCCTCGCGGAGCACCCGCTTGTCGAGCTTGCCCACCGCGTTCTTCGGCAGCGCCTCCAGGACGTGGATGGCGGTCGGCCTCTTGTAGCCACTGAGGTGCTGTCGGCACCGGGCGCTGAGGGCTTCCGTGTCGACCGTCGCAGCGGGCCTGGCCTGGACGAAGGCGACGACCACCTCGCCCCACTTCTCGTCGGGTACGCCGACGACCGCCGCCTCGAGGACGTCCGGGTCGCCGGTGAGGACGTCCTCGATCTCCTTGGGGTAGATGTTCTCGCCGCCGCGGATGATCATCTCCTTGGACCGTCCGACGATGGCGAGGTAGCCGTCCTCGTCGACGTGACCGAGGTCGCCCGTGCGCAGCCAGCCGTCGTCGATCACGGCGGCGGTGTCGTCCGGGCGGTTGAGGTAGCCGCGCATCACGTTCGGCCCGCGGACCTCGACCTCGCCGGTCGCGCCGGGCCCGAGCACGTTGCCGTCCGGGCCCACGATCCGCAGTTCCTGCCCGGGGAACGGCAGCCCCACGGTGCCCACCTTGCGCGGGCCGTCCACTGGGTTGATCGTCGAGCCGCACGTCGCCTCGGACAGGCCGTAGCCCTCCACGATCGGGAAGCCGAAGCGGTCCTCGAACCGGGTGAGCAGCTCGGCCGATGCCGGGGCTGCGCCGCAGACCGCGAACCGGACGGAACCGGTGTCGGGCCGCACCTCATCGGGCAGCGCGGCGAGCATGTTGTAGATCGTGGGGACGGCCGAGAAGAAGGTGGGCCGCTCCCTCGCGACGACGTCGAAGAAGGTGGTGGGGTTGAAGCGCTCGGCGATCACGACACTGGCGCCCGCGCGCAGCGGGGTGAGGACGCTGACGACGATCCCGTTGACGTGGAAGAGCGGCAGGATGAGCAGGCACCGGTCGTCCTCGCGGACCTGCAGCGCCTCCTGTCCCATGGCTGTCATGGCGTCGAGGTTGGCGTGGTCGAGCATGACGCCCTTGGGCACACCTGTCGTCCCCGAGGTGTAGATCAACAGTGCCAGCGCGGAGGGATCCACCGTCGGCGCGACGTCCGTCCCGGCCTCGCGGGCCAGGTCCGCGACCGAGAGGGTCGGTACGCCACCGACCCCGGCGGCCCCCTCCTCGACGACGAGGAGCGCGGCGGCACAGTCGTCGAGCTGGCGCGCGACCTCGACGTCGGTGAGAGCCGGGTTGACCGGCGTGACGCTCGCCCCGAGCCGCCAGGCCGCGAAGAGGGCGACGACGAACTCGACCCGGTTGGTCAGGCGCAGTGCGACGACATCGGCGGGGCCGATCCCCAGACCGGAGAGCTGGACGGCGCCGGCCCGGACCCGGTCGAGGAGCTCGGCATTGGTCAGCGTCGTGGTGCTGTCGGCGACGGCGGGTCCGGCAGGATCCGCTGCCGCCCGCTGGTCGAGAAGGGTGGCGAACGTCATGGGTCAGGCCTCCAGGTGACGGGTCAGGAAGGCGATCTGGTCCGCGACGACGGCCTCGAAGGATGCGCCCAGGTAGATGTCGAAGTGGCCGGCGTCGTACCTCCTGATCTCGCTGCGCGGTGCGGTGCGGGCGTAGGCCAGGGTCTCCTCGGGCGGGGTGACGGAGTCGTGGTCGCAGATGCAGAAGAGGATCGGGATCCTCACGTCCGCGGCGGACTTTCCCGGGCGGTGCCGGGAGATGGTGGGCGCGACGCGAGCGGCGACCTCGTTGACGAACGTGACGCCCTCCGGCACGAGGGCGCGGTAGCCGGGCAGGGCGTCGGGTGCCGTCATCAGCGCCTTCTCGCCCGGGGCTCCGGCAAGGGTCAGCAGGACCGGTTCCCTGCGCCGCGCCGCCGCGAGCAGGTCGCGCGCCACCGTGGGCAGGAGCCGCATCGTGCCGACCGGGCCCAGCGCCCGGGCGGAGGCGAGGCCGTCGGTGAACGGGCACTGCGAGACGGCTGCCCGCAGCTCGGGATGACGCGCCGCGACGATGATCGCGTGGCCGCCGCCGAAGGAGCTGCCCCAGACGGCGATCCGGGTGCGGTCGATGTCGGCGCGCGTCTTCGCGTGCGCGATGGCCGCGTCCCAGTCGGCGAGCTGACGCTTGATGGAGAGCAGCTGCCGCGGCTGTCCGGTCGAGTCGCCGAAGTGGCGGTACGTGAACGCCATCGCCGCGATGCCCGCCTCGGCGAACCGCCGGCCGAAGGCGTCCAGGCCCATCTCCTTGGTGGCGCCCAGACCGTGCCCGAGGATGACCAGCGGCGGCTTGTCGACGCCATCGGGCAGGAAGAGCCAGGCCGAGCAGGTCTCACCGTCCGAGTCGAAGCCGATGTCGTGACGGGTGACGGTGTGGCCGCTCATGCCTTCGCGCCCGTCTTCGGTGCTCCGGCGCCGCGGGTGTGACCGGTCGCGAGCACCTGATCGAACACGCCGGGTTGGTAGAGCGGGAGCTCGCCGCTGGCATCGGTGTTGGCCATGTAGTCGAGCATCAGCTCCTGGCCGATCTTCGACAGTGCGGTGGCGAGGAACTCCGACCGCTCGAGGTGCAGGCCCTCCTCGAGTCCCGTCGAGCCCCCGAAGTACACCGCCCGCTTGATGGCGCCCCGCGATGCCTTGGGGCGGGCACCGAGGAATTCGGCCAGCTCGATCGCGCGGTCCAGCAGCTGCTCCGGCGCCACGACGTCGTCGACGGCTCCGATCTCCAGTGCCTGGGCGGGCGTGAACGGCTCACCCGAGAGGATGGCCACCAGCGCACGGTGGTTGCCGACGAGCCGCGGCAGCCGCTGGGTGCCGCCACCACCGGGCATGATGCCGAGCAGGACCTCCGGCTGGCCGATGACGTGGTCGCCGTCCGCCATCACCCGCAGGTCGTTGGCCCAGCTGAACTCGGCCCCGAGCCCGAGCGCCGAGCCGTTGAGGGCCGCGATGAAGATGACGCCGCTGCGGTTCATCTTGAGGAACGTCTGGTGCACCCGCTCCAGCTGGACGGCGGGCCACAGCGGCGTCCTGCCGAGCGCAGCCTGCAGGCCACCCGCGCGGTTCACGGCCCGGGCCGTGCGGGCGAGGGCGGACGCGCCGCGGACCCCGACCGAGGGGACCGTGGCCCCGCCCTCCTGCAGCCAGCGGACCTCCGCGTGGGAGACGAACCGGTCCGGGTGGGTCCCGGTGAACACCACCGCCTGGACGACCGGGTCCGCATCGGCCCGGTCGACGAGCACGTCGAGCTGCTCGGCGATGTCGTTGCCGAAGAGGCCCAGGGGGCCACCGTCGATGCGGGCGACCAGTACCGCGCCGCGGTCCTCGACCTCGATGCTGCCTCGTACTTCTTGTGCCATGACCGTTCTCCGTTGCAGGTGCGGTGGCGGGGTGGTCCGCCGCTTGTCCCACGACGATAACGAAGTTATTCTGAGCCCACAACCCTCGAGGAGTCGCCGTGAGCAGCACCACCGTTCCCCCGCTGGACCACGACTGGGTCGTCGTCGGGTCCGGCTTCGGCGGCAGCGTCGCCGCCCTGCGCCTGGCCGAGAAGGGCTACCGGGTCGCGGTCGTCGAGCGCGGTCGCGAGTACGGCGACGACGAGCTCCCCACGTCGGCCTCCGACCGCCGCCGGTTCGTCTGGGCGCCGGCGGCCGGGCTGCGCGGGATCATGCGCAACGTCCTCTTCCGCCACGTGTTCAGCTCCACCCAGACCGGCGTGGGTGGCGGGAGCCTGGTGTACGGCGGTGTCCTGTTCCGCCCGCACGCCGCCTTCTTCGCGACGGGCCCCTGGCGCGACCTCGGCCCCTGGACGGACCTCCTCGATCCCCACTTCGCCACGGCCGAACGGATGCTCGGGGCCAGCACGACGCCCTGGCAGTCGGTGACGAGCGGCCTGACCCGCGACGTGGCCGAGCACTTCGGCGGCGACTTCGCCCCGGCGCCCGTGGCCGTGTTCTTCGGCCGGCCGGGCGTCACCGTCCCCGACCCGTACTTCGGGGGCGCCGGCCCGGACCGCACCGGATGCACCCGGTGCGGTCAGTGCATGACCGGCTGCCCCGTCGGCGCCGCGAACCGGCTCACCAAGAACTACCTCTGGTTCGCCCGCAAGCACGGTGCCCGCGTCCTCGCCGAGCGCGAGGTGGTCGACGTGGCGCCCCTCGGCGCGGCGGACGGGGGCGACGGCTACCGGATCGTCACCCGCCGCCCCGGCCCCGGCCGGCGCCGCGACGTCACCGTCCTCACGGCGCGCGGCGTGGTGTTCGCCGCCGGCGCGGTGGGGACCAACGAGCTCCTGGCCGACTGCAAGCACCGCGGATCGCTTCCCGCCCTCAGCGATCGGCTGGGGCATCTGGTGCGGACGAACAGCGAGGCGGTGCTGTCCGTCCTGCTCCCCGAGGACGTCGGGACCTGGCGCGACGTCACCGCGAGCAGCCGGGTGGTCGTCGACGACGACACGCAGGTCGAGCTCCTCACCTACGGGCCTCGCGGAGACTTCATGCGAGTGATGTTCACGCTCCTGGTGGGCGACGGCGGCGGAGTACGACGCCCGCTCACCTTGCTCCGCAGCGTGGCGCGGCATCCCGGCCGCTGGATCGCCACGATGCGCGGCGGTTGGAGTGCCCGCACCCTGATGATGCTGGTCATGCAACCGCGCGACGACGCGATCCGGTTCGTCGCCAGGCGGCGCCTGCTGGGGCGCGGATTCCGGCTCGCCACCCGGCGCGACGACGAGCGGCCCGCTCCGGCGTACATCGATGCGGGCCACCGGGTGGCACGGTGGCTGGCGGAGCGCACCGGCGGCATCGCGCAGAGCAGTGTCTTCGAGGCGATCGGGAACCGGCCGATGACGGCCCATGTCCTCGGCGGCGCCGTGATCGGCGCGACCCCGGCCACCGGTGTCGTCGACGAACGGCTGCGCGTCTTCGGCTACCGCAACCTGGTCGTCTGCGACGCCGCTGCGCTTCCCGCCAACCCGGGGGTCAACCCGGCGCTGACGATCACCGCACTCGCCGAGCACGCCATGGCGCAGGTCCCGCCGGCGACTTTGGGACGATAGGCGCCATGGCGACAGATCCCACCACGGCCGAGGACCGCTCCAACGGGATCGCCGAGCGCCTGGTCGACGCGGCCGTCGCGATGCTGGCCGAGGAGGGACCGTCGGCCATCAAGGCGCGGGCGGTGGCCGCGAGGGCGGGCATGTCGAGCATGGTCGTCTACAACTACTTCGGCGGCGTGCCCGAGCTCCTCAACGCTGTCGCGGACCACGGCTTCAGCCGGCTCGGCGAGGCGTTCGAGCGGATCGACGTCAGCGAGGACCCGATCGCCGACCTGTTCGCGATGGCACTGGAGACCTTGTCCCAGGCCCGCTCGAACCCGCACCTGTACGACGCCATGTTCGGCCTGTCGACCCGGGCCACCTACCGACCCGCCTCTGCCCGGGGCGAGCGACGGGCCGGCCACTCCCCCGCGTTCAACGCCGCGTACGCCCATGTGCTGGAGGCCGCCGCGCGCCTCGGGACCAGCGGACGCCTCACCGTCGACGACCCGGCGGTGGCAGCCGGGGCGCTGTGGAGCTTCGTGCACGGCTACATCACGCTCGAGCTCGCCAGCCACTTCACCGCCTTCGACGACCCGGTGCGGCAGGTGCTGGTCCCGATGGGCGTCACCTTCTGCATCGGGTTGGGCGCGGACCCTGCGGCAGCGCGCGCCTCCCACGAGGCGGCGCTGGCGCGGGTGCCCCTGCCGAGCTCCTGAGCCCGGGCCCAGGAGCTCGGTGGACCGCGGCTCAGCCGACCCTGAGCCCCGCGCGCTCGGCGGCGGGCAGCTCGGGGAACGGGGGCGTGTCGGTGCCGAGGGTCCCGCTGCACGCGAGCGGCCGGACCTGGAGGAAGACCCCGACCTGATGCGTCTTCGCCTTGAGCGCGTGGGTCATGGCGCTGGCATGGCCTCCCGGCCGGTAGGCGAAGTCCTGGGCGAGGGCGTAGGTCTTCCAGAGGCTGATCGAGGTGTGCTCGAAGGGCAGCTGTGAGGAGATGTCGATGCTGCCGCGGTGCCCCGGGTGGTGGGCGGCACGGCTGGCGGCGTGCACGTTGTTGCGGACGAACGTGAGGAGCTCGCCACGACGGAGGACGCCGTGGACGATCGCCACCATCGGCTCCTCCTTCGCCAGCGGCTCGGCGTCGCCGGCACGTGGCTCCCAGCCGTGCCAACCGTCGCTCTCCGACTCCGAGTCGACCCTGACCCGCACGACCTCGCCGTCGAGGCTGAACCGTCGGGGCTGGTCGATCGCGTCCCTGAGCGGGCCCGCGAACGCGGCCTCGGCCGCATCCGGGGACTCCCACGCCGCGACCAGCGCGCACCCGCCGGGCAGCAGCGACGGAGGCACGGCATGCGTGCCGTCGTTGGAGTAGTTGACGCTCGCCCCGCGCAGTCCCTCGACACCCTCGGCGATCAGGCGGCGCAGCGACCGACGCCAGCGGATCCGCCCTCCGGCCGGGCGGGCGAAGGCGTCGATGGTCACGAAGTCGGGCTGGCTCGTGCTGGCCATCGCTCAGCCCGCCAGGAAGGAGAGGACCTCGGGCACGAACTCCTCGTGGTACTGGAAGACGCCCCCGTGCCCCGAGTCCGGATAGATCCGCAGGCGTGCGTCGGGGAGACGCTCCGCCATGTCCCGGGAGTGCTCGCTGGCGACCATGAGGTCCTTGTCCCCGTTGGCGACGAGCACCGGCACGGTGATCTGCGAGAGGTCGTCGGCGGGATGCAGCCCGGCGCTCGTGATCGCCCGCAGCTGGGCCAGGCGCGCCTGCGCCGAGATCGGCTTGTCGCGTCCTGTCCTCCGCTCGGCCAGGCGCTGGAAGTACGCCGCGGCCGCCTCCTTGCCTGCAGCGGTGCGGGGGAAGAAGAGGAAGTGGCGCGGGTCCTTCCGCGTCAGGAACGCCTTGGTGTAGGCGCCACCCACGATGAACGGCATCTTCCAGATGCCTCCGCCGCCGCGGGGGCCGCTGCCGGCAACCACCATGCGTCGCACGAGGTGCGGAGCCTGCAGGGCCACCATCTGGGCGACCGCTCCACCGAGCGAGAAGCCGATCAGGTCCACCTGCGGGTGGCCGAGCGCACGGATGAAGGCGATCGCGTCGGCGCCCATCTGCTCGATGTCGTGGGGCACCCGGCCGCCGGTCGCCCCGACCCCGCGGTTGTCGAAGGCGATCACGCGGTGCTGCGCGGCCACCCCGTCGATGACCCGCGGGTCCCAGTCGTCGAGGACGGCAGTGAAGTGGTGCAGGAACACCACCGGTACGCCGTCGGGCCTGCCGAGCTCGCGGTAGGCGAACGGCGTGCCGTCGACCTCGACGGTCTTGTTCGGGGTGGTCGTCCAGGTCGTCATGACTTCTTCCTTCGTGAGGTCGCTGCGGGGAGGGCTGGTGGGGCGAGGGAGCCGGGTGGCGCCGTACGGGCGTCGAGCCTGGCGAGGACGTCGAGGATGCGGCGGTCCCGTGCGAAGCGGGCGTCAAGGGTCGGGTTGACGAGGCCGCGCAGCGAGGACACCGGGCGCCACAGGCCGGGCCGCACGACCCGCGCCGCCCGGACCTCGAGTCCGTCGACGATCCCCGCAGCGGCCTGGGCCGGGGTGATCCGCTTCAACATGACCTTGGGCAGGGCGCCCAGCAGCTCCATGACGACCGGGTCCTCGTCGACACCACGGGCGATCATGTCGGTCTGCACGAGCGAGAAGTAGGCGGTGAGGACGGAGACGCCGTGGTCGGCGAGCTCGACCCGCAGTCCGCGTCCGAGCTGCTCGACGGCGGCCTTGCTCATCGCGTAGGGGATGGTCCCCATCCCGTTGAGGAAGGCGAACACCGAGCTGATCAGGACGACCTGGCCATCGTGCTCGATCACCTGGGGCAGCGCGGCTGCCACGCTGTTGGCGACGCCGGTCACGTTGACGGCCAGGGTGGCCTCGATGTCGGCCACCGGAGTGGTGCGCATCGTCGCCGCCTTGGCGAGGAGGCCGGCGTTGGCGATCACCACGTCGAGGCGCCCGAACCGCTCGACGGTCGCGGCGACGGCGGCATCGAGCGAGGCACGGTCGCGGACGTCGGCGACGCATCCGAGCGCGTCGACCGGGTGCAGCCCCGCGGCGCGCGACGGCGTGGCCGGGTCGATGTCGACGACGGCCACCTTCGCTCCCCGACCAAGGAGGGCGCGGGTGGTCGCGGCACCGATGCCGCCGTTGCCGCCGGTGATCAGCACGACCTTGTCGGTGAGGTCGTACCGGTCGCGGCTCATGCGACACCCCGGCGGGGCTTGACCGAGATCCGCCCGTTGCGGCGGATCATCGACGCGGCGGTGCGCAGCGCTCCTCGCTCCAGGTCCGGCTCCTGGCCGCGGGCCAGACGGTGCATCTGGTCCTCGTTCCAGGCCAGGTTGAGCACCCCGTCGAGGGTCTTCAGGTCGGCGATCCGGCCGATCACGCGGCGCATCCCCACGCCGATCTCGTGGGTCTCCAGGGTCGCGGTACGTCCCCTCAGGATGGCGTCGGCCGCGTCGGTGGTCGTGACGGTCGGGCGCGCGATCCCGACGACGTCGCAGTCGCCGGCCGTCAGCGCCTCCTGCATCCCGGCGTGGGTGCGGAACCCTCCGGTGACCGCGAGCGGTACGCCGCCCGCGGCAGCGCGGACCGACCGGGCGTAGTCGAGGAAGTAGGCCTCGCGGGCCCGCGTCGACGGAGCAGCCGAGCCGGACATCGCCGGGGACTCGTAGTTGCCCCCGCTGATCTCGATCAGGTCGACCTTCTCGGCCGCCAGCGCGGCGACCACGGCCCGCGAGTCGTCCTCGCTGAAGCCGCCACGCTGGAAGTCGGCGGAGTTGAGCTTCACCGCCACGGCGAATCCGGGGCTCACCCGCCCACGGACCCGGCGGACGACCTCGAGGAGGAACCTCATGCGCCGGTCCGCGTCACCTCCCCACTCGTCCTCGCGCAGGTTCGTGAGAGGCGAGAGGAACTGCGTCGCGAGGTACCCGTGCGCGGCGTGGACCTGGACGCCGTCGAAGCCGGCCTCCTCGCACACCGCGGCGGCCGTCGCGAAGCGTTCGATGATGTCCTCGATCTCCGCCGAGGTGAGCTCACGTGGGACGACGGCCCCCGGGAGCGACAGCGCCACGGCGCTGGGCGCGACCGGGACGTGCCCGATGTTGAGCAGGTTCGACTGCCGGCCCGGGTGGTTGAGCTGGGCGAAGATCGCCGCTCCTCCGTCATGGGCTGCCTTGGTCCAGGCCAGCAGCTGGGGCAGGTCGCGGTCGTCCTCGATGGCGATGTTGCCCGGCTCCCCCAGGTGCGCGCGGTCGACCATGATGTTGCCGGTGACCAGCAGGCCGTAGCCGCCGTCCGCCCAGCGCCGGTAGAGGGCGACGATGCGGTCGTCCGGGGAGTTGCCCCCGTCCCCGAGAGCCTCACTCAGGGCCGCCTTCGCGATCCGGTTGGGCAGGCGCAGGCCCGACGGCAGGTCAAGGGGATCAGCGAGTACGGGCATGGCGGGCTCCAATTCGGGATTGCATTACGTTCGTAATAGTATGATCGTACTGTTATCCTTCTGGCAAGCCCCGAGAAGAGGAGAGCGCGTCATGGCGAGGTACAGCCCCGAGCACAAGGAAGCGACCCGGCGCCGGATGGTCGAGACCGCCGGCCGGCGGTTCAAGAGCGACGGCATCGACGGCTCCGGCATCGCCACCCTGGTCGCCGACGCCGGCCTGACCAACGGCGCCTTCTACGGTCACTTCAGCTCGAAGGACGACCTGGTGGCGACGGTCGTCGCCCAGCAGCTCGCGGACCAGGTCGCGGTGATCGACGCGATGCCCGCGGGCGTCGCCTCGGTCGAGTCGTTCCTCAGGTACTACCTCTCCCCCGAGCACCGCGACGACCTCGCGGGCGGCTGTCCCTCAGCCGCGCTGCTCGACGAGATCGCCCGCTGCGACGAGGCGACCCGGCAGGCCTACACGGATGGCGCCCGGGCGATGGTGGCGGCGATCGCCCGACACCTCGACGACGGCGACGCGGCGCGCACGGAGCAACGCGCGATCAGCCTGTTCACGCTCCTCGTCGGCTCGCTGCAGCTGGCTCGCGCCGTCACCGATCCCGTGCTGTCCGAGCAGATCCTCACCGCCGCCCACGCCCAGGCCATGCCCATCATCGGCGCAGCTTCGGGCACCACCGCACCACTCGAGCAGGAGACATCATGAGAGCCTTCGCCGTCACCCACTACGGACCCGACGGCCTCGCCGCAGCCGACGTCCCGGCGCCCGCGACCGGGCCTCGCGACGTGCTGGTCGACATCCGCGCCGCCAGCATCAACCCGCTCGACAAGATGGTGCGCAACGGCGAGTTCAAGCAGCTCATCAAGTACCGGCGACCCTTCGTGCTCGGCCACGACCTGTCCGGCGTGGTGACGGGGGTCGGAGCCGACGTCCGCGGCTTCGCGATGGGCGACGAGGTCTACGCACGCCCGCGCGACCGGCGCATCGGAGCCTTCGCCGAGCAGATCGCCATCGACGTCGACGACGTGGCCCTGAAGCCCACCACGTTGACCTTCGAGGAAGCGGCCGCCGTGCCGCTCGTCGCACTTGCCGCGTGGCAGGCCCTGGTCGACGTCGCCGCCGTGCAGCCCGGGCAGAAGGTGCTGGTCCACGCGGGTGCCGGCGGACTCGGCTCGACGGTGATCCAGGTCGCCCGGCACCTCGGCGCCCACGTCGCGACGACCGCCCACACCAAGGACGTCGACAAGGTGCGCGACCTCGGCGCCGACGAGGTCGTCGACTACACGCAGCAGGACTTCACCACCGTCCTGTCGGGGTACGACGTCGTGGTCGACTCGCTCGGCGCCGACAGCCTGGAGAGGTCGCTGACCGTGCTCGCGCCCGGCGGTCTGGCCATCAGCGTGGTCGGCCCGCCCGACCCGGCCTTCGCGGCCCAGCTCGGACAGCCGCTGCTGAAGCCCGTCATGGCGCTCCTGAGCCGGAAGGTCCGGCGGCAGGCCCGCAGGCTCGGCGTGCGCTACTCGTTCTTCTTCATGCGCGCGAGCGGTGCCCAGCTCACCACACTGGCAGCCCTCTACGACGCGGGGATCCTGCGACCGGTCCTCGACCGGACGTTCCCCTTCGACCGGACGCTCGACGCGATGGCCTACGTCGAGCAGGGCAAGGCGAACGGGAAGATCGTGGTGAGCAGATGACGCCCTCAACAACCACCACCGCCACCGCCGCCACGACCCCGACGCGCCACGCCGAGGTCGACGGCACCCGGTTCACCTGGCGGGAGCTCGGCCCACGCTCCGGCGTACCGCTGGTGCTCCTGCACCACTTCACGGCCACCATCGACGACTGGGATCCGCGCGTCCTCGACGGCATCGCCGCCGAACGTCACGTCGTGGTCGTCGACAACCGAGGGGTCGGGGGCACCCGCGGCCGTGTTCCCACCACGGTGGAGGCGATGGCTCGGGATGCCATTGCGTTCATCCGTGCTTCCGGCTGGCCGGAGGTCGACCTGCTGGGCTTCTCCCTCGGCGGCTTCGTCGCCCAGGTCATCGCGACCAAGGAGCCGCAGCTGGTACGCCGGCTCGTCCTCGCCGGCACCGGACCGGCCGGCTTCAAGGGCGTCGGCCGGTTGAACCGCCGCCTCCTGACCGACACCGCCCTGGCAGCCGTCACCCTGCGCGACCCCAAGCCCCTGCTGTTCTTCACCCGGACCGGGCCGGGTCGGTACGCCGCCGCGGCGTACATGGCGCGCCTCGGCGAACGGTCGGGCGACCGCGTGCCGCGGACCTCCGTCCGCGCCGCTGCCCGACAGATGCTCGCGATCGCCCGCTGGGGTGCTGGGGACCCGCTGGACCTGGGCGCGATCCGGCATCCCACCCTGGTCGTCAACGGAGAGGACGACCGCATGCTCGCCACCCGCGGTTCCTTCGAGCTGGCCCACCGGCTGCCGGACGCCCGCCTGGTGATCTATCCCGACGCGGGCCACGGTGGCGCCTTCCAGCACCACGACCGCTTCGTCCCGGAAGTCCTGACGTTCCTCCGCTGACGACGCACGACGCGAGCCGGGCCGGCGCTGGCGTCCTCCCCACTGCACCCAACGCCGGCGGCACCCCCCACCACGCCCCGAGGATCACCATGACCACCAGCAATGACCCCGTCATCACCTCCTATGCACTCGCTCCGACACGGACCGTGACCACCGCCGGGGCGACCTACGCCTATCGGGAGCTCGGCCCGCGAGGCGGCATCCCCGTGGTCCTCTTCGTGCACCTCGCCGCGAACCTGGACAACTGGGACCCGCGGATCGTCGACCCGATCGCGCGGAACCGCCACGTGATCGCCTTCGACCAACGCGGCGTCGGCCGTTCGACCGGCAAGGTCGCCCGCACCATCGAGGAGGCCGCCGACCACGCACACGAGTTCATCGCGGCGCTCGGGTTCGAGACCGTCGACATCCTCTCCTTCTCGATGGGCGGGTTCATCGCGCAGGACCTCGTCCTCGAGCACCCGGGCCTGGTACGCCGGCTGGTGCTGACCGGGACGGGGCCGCGCGGCGGCAAGGACATCGACAAGGTCGTCGGGACGACGTACCGGGACATCCTGCGCGCGACCCTCACCCGGTCGGACCCGAAGGAGTTCCTGTTCTTCAACCGCGACACGGCCGGCAAGGCGGCCGCCAAGGCGTTCATCGCCCGCCTCCAGGAGCGCACCACCGACCGCGACAGGCCGGTCGGCGTCACGACCCTGCGGACCCAGCTCAAGGCGATCCAGAAGTACGGCCGATCGGCTCCCTCGGACCTCTCGGCGATCACGCAGCCGACCCTGATCGCCAACGGCGACCACGACCGCATGGTGCCCTCGGCCCTCTCCGAGGACCTGCACCGCCGGATCACGGGCAGCCGCCTGGTCATCTACCCGGATTCAGGCCACGGCGGGATCTTCCAGTTCCACGAGGAATTCGCGCCGGTCGTCGCCGACTTCCTCGCTGGCTGAGCGGCCGCACCCGTCCTGCGCAGGGCCGGCCCACCGCTGTGTCTGGCCCGATCTGCCATTGCCTCAGGCCTTGCCCACTGCTACCGCGGGGTTGACCTCGGAGGGCCGGCCGAGTGAGACACCGATGCCGTAGCGCCCGACCTCCTCGCGGAGGCTCATGTCGCATGGGTACGGGCTGGCCGCGGCGCCGATCGTGGCTGCCTCCGCGTCCAGCGCGTCACGGCCGCGTGCGGCGAGTGCCACCCCTGCGCCTTCGCGCGCCAGCGACCTTCCCTTCGAGCGTCTTCATCAGGACTCAGACGTCGTAGTCGACGGCGACCGACGGGGTCGTCGGATGCGATTGGCAGGTGAGCACGTACCCGGCTTCGACAACAGCTGGCGACAGGGCGAAGTTCTGTTCCATCGTCACCGAGCCCAGGAGCACCTTCGCCTTGCAGGTGCCGCATGCTCCGCCGAGACAGGCGTACGGCGCGTCCAGTCCCGCCTTGAGGGCGGCCTCGAGGACAGTGTCGCCGGCTGTCAACGAGACCTCGTGCTGGTGGGCGCGCAGTCCGACCGCGACCGTCGCCGGGGTGAAGTCGTCGGCGACCTTGGGATTCTGGTAGCCGTGGAAGAGTTCCACGTGGACGTGGTCTGGGTCGGTCCCACGCTCGATCAGAACGCCGCGCAGATCGGTCACCATCTCCACGGGTCCGCACAGGAACCACTCGTCGACCGCGGACGTGGCCAGGTGGGTGCCAAGCCATTCCGCGAGCTTCGAACGGTCGATACGGCCGCGCAGATGTGCCGGGTGCCGGGGGTCGCGGGAGCGCACGTGGATGATCCGGAGCCGGTCGGCGTAGCGCGCTTCGAGAGCGTCCAGCTCCTCACGGAACATTGTGCTGTCGGCGTCCCGGTTGCCGTAGACCAGCGTGAAGCGACTCTCCGTCTCGACGGCGAGCGTCGTCTGCAGGATCGAGAGCGCGGGAGTGATGCCGCTGCCGGCGACGACTGCCACATAGTTCTTCGTGGCGAGCGGGTGCAGCGGGGTGCCGAATGAGCCGGTCGGTGTCATCAGCTCGAGGGTGTCGCCGGCTCGGAGCTGCTCCATCGCGAAGGTCGAGAACGCCCCGCCGGGGATGTGCTTGACGGCGATGGCGAGTGTCTCGGAGGTGGCCGAGGAGCAGATGGAGTAGTTGCGGCGTACGCCCTCTCCTCCCAGGTCGGTGCGAACGGTGACGTGCTGGCCGGCCTCGAAGGCGAACTCGTCGCGCAGGTCGTCGGGCACGTCGAAGCGGATCAGCACGCTGTCCTCCGTGAGCCGGTCGACGCTCGCGACAGGGACCGGGTGGAACACCGCGGCATGGGCGGAGGATCGCTTCGGCATCCGCACCGGGAGGAGCCGGGCCAGCTTGCCGTTCAGCGCCTTCCAGTCGCGGTACTCGTCGGGGCCGAGCTGCTGGCCGAAGACGGTGCCGATCGCAGCATCGCGCTCGAGGTAGGCCTCCTCGTTGCGTCGCCAGGTCGCGACGTAACGGTGGAACGGGATCGAGGGGTGCAGGTGGTGGACGAGGTGGTAGTTCTGCGAGAGCAGCAGGGGCGTGAGGAGCCATTCAGCGCCGACGCGGTTGCGGGTGGCGCGGTAGCGGTTCTCCTGTTGCGTGTCCTCGAGGTCGTGGTGCGGCAACCAGTCGAACCACCAGGCCAGGACGAACATGGCAACCCGCGCGGGGATCAGGTAGAGCACCGCGGCGGTCCACAGGTGTCCCGTGACCGCGCAGACGACGATCACCGCGACGGTCGTGCCCATCAGGACCGCGGTCTCCAGCACCTCTGCGCGCGGTCGGCGACGCACGTTGCGTACCAGGAAGGTCAGGTAGGGAACGTCCATCAGCGGGAACCGCAGGGGAAGCTGCCACATCGGGGCGCCGCTGACGAAGTGGTCGGGATCGCTGCCGTCGTCCTCGTTGGTGTTGCGGTGGTGCTCGATGTGGATGAAGGCGAAGGACTTGAAGGAGATCAGCGGCGTGACGAAGAGCATCGCGGCCCGGCCGAAGGCCACATTGACCCAGCGGTGCGTGCTCACCGAGTAGTGCGCAGCGTCGTGCAGCACCGTGAACAGCACGAAGATGGCGGCCGCACTGATCAGGATCGTCGCCAGGACAGGAAGCGTGTCGGTCACTGCGGCCCACGTGGAGAACGCGAAGACCGCCAGGGCACCGAGGAAGATGCCCACCACGGGCCACGAGATCGTCGGAATCCCCTCACCCGGGTCGGGAAGCGCGTGGCGCGTGACTACGGGCGCAGATTGCTCGGTGGTCGCTGACATGGCCGCAATCTACGAACCGCGGGCCACCCCGACCAGTGCTGCCGAGCCCAGGTACGTGTGCGCGCAGCACATGCGTTCAGGTTCGGCGGGGTTCCGAGGTGAGCACCACGGGGCCGAGCACCTGGACCACCCGCAGCGCTGCATGCAGCTCGGCAACCCGCGCCGTCGCGGGACGCCCTCGACGTTCCTCCGCCCGGCGCACCCGCTGCAGCACCGTGTTGCGGTGCACGCCCAGCTCCTCGGCCGCAGCGGCCAGCCCGCCTTGTGCGTCGAGCACTGCCAGCAGCGCCCGTCGTTCCTCGTCCTCGCGGCGCCCCTCGCTCGCCAGGGCACCGAGCTCGCTCGCGACGAAGGCACGGGCGAGGTCCAGGTCGCCGCTCATCGCGTCGACCAGCGCGATCTCGGCGTACGCCGTCACCGGAGCTCCCCTGCCGGAGAGCTCGATGATCCGACGCCCGCGCTGCGCCTGGGCGTGGGAGTCCCGGAAGCCGCCCGCGCCCTGCGCCGGCGTACCGATGGAGATCCGGACCGACGTGGGGACCTGGTCGGCCAACGCTGCGAGGTCCGCCGGCGCCAGCACGGGAGGGCGCGTGGTGGCGACCCAACCCCACAGCGCCTGGGCGCCGTCCGGCAGGAGCAGGGGGCGAGAGGAACCGAAGTGAGCACCGACCACGGCACCGACGCGCGCGAGATCGGCGTCATCGCGATCGCTCCAGCAGACGAAGGCGGTCTGCCATCCGGTGAGCCGGTGCGACAGGGTTCGCTCGGCACGTTCGACGTCGATCTGGTGACCGGCGATCAACCCGCGGACCGCATCAGTGCGGGCGGCGCGGACCCGGTTCTGCATGCGGTCGAGCTCAGCGACGTACTCGGCCGCGACCTCGCTGGAAATGCGGTCGACATAGGCGAAGGCGAAGCGCTGCAGGTCGGCCACCACCGCAAGGGTGAGCGCCGGGTCGGGCACCACATCGGTGATCCCGGTGAGGATGCGCTCATTGAAGTAGGCGTGACCGATCCGATAGAAGCGCAGCATCACATCGACGCTGTAGCCGCGGGCCGCCATTGCGCGCGCATGCTCCAGAGCGGTGACCGGGGCCGTCGCGGAAGTCACGTCGATGCCGGCCCGCACCATCGACAGCGCTGCCTCGAGGTTCGACGAGCACGACCCCAGCGTCAGGCCGCGGAGGTGGTCATCAGCATCGGCTTCAGGGATCCGTTCGAGGATGTAGCCGAGCATGTCATCGGCGTAAGCCGACACGTTCCCGAGCAACTGGGTGGCGGTACGGCGCAACTCGCTCACCAACGACGCGGGGAGGCCGGCCGACCCACCCGCGCTCACGCCCATCGCCATCCCGCGAGACTACCGTTTCGCCGATCACCCATCGCGTCCGCGCCTGGTATACGCGATGTATAGCGCCAGGGCCGAAAAGGTATGTCAACGACTTACACTCAAGGCGTGACGACCAAGACGTACGGCCAGATGTGCTCCATCGCTCGCTCGCTCGACGTCCTCGGCGAACGCTGGACGCTGTTGGTGATTCGCGAACTGCTCCTGGGGCCCAAGCGCTTCAAGAGCCTCGCCGCCGAACTGCCCGGTATCGGAGGCAACCGGCTGTCCGATCGACTCAAGGGCCTCGAGGAAGCGGGGATCGTCCGCCGCACGACACTGCCCGCTCCGGCCTCCGTGCCCGCCTATGAATTGACCGATCTGGGCGAGCGGCTCCGCGAGCCGCTCATCGCGTTGGGCCTGTGGGGGCTCGACCTTCCGGTCGACGAACGCATCGATCCCCACACCACCCGTGCGGAACTCATCGCCATGGCCCTCACGGGCACCCAAACGAAACTCCTCGACCCAGCACGTCGAGACGACTTCGAGTTCCACGTCGGGGATGAGCTCTTCCATCTGCAGCTGCGCGACGGCCGATTCTTGGCCCGGTCGGGTCCGTCGCCGAGCAGCCCGATCGTGCGCGTCTCCTGTGATCTGCAGACCTTCATCGAACTCGCACGCCGCACACTGACGCCGTCGCAGGCGGTCAAGGACGGACGGGCGACGATCCTGGGCGGGACGCGCACTGCCTTCGTCGAGCTCTACCGCGCCCTCGCCTGCCTTCCCGACGCGCGCGTCGCGTCCTCTCAGCTAGCCACGGAGTGACCGAAGGCATACACGTTACGTTAGCATTCACTATACGAAACGTATAGCGTTGGTTCCATGCGCGCATTCCAAGTCACCAGGTACAAGCAACCCATCAGGCTGACCGATGTCCCCGAGCCGTCGGTCGGTCCGAGTGACGTCCTCGTCAGAGTGGCGGCGGCCGGCCTCAACCAGTTCGACGAGAAGATCCGCACCGGCGAGTTCAAGGCGGTCGTTCCCTCCAGCCCTCCCTTCACCCTCGGCAACGATGTCGCTGGCACCGTCGTGGCCATCGGTCGTGATGTCACCTCGTACGCCGTGGGCGACGAGATCTGGTCACGTCCGCGCGTCTCTCGCATGGGCACCTTCGCCGAGCTGGTGGCCATCGACGAGGCCGACGTGTCCCACCGACCCTCCAGCATCTCGATGGAGGAAGCGGGAGGGCTCCCCCTCGTCGGCCTCACGGCGTGGCAGGCACTCGTCGAGATCGGCCACCTGCAGGCCGGCCAGAAGGTCCTCATCCACGCCGGCACAGGCGGCGTGGGCACCGTCGCGATCCAGCTCGCCAAGCACCTGGGGGCGACCGTGGCCACCACCGTCAGCGGCTCCAACGCTGAACTCGCGCGCGAGCTCGGCGCCGACGTCGTCGTGGACTACCGGACCCAACGTTTCGAGGACCTCCTCACCGACTACGACCTGGTCGTCGACGGCGTCGGGGCCGAGAGCGTGCTGAGGTCGGTGAGCGTGCTCAAGCGCGGCGGGAAGCTCATCGGGATCGCCGGACCGCCGACTCCGGCGTTCGCCTCCGCCCTCGGCCTCAGCCCCGTGCTCCGACTGGTGTTCTGGGCCCTCAGCGCGAAGGTGCGCCGAGCAGCGAAGCGCCGCGGCGTGACCTACGACTTCCTCTACATGCACGCCAGCGGCGAACAACTGGCCCAGCTGGCCGAGCTCGTCGATGCCGGAGTCATCCGACCGGTCGTGGGCGCGACGATTCCCTTCACCGAACTGCCCAACGCCCTCGGCAGGATCGGCACCGACGGCACCCGCGGCAAGACCGTCATGACCATGACGCCATGAACGGACCCCACCACCGGCACCGTCCACCAGCGGCCATGGCCATGGCCGAATGAGCAACGATCCGTCGCCTGCGAGGTGAATCGTCCCGGGTCTGCGCCCTTCTTCACCGCCGACTCGGCCCGAGGCGGGGAGCCTCCGGAGCGGGGCGTCGGCAGTGAGACACCCGAACATGCCGAGGTCTCACGTGGACGACGGGGTGGCCGCCGTCGAGCGGCTGACTCGGTACGCGAACGAAGCAGTCGCAGGCGCCGACCTGAAGGACGTGGTGGCCTCGGGCCATCAGCGGATCGAACGGACCATCATCGATGGCAACGCGGCCAACACATGTCGGCTGCCAACAACGCCATGCGGAGTCGTCAGCAGAACGACCAGCTGATCTTGAGGCTCAACCAGGCAGTCTTCGAACTTCGGCACTAGTCCCGCCAACGCAACAGGGCCTGATCTGCATCTCTGCTGATCAGGCCCTGCTATTTGTAGCGGGGGCAGGATTTGAACCTGCGACCTCTGGACGAGATCGGAGGGCCTGATCCCACTACCGCAAACTTCGGGTCCCTCTGGAAAACCTCGTGTTGTTGAGGAGGTTCCCATTGGACGGCTTCAACTGTATCGCAAGGTCTCGGAACCTTTGCCGGTCATATCTGATGCCTTTCCGATGACGGGTCAAATCCAACTGGTGACCCGTTCAATCACCTTCGCGGTTCAACCCACCTGAAGGCGTTGCGTGGACAAAGCGTGACGACACGGCCTGACCGAGCGGGTCCTCGCCGGGGGCTCAGAGAAGCAGGCCGCTTGACGACCGTTCCTGCGGCGGCGTCGGCTACCGCAAGGTGACGAGAACGCCGGGGTCGACGGCACTCGCATCACCGCGCGGCCACGCCTCGTCTGAGCTCGTTACGTTGCGATGGATTGCCGCAGACAAGAACACCCAACACCGTGACCCAAGATTCTCCGGTGCGGGAGTGCCTGCTCGGCGCGTCAGGTGGGATGGATGGCATTCATCGCTTGGTCGAGCAGGTCGCCGAAGGGCTGTGTCTGGTTCGGAGCGAGCCAGGTGGCCCAGGCTGCGATGAGGCAGGAGAAGGCGGCGCCGACGATGGCTGGTGTGCGTGGGTCGGTGAGGTCCTGCTGGCCGGTGCGGATGCGGACCTGGTCGAGGACGAGTTCTTGCATCCTGGACACGCGGTCGAGGTAGCTGGCGTTGAGGGCCGGATGGTCGCGCACGATGTTCTCCAGGGCGACCGACTCGGCCTTGTGGGCGTCGTTCTCGGCGTACTCGACGATCCGGCCGAACGCCTGCCGCAGCGAAGTCCACAGGGGTTCGTCGGCCGGACGCGCGGCGACATCTTCAGCGAGCTGTTCGCCGAGGGTTTCGTACTTGCCCACGATGAGCTCTTCCTTCGAGGCGAAGTAGCGGAAGAACGTGCGCCTGGACATGCCGGCGGCGGCTGCGAGGTCGTCGATGGTGGTCTCGTCGTAGCCCTTCTCGACGAACAGTTCCTTGGCGAGCTGCGACAGCTCGTCGCGGACGGCCCGGCGGGTGCGTTCGCGGACCGGAAGGGGATCGCTCTTCATGAATGAAGGGTAACACAAAGATGCATATTTGACACCGAGTGTCAGGTATGGCCTATGGTGGCGGCATGACAACGAAGCTCCGCGCACTGATCCTCATCTCCTCGGCTCGCCAGTTGCCGCTGGTCGCGCCGGCCGACGTCGAGTCGATCTCGACCGGGTTCTTCCTGGTCGAAATGGCCCAGGTGCTCAAGGAGTTCGAGGACGACTACGAGTTCACCTTCGCCACCCCCGACGGCAACGCCCCGCAGCTCGACATCAACGGCATGGCGCTGTCGGTGCAGTCGATCGAGAAGACCGGCGCCAAGGCCATCCCGATGCGGATCGAGCAGCGCCGGCGCTCCTACGACGTCGGTCGATTCCGGGCACGCCACCCCGAGCTGGTCGCCCGCCGGGAGCAGGAGGTCCAGTTGCTGGAGCGCCACATCGGCCGGATCCCGGTCTCGGAGTTGCTGCCCAACAGCGAACCGGAGCTCGCCGAGTACCGCCCCGAGTTGATCCGCCGCCTCGAGAAGCTGCCGGAAGGCACCTTCCAGTCGCTGAAGGAGCTCGTCGAGCGGCACCGCGACCCGGCCGACTCGTTCACCTTCGCCGACTTCGACTTCATCCACGCACCCGGTGGTCACGCCCCGATGGTCGACTTCCATGACAACGCGTGGGTCGGCGAAACCCTGCACCTGGCCCGGGAGAACGACGTCACCATCTCGCTGATCTGCCACGCACCCATTGCGGTGACCTCCACCCGCCAGCGCATCGATGCACAGGGCGTCGCATGCACCGTGACGGACAACCCGTTCCTTGCCGCGTCCATCTCGACCGTCCCCGCGATCGGCGAGCGCTTCGCGCTCCGGTTCCTCTACCCCCGCGTCCCCGGCCAGAAGACCCGACTCACCTACTTCGTCGACAAGGCGATCAAGGAGGCCGGCTTCACCCTCGCGACGTCGGTCAACATCGCCGCACCGCTCCTGGCCTACGAGCCGTCCGTACGGCTGCTCACCGGCAACGGCCCGCAGGCGATCGACCAGCAGAGCGCCAAGCTCCGCACCATCCTCACCAACACAAGGACAACATCATGAGCAAAGTCTGGTTCATCACCGGTTCATCGCGCGGTTTCGGCCGCGAGTTCGCCCTCGCTGCGCTCGAGCGCGGCGACAAGGTCGCCGCGACCGCCCGCAACACCGCGACGCTGAGCGACCTGGTCGAGAAGTACGGCGACGCCGTGCTGCCGCTGCGCCTGGACGTCACCGACCGCGCGGGGGTGTTCGAGGCCGTCGCCGCCGCCACGGAGCGGTTCGGCCGCCTGGACGTGGTGGTCAACAACGCCGGCTACGCCCTGATCGGCGCCGTGGAGGACCTCGGCGAGCAGGAACTGCGCGACCAGATGGAGACCAACGTGTTCGGCGTCTTGCACGTCACCCAGGCGGTACTGCCCGTCCTGCGTGCCCAGGGCAGCGGCCACATCATCCAGATCTCCTCGGCCATGGGGGTGGCCACCTTCGGCGGAGTGGGCGGCTACTCCGCGTCCAAGTTCGCCTTGGAGGGCATGAGCGAAGCGCTCGCCCAGGAAGTCGCGGCCTTCGGCATCAAGGTCACCCTGATCGAGCCCGGTGCCTTCGCCACCGACTTCTCGAGCTCATCGGTCTTCACCGCGCACACCCACGACGCCTACGGACCCCTGTACGCGGCGCTGACCGATCCGGGCGCCTCCGCCCAGGCGCCCAGCCCCGATGGGGTCGGCGACGCGATCCTCCAGCTCGTCGACGCAGACGAGCCGCCGCTGCGCGTGTTCTTCGGCGAGCAGCCCACCCAGTGGATCCCCACGGTCTACCAGCAGCGCCTGGAGACCTGGGCCGAGTGGGCGCACCTGTCCAAGGCCGCGGAAGGCAAGTAGGAACCGCCCGACTTCGGCCGGGACACATCAAGCCGGAACGGCCCCCCGTGCGGGCGGCTGTCCTAACCATCAGGAGATTCACATCATGAGCAAGGTCTGGTTCATCACCGGTTCGTCCAAAGGCTTTGGCCGCGAGTTCGCCTTCGCCGCCCTCGAGCGGGGCGACAGGGTCGCAGCGACCGCCCGCAACACCGACACGCTGAGTGACCTGGTCGAGAAGTACGGCGACGCCGTGCTCCCGGTCGAGCTCGACGTCACCAACCGCGACCAGGTGTTCGCCGCCGTGGCGTCCACGCACGAGCACTTCGGGCGGATCGACGTGGTCATCAACAACGCGGGATACGGGCTCTTCGGAACGGTCGAGGAGATCACCGAGCAGCAGCTGCGCGACCAACTCGAGACCAACCTGTTCGGCGTCTTCCACGTCACGCAGGCGGTCCTTCCGATCCTTCGCGAGCAGCAGGCTGGGCACATCATCCAGATCTCGACCATCGGCGGCATCGTCGCGTTCCCGACCCTCGGCGGGTATCACACGTCGAAGTGGGCCCTGGAAGGGATGACCGACGCACTCGCGCAGGAAGTCGCCGGCTTCGGCGTCAAGGTCACTCTGGTCGAACCCGGCGGCTTCGCCACCGACTGGTCCGGCGCCTCCGCCATCGTCGCCGACGCGCACCCCGCCTATGCGGCCCTGCACTCGAACATGGCCGCGATGCGGGCGCAGGTCGTGCTCCCCGAGCCGATCGGCTTCAAGTCCGCGATCCTCACGGTCGTCGACGCCGAACAGCCGCCGCTGCGCGTGTTCTTCGGAGAGGGCCCCACCCAGATGGCACCGCACATCTACCACCAGCGCCTGGCCGAGTGGGCCGAGTGGGCGCACGTTTCCAACGCCGCAGAAGGCAAGTAGCAAACGCCCGCTCCGCGGGGCAATGACCCCTCGTCTTGCGACTGACGGGGGTGGATGCGGGGACCCTGAGCCTCAATGCTCCGGCTTGTGACCCACTCCGAGCATTCGAGAATCTCCATCAAAGGTTTCCGAAGGCACCCTCGGCAGCCCCATCGCTGTCGCACTACAGGCCAAGGTGCCTGCTCGAGGTGGTGGCGAGTGCTTCGAGGGGCCGGATGTAGCGGTTGACGAGGACGCCGAGGTCCTTGTGCCGGGTCTGGGCTGCGATCCGGTCCAGCGGAACACCGGCCAGAGCGGCGGCGGTGGCGTGGCCGGCTCTCAGCGAGTGTGCGGTGATGCGGGTGCCGTCGAGCCCAGCGGCTTCGGCGCGGGCGCGGAGCATCCGGGCGGGCACGTGCCCGGAGAGTCGTTCGGAACTGATGCTCCTCACCCAGATGCGGGTGAACAGGGCGCCGGGGGCATCTCCGCGGACGGTTCGCCAGGCGTTGACGGCGGCGACTGGGTCGGTGAGTGCGTGCTGGCCGTGGGCGACGGCGACCTGCTGGCCGTAGCCTTCCTGGTCGGTCTTCGATTGCCGGATGTGGAGCAGGAGTCCGGCGGGCTTGTGTTCGATGTCGGTGAGGTCGAGGGCGACGAGTTCTGCGCGGCGGGCGGCGGAGGCGTAGCCGAGCAGGATGATCGCGGCGTCGCGGATTCCGTGCGGGGTGGAGCGGTCGATGCCGCCGACGATCTGGCGGATCTTCTCGACCGTCAGGGGCCGGGCGAGCCGTCGTGGCGCTGCGCCGTAGGTGCGGCGCAGGCCGCGGCGGACGGCCTCGGAGGCGATCGGATCGAGGGCCCCGGTGGTTCGGTGGACGTGCCGGATGACGGTGCAGGCCATGTCGAGGGTGCCGGTGGCGCGGCCCGCTTCGGCGCGTTCGGTCAGGTACGCGCAGACGGCGAGTGGGTCGGCCGGCACGGCGGTGACACCCCGCTGGGCGCACCATCGTTGCCATTGACTCCAGACCACGTCGTAGAGGCGTCGCGTGCCGTCCGTGCGCGCCGCGGCGAGGGCCTCACCGATGCGCGCGGCATCAACGGACGTGAGCCCGGCCCGCGTCAGGTCGGGATCGTCCGTGGTTGTGGACGCGAAGGTGGGGCGGGCGGTGGCTGGCAGGGCGGCGATCATGAGTGTGTTCATGGCCCTGTCGTAGCGGCGCCGTCGCCGCCACCGGCGCGGGGGCTGGGCCGCGGAGGTCCGGACCGCCCGTGCGCTACTCACATAAGGCTGACTTTGTGATGACCGAGTCAAGTTAGAAAGCTTTCAGGCTCGGTTTCCCAGAGGAAACCGAGCCTGAATTTGGTAGCGGGGGCAGGATTTGAACCTGCGACCTCTGGGTTATGAGCCCAGCGAGCTACCGAGCTGCTCCACCCCGCGTCGGTGAACACAACATTAGGGCATGGCGACAAGGCCGCCAAATCGGGGGCTTCAACCTCCCCTGAGGACGGCCTCCGACCGCCAAACTCGGCGAGTACGCCGACGGACAAGCCCGGCGAGTACGCCGACGGCCGGTGCCCCGGAGCCCTCAGGCCCGGGGCACCGGTGCTGTCCACCCGCGGTTGAGCGCCAGCAGCCGCAGGCCGATCGTGACCGCGGCCGCCGGCCCGACGATCACGGCGTCCGGCACACCCAGCTCTGCGCCGGTCGACGCGACGGCTGCCCCGGCCAGCGCCGGGATCGCGTAGAGCTGGCTCTTGCGGAAGATCACCGGCACCCGCCCGACCATCAGGTCGCGGATGATGCCGCCGCCGACCCCGGTGACCAGTCCGAGGGCCGCGGCCGGCACCGGGCCCAACCCGAAGTCGTGGGCCTTGAGGGCACCGGCGACGCAGAACAGTCCGAGACCGAAGGCGTCGAAGACGTTGATCACCCGCTCGAGGCGACCGACGGCGGGGTGCCACCAGAAGGTGACCAACCCGGCCACCACGGGCACCAGCAGGTAGCGCCAGTCCTCGACCGCCGGTGGCGGCACCGCCCCGATCACGACGTCGCGGATGACCCCGCCGCCCAGCCCGGTGGCCATCGCGAGCACGACCACCCCGACGATGTCGAGCTGGTTGCGCACGGCCACCAGACCGCCGGAGATCGCGAAGACGAAGATCCCCACGAGGTCGAGCGTGAGGAGCACGCCTGCCTCCTGACCTGGCCTACTGCTTCTCAGCAGCCTCGGCGTCACGACGGTCCGCGAGCCTGACCGCTTCCTCGATCGCCTCCTGCGCCTTCTCGACCTGCTCGGCCCACTCGACCGTGTTCCCGTTCTTCTGGGCGGTCTCGGCCGCCGTGAAGGCCGACTCGGCGTCGCGCAGCTTGGCAGCGATCTGGTCGTCGATCGAACCCGCCGGCTCGGGGTCGCCGTCACCCTGGCCGGGATCGGATCCGGGTTCGCCCGGCTTCACCTCGCCCGTGTCGCCGTCGACGCCGAGCGCATTGGCCAGCGCGCTCGGGAGCGTGGAGGCGATGCCCACCTCGTCGCCGTACTTCACGATGACGTACTGCAGGATCGGGAAGCTGCCGGCACCGGTCGTGCGCAGCGCGTAGACGGGCTGGACGTAGACCAGTCCCCCCTCGACCGGCAAGGTCAGCAGGTTGCCGTAACGCGGCGGGGTGTCCTTGTTGACGTTGAGGTCCTGCAGGGTGCTGACCACGGCAGGGTCCTGCTTCATCTCGTTGACGACCTGTCCCGGCCCCTGTGCGCTCTGGTCGGCCATCTCGAGCAGTCGCAGCCGGCCGAAGTCGTCCGTGGTCGCGTCGGAGTTCACCTGCAGGTACGACGCCAGCGATCCCTTGCGGTAGGGCACGAACACCGATGTCATCGACCAGTCGCTGTCGACGCTCTGGCCCTCACCCGTGGCGAAGAGCCGGTACGGCGGCTGGAAGACCTGGCGCGAGGAGTTCGGGTCCTCGGGGACCTCCCAGCGGTTGTTGCCGGAGTAGAAGGCACCCGCGTCGGTCACGTGGTAGCGCGCGAGCTGGTAGCGCTGGACCTTGAACAGGTCCTCCGGGTAGCGGAGGTGCTGCAACAGGTCCTCGCCGATCTGGGACTTGGGCTGGACCGATCCGGGGAAGACCTTCATCCAGGTCTTGAGGATCGGGTCGTCCTCGTCCCACTGGTAGAGCGTCACCGTGCCGTCGTAGGCGTCGACGGTGGCCTTGACGGCCGAGCGCATGTAGTTGATCTCGTCGGTCGGGATGGTCTGGATGCCGAGGTTCTCCTGCTGGAGCGAGTCGTCGGTCATCGACTCGAACGAGTCGCGCTGCGCGTTGGGGTACTTGTCGGTCGTCGTGTACCCGTCGAGGATCCAGGTGATCTTCCCGTTGACCACGGCCGGGTAGGGGTCGCTGTCGACGGTCAGCCAGGGCGCGACCTTCTCGACCCGTTCGACCGGCTCTCGGTTGTAGAGCACCTTCGAGTTGTCGTTGACCCGTCCCGACAGCAGGAAGTTCGGCTCGCCGAACTTGATCGCGTACATGAGCTGGTTGAAGGTGCCTCCGATCGAGACGCCGCCCTTGCCGTCGTACGTCGTGCGCTGGTCCTGCCCCGAGCTGCCCACGTTCGCCAGCCCGAGCTCGACGTCCTTCCCGTCGTTGCCTGCCTTGCCGACGATGGAGTAGGACGGGCTGAGCTCGCCGAAGTAGACGCGGGTCTCGAACTTCTCGGCCTTGCTCAGGTCCGTGCGTCCGCTGTTGCCGCTGCCGATGCCTTCAGCCCAGGCGATCCGCCCGTTGGGGTCGTCGGTCGTCGCGATCTGGTTGGCGTAGGCGGCGATCAGGCCCTCACCGTGGGTGTAGACGGTGTGCAGGTTGGACCAGTTCTGGTCGCCCGTCGGGATCCCGGACTGGTCGAGCTCGCGGACGCCGAGCACGAGCGGCACGTCTTTCCCGTCGAGGTTGTAGCGGTCGACGTCGAGCACCTTCGGCACGTTGTAGTACGAGCGGACCTGCTGCCGCTGCTGGAAGGTGTCGCGCACCTGCAGCGGGTCGACGACCGGCGCGTTGGTGAGCTGGCCGGTCACCGCACGCCACTGGGCGGTGTCCGACGCGCTCGACGACGAAGCCGTGTACTCGGCCGTCTCGACGCCACTGAGCCCGTAGGCGTCCCGGGTCGCGTCGATGTTCTTCTGCAGGTAGGCGTTCTCCTTGTCGGCCTCGGACGGGTCGACCTGGACGTTCTGCACGATCGCCGGCCAGATCATGCCGAGCAGCACGGCCGACAGCGCGAGCAGCGCGAGCCCGACCGACGGCAGCTGCCAGGTCTTGCGCCAGACATTGAGGAAGAACAGCACCGCGCAGATGAGCGCGACCCCGACGAGGATGTTGCGCGCGGGCAGCAGCGCGTTCTCCGCCGTGTAGTTCATGCCGGTGAACAGACGGTGGTCGTCGGTGACGAGGTCGAAGCGGTCGAGGTAGTAGTCGACCGACTTGGCCAGGACGAAGATCCCCAGCAGCACCGATAGCTGCACCTGGGCTGCGCCGGAGAGGCGGTCGTGGGTCTGCTGGAGCCGGATGCCGCCGTACAGGTAGTGGACGACCGCCGTGCCGATGAGCGCCACGACGGTGGCGGCCATCACGAAGTCGACGAGGAAGTTCCACCACGGAAGGCGGAAGACGTAGAAGCTGATGTCCTTGCCGAAGTAGGCGTCCTCCTGGCCGAACTGCTGCGAGTTGAGCCAGAGCTGGAAGGTGCGCCACTGCCCGACGGCGGACGTGCCGGCGAAGATGCCGACCACGACGCCGACGCCGGCCAGGAGCCAACCGCGGATCGGGGTGACCGCGTCGCGGTAGCGCTCGACGCTCGCGTCGCTGGGCGCCATCCGGAACAGCGGACGGAAGCGGAAGGCCAGGTGCATGTTGACCGCGACGATCGCGGCCATCAGCGCGCCGAAGACGACGAACAGGCCGACCCGGCTCCACAGCATCGTGCTGAAGACCTGTCCGTAGCCGACCTCCTTGTACCAGAGGCGGTCGGTGTAGATCGACGCGAATGCGGTCAGCAGGAAGAAGCCGAGCACCAGGACCACACCGGTGATCACCAGCGCGCGGGCGCGCCGCCCGGGCCGCTCGGGTGCCGGGTTCGCCGGCTCCTCGTCGAACAGGTCACTCATCGTTGCCACCCATGGACTCGTCCTCCGCGTCTTCCAGCGTGCCACGCAGCAGTTCGAGGAGGGCCGGAACCACGTCCGTTCCGCCCATCACCGCCGCGTCCTCGTCGTGACTGCGCATCCGCAGTGCGCAGTACGCCGCCCCGTGCCGGGTGACCCCGGCCACGATGCGGACCTCCTCGGCGTCGGGGTGCTCCCGCGCGAACTCGAGCGCCGCCGCCGGGTCGTCGGGGACCTGTCCGTCGGCGGCCGGGGGCAGCACGAGCCGCTCCACCACCGCCGCACAACCGGTGACCACGTCGGGCCACACGATGCCGGGCAGCACCTCCTCGAGCTGCTGCCCGTCGGGCAGCTCCTCCTGCTCGATCGGCGTCAGCGAGCCGCGCTCGATGGGCTGGTCGAGGCCGAGCTGGGCGGCCAGCGCCGGCTCCTGCTCGACCAGCTGCGAGGTGTCGACGAGCGCGTACAGCCGGGACGGCTGGTCCCAGCCCGCCCGCGCGTGGTGCGCCTCCAGCTCCAGCACGGCGGCCGCGAGGGCCGGGTCGACGTCCAGCTCGTAGTCCATGGGGCTCGCTTCGTGCTCGGGAGTGGTGGCTCGGGGGTGGCTCGGGTGCAGGTCGGTCGTCAGCAGGCCGGGAGTTCGGCGTCGTGGTCCTTCGTCCACGCCTCCAGTGCCAGCCGGGCCTCGTGCATGGTGGTCGCCTTGACCAGGCGCAGGTCGGGGTCGAGGTCCTCGACGTCGGGGCAGTTGTCCTTGGGGACGAAGAAGAGCTGCGCACCGGCCTCCTGGGCACCGGCGATCTTCTGCGCGATGCCGCCGATCGGACCCACCGTGCCGTCGGGCAGCAGCTCACCGGTGCCGGCGACGGTCGCACCGTCGGTCATCGAGCCCGGCGTGAGCGTGTCATAGATGGCGAGGGAGAACATCAGCCCGGCGCTGGGTCCGCCGACGGTCGGGTCGACGCGGAGCTTGACGTCGAACGGGAACTCGTAGCCGAGGCCGACCGAGACACCGACGCGGGGCGTGCCGTCCTCGAGCACGGGCTTCACCCGGACGGTGAGCTCCTTCTTGTCGCGGAGGATCTTGAACTCGACGTTGGTCAGGTCGGTGTGCTTGCGGACCGCCTTCACGACCTGGTCGGCGTCGGTCACCGGCTCGCCGTCGACCTCCTGGAAGAGGTCGCCCGCGAGGAGCTTGTCCTTCGCCGGGCCGTCCTCCTGCACGCCCGCCACCTGCACGGCGGTCGGCACGTCGATGCCCAGCTCGGCCATGGCGACCGCGGTGGCGGTGTCCTGCGAGGTCGACATCTGGACCTGGCCCTCCGCCTCCTCGTCCTCCTGGCTCTGCTCCGGCGGGTGGACGACGTCGTACGGCACGACCGCACGGTCGGGGTCGAGCCAGCGGGCGAGCGCGTCGCCGAGGGTGAGCTTCTGGCCGAAGGACGAGGCGATCACGGTGGTGAACCGGATCTGGCCCTCGTCGTAGTAGGCCTTGTGGCCGTCGACCTGGATGACCTCGGCCCGGTTGTCGTCCGTCCCGAGGATGTCGAAGGTCGGCCCCGGGCTGTACGACGCGTACGGCAGCGGCACGGCCAGCGCGATCCCGCCGAGGATCAGCGCCAACGGTCCCGCGATGCACACGGCGATCAGGCGCTGGCTCATGGCGCCTACCTTCTCAGACCGCGCCAACGAACGGGTGCCTCAGGGTGGGGTGCGGAACGGTCAGGACGCGCGGCGGTCGCGTGCCGGCTGCTCGTCGGTCTCGGCAGGCGCCTCGGCAGCGCGCTCCTCGAGCGGCGCGCGGGGCTCCTCGGCGACGACGGGCACGGCTCCCGGGAGCACGACCGGACGCACCTTGGACGGGCGCAGCGCGACACCGGTGGACCGGTCCTCGACCCGCGGCGCGACGGCGTAGCCGGGGCGGGTGCGCTGCTCGCGCGAGAGGGCCTCGCCGAGTCGCCGGGCCGCGGTCTCGCGGTCGACCTCGCCACGGCCCTCACGACCCCACCAGCCGACCCAGGCCGTCGCGACAGCGGTCGCGACGGCGGCGGGCAGCAGCCAGAAGAGGATCTCCACCTGACGAGGGTAGGTCGGTGGTGGAGGCGGATCGGTCAGGACACGCGGACGCTCAGGGCGAACCGACCCACTCGTCGCTGCCGTCGGCGAAGCGCTGGTGCTTCCAGATCGGGACCTCGGCCTTGAGGGTGTCGATCAGCGCCCGGCTCGCCTCGAACGACGAGCCCCGGTGGCCCGCGGTCGTGGCGACGACGACGGCGAGGTCGCCGATCTCGAGGTCGCCGACCCGGTGCACGGCGGCGACCCCCGTGACGTCGTACTCACCGGCGACGCGGTCGCAGACGTCCTGCAGGCGCTCGAGGGCACTGGGGTGCGCGGAGTACGACAGCCCGTCCACGCCCTGGCCGTGGTCGTGGTCGCGGACCCGGCCGACGAAGAGCACCAGCCCCCCGGCCGTCGGGTCCTCGAGGCTGCCGAGCACGCTGTCGACGGACAGCGGCTCGTCGGAGATCGCGACCAGGCGTACGGCGGGGTGGGGCATGGACTCACTCTAGGAGTTCCGGGGTCCACTCAGGGCTCTCCCCCACACCGCCGGTTGGCGATCAGGCGTAGTTTTGGGTCATGACCAACAACCCGGGCGAGCCCGGCGACGAGCAGCCGAACCCGTTCAAGGGCACGCCCTTCGAGCAGCTCTTCGGAGCCCTCGGCGGCGGCCTGCCCGGCGGCGCGAACCCCTTCGGCCCCGGCGGCGGGATGGCCTTCTTCCAGCAGCTCCAGTCGCTGATGAAGCCGCACGACGGTCCGCTCAACTGGGACGCCGCCGGCGACATGGCGCGCCAGCAGGTCGCCCAGGAGCCCGACCCGACCCCCGGCCAGCGCGACCACGACCGGGTCGCCGACTCGGTCCGCCTCGCCGACCACTGGCTCGACGCGACCACCGCGTTCCCGTCGGGCGTCAGTACGACGGCCGCCTGGTCGCGCGCCGAGTGGCTGGTCGAGACCCAGCCGGTCTGGAAGGTCCTCGTCGAGCCGGTTGCGGCCCGCTCCGTGACCGGCCTGTCCAGCGGCCTGCCCGAGGAGATGAAGGCTGCCGCCGGACCGCTCGTCGGCATCATCGGCCAGGCCGTCGGGGGCATGCTCGCGATGCAGGTCGGCCAGGGCCTCGGCGCACTGGCGAGCGAGGTGCTGACCGCGTCCGACGTCGGGCTCCCCCTCGGCGCGCCCGGAAAGGCGGCGCTGGTGATGAGCAACGTGCGCGCCTTCGCCGAGGGCCTCGACGTCACCGAGGACGACGTCGTCCTCTACCTCGCGCTGCGCGAGGCCGCCCACCAGCGGCTGTTCGCCCACGTTCCGTGGCTGCGCGAGCACCTCATCGGTGCCGTCACCGACTACGCGCGCGGCCTGGAGATCAACGCCCAGCAGATCCAGGACCGGGTGCAGGAGCAGCTGCGCGGCATCGACCCGACCAACTTCGAGTCCATGCAGGGCCTGCTCGAGGGCGGTCTGTTCGACCCGCCGCAGACCGAGGCGCAGACGGCCGCCCTGTCCCGCCTCGAGATCGCGCTCGCGCTCGTCGAGGGCTGGGTCGACGAGGTCGTCGGCCAGGCCACCGAGGAGCGGATGCCCGCGGCGTCGAAGCTCCGCGAGGCCGTACGACGCCGGAGGGCCGCCGGAGGACCCGCCGAACAGACGTTCGCCGCACTGGTCGGGCTGGAGCTGCGCCCGCGCCGGCTCCGCGACGCGTCGACCCTGTGGGGCGGCCTGCGCGCCCGCTCGGGATCCGAGGCCCGCGACGGCGTCTGGATGCACCCGGACCTGCTGCCCACCGCCAGCGACCTGGACGACCCGCTGTCCTTCCGTGCCGAGGCGACCACGCCCGAGGAGCTGTCGGACGACGAGTTCGACGCCGAGCTGCGCAGGCTGCTCGACGGGCCGGAGGGCTCGGACGGCGCCGGGGGCGCCGACGCGCCGACCGACGGCGAGTGAGCGGGCTGCACGCGGACGCCCTGCGGGTCCTGCGGGACTGGCACGCGCCCGATCCGGTGGAGGAGGAGCTCCGCCGCCGCTACGTCACGCACCTGGAGTCGCGTCCCGACGGGATGTGGCGGGCGTCGTACCCGGACCACGTCACCGCGGGCACGCTCGTCGTCGACGCGAGCGGCGAGCACGTGCTGCTCAACCTGCACCGCAAGGCCGGGCGCTGGTTCCACTTCGGCGGGCACGCCGAGGAGGGTGACGCGACGCTGGCGGCGGTGGCGCTGCGCGAGGCGCGCGAGGAGAGCGGGCTGACCGAGCTCGCCTTCCACCCCGAGCCGGTGCAGCTCGACCTCCACACGGTGCCGTTCTGCGGCGAGCGCGGCGACGTCCACCACCTCGACGTCCGCTACGTCGCGGCCGCTCCGGCCGGCGCCGAGGCGGTGGTCAGCGACGAGTCCCTGGCCGTGCGGTGGTGGCCGGTCGCGGCCCTGCCCGACCTCGAGCCGGAGATGCACACCCTCATCTCCCGGGCCCGGGAGATCCTGGCGCAGGACGCGTCCTAGTCGACCGCGTCGCCGGCGGGGTAGACCTCGTGCCCGGGCGGGCGCGGCATCCGGGCCGCGTCCGACCAGCCGGCGAGGTAGCCCTTGGCCTTCTCCCACATCGGGTAGTGCGCGACCCAGCCCCAGAACTTCTCGTCGTGCTGCGGCTCGATCAGGTGCACGAGCTCGTGCACGATCACGTAGTCGATCACCCACTCGGGCATCCGCTGCAGCCGCTCGGAGAGCCGGATCGTGCGGTCACGCGGCGTGCAGGAGCCCCAGCGCGAGCGCTGGTTGCCGACCCACCGGACCGACTCCGGGACCGCCAGGCCGCCGAGGTAGGCGTCACTGAGCCGTTGCGCGCGGGCCATCAGTTCCGCGTCGTCCCACTTGCGCGGTGCCGCGGCGCGCAGCTCCTTGCGCTCGACGCGGGCGACCATCTTGGTCACCCACGCCCGCTCCTCCTCGCCGGAGAGGTTGTCCGGGACGAGCACGACGATCTTGGCGCCGTCGCGGTACGCCGAGACGGTACGACGCCGCTTGTCCGAGCGTCGTACCTCGACCCGCGGCCTGCTCCGCGCACCCATGGCCCGACCCTACGGTCTGGCAGCCCCGAAAACCGGGACCTCAGGGAGCCGCCCATTCCAGCAGCCGCTCGACGGGCCAGGTGTTGACGATCCGCTCGGCGTCGATCCCGGCCGCCTCGGCCCGCTCGCAGCCCAGCAGCGGGTAGTCGAGCTGGCCGGGCGCGTGCGCGTCGCTGTCGATCGAGAACAGGCAGCCGATGTCGCGAGCGAGCTCGAGCAGCTTCGTCGGTGGGTCCCGGCGCTCGGGGCGGGAGTTGATCTCGACGGCGACACCCTCCTGGGCGCACGCCTCGAAGACGGTCCGCGCATCGAAGCGCGACTGCGCGCGGGTGCCGCGGTTGCCGGTCACCAGCCGGCCCGTGCAGTGCCCGAGCACGTTGGCGAACGGGTTGCGCACCGCGGCGACCATCCGCTTCGTCATCTGCTCGGGGTCCATGGCGAGCTTGGAGTGCACGCTGGCGACGCGGACGTCGAGCCGTCCGAGCATGTCGTCGGTCTGGTCCAGGCCGCCGTCGTCGAGGATGTCGACCTCGATCCCCTTGAGCAGCCGGAACCCGTCTGCGAGGTGCGCGTTCACCGCGTCGACGACGTCGAGCTGGCGGGCCAGCCGCTCGACGGAGAGCCCGCGGGCGACCTTCAGCCGCGGGGAGTGGTCGGTCAGCAGGAGGTACTCGTGACCGAGCTCCATGGCCGTCATCGCCATCTCCTCGATGGGCGAGCCGCCGTCGGACCAGTCCGAGTGCGAGTGGAGGTCGCCGCGCAGGAGGGCGCGCAGCGCGGTCCCGGCGCCGTCGGCGGTCAGCGGGGCGCCGTACTCGGCCTCCGCCTCGGCGAGCTTGTCCGGCACCTTCCCGGCGACGGCCTGGACGATCACGCGTGCCGTGCTGGCCCCGACGCCCGGTAGCTCGGTCAGGGTGCCGGCACGGGCCCGCTCGGCGACCTCGTCGGGTGGCAGCGGCAGGATCGCGTTGGCCGCGCCGCGGTAGGCCTTGACCTTGTAGCTGTCCGCCCGCCCGCGCTCCAGCAGGAACGCGATCCGGCGCAGCGCCGCGACCGGGGTGCCGTCGTAGTCCTCATCGCGCATGTGACCCCGGTCACGCTCCCTTCGGGACTGAAGTATTTGTTGTCCACAGTCGGTGGAAGAACCTGTGGGCAGTGTTCCCGCAGGTCATCCGACAGTACGACGTCCGGAAAGCCCGCATTGCCAGGGGCCCCTCCACACCGAACTCACCGTTCCCCGGCCGCTGTCCACCGACTCCACCGCTCATCCACAGCTGTGTCCACAGCCTTGTCCACAGGGTGGGGTGGCGCCGGATTGACCCCGCCGCGATGGCTCCCTAGCGTCTCCCACGACGAGGCCCCCGGGCCGCAGTCCTCGCTCGCAAGGGGAAGGCAAGCGAGGGTCCTGCGAACCGGGGGCCTCGTTGTCGTCACCGGCCGCGGAACTCCGCCGCCCGCTTCTCCTGCGCCGCCCGGATCCCCTCGAGCAGGTCCTCGGTCGCGAGGGTGACCGGCTGGGCCAGGCCCTCCCACTCCAGCACCGTCTCGATGCTCGCGTGGCCGCGCTGCAGCGCCCGCTTGGTCAGCCGGGTCGCGATCGGCGCCGCACCCGCGATGTCGGCGGCGACCGCCAGCGCCTCCGCCCGGAAGTCCTCGGGCTCCATCACCCGCGACACCAGGCCCAGGCCGAGCGCCTCGTCGGCGTCGACCAGCCGGCCGGTCAGGAACAGGTCGCGGGCAGCGGCGGGGCCCACCACGTCGGGCAGCAGGTAGGTGCCGGCCATGCCCGGGTGGATCCCCAGCTTCGTGAAGGGCACGCCCATCCGGGCACCTCGAGCGGCGTACCGGATGTCGCAGGCCAGCGCCATGCACAGCCCGGCGCCGATCGCGGCACCGTTGATGGCGGCGATCGTGGGCACCTCGAGGCGCCGGATCGACAGCCACGCCCGGTAGAACGGCAGCATCCGGTGGCGCAGGTCGTCGACGGTCGCGTCCGGCTCCGAGGCCAGCCACGACAGGTTGCCGCCCGAGCAGAACGCCTTGCCCTCACCGGTGACCACGACGGCCCGCACCGTGGGGTCGGCGGCGAGGTGGTCGACCGCCGCGACCCACGATGCCGTCATCTCGTCGCTCATCGCGTTGCGCAGGTCCGGCTGGTCCAGGACGAGGAGCGCGACCCCCTCCGAGGGCCGTTCGAGGCGCAGGTGGACCAACGACGGCGCGGAAGGTGAAATTCGGGCGGTTTCAGACATGCGGGGCACGCTACTGCGCCTTCGTGGTGCCGTGCCGTAGGGTCAGGGAGGCTTGGAGTGTGACTCCGAGCCCCGGCGGGCTTCCCCCAAAGACCCCCGTCGCGACGACCAACAGAATGAAACATGGCAAGGAGGCCGTCATGGCGGAGACCTGGAGCGGCGAGTTCTACTGCGTGAAGTGCAAGGCCAAGCGTGAGGCTGAGGGCGAGGTCAAGGTCAACGAGAAGGGGACCCGGATGGCCAAGGCCGTCTGCCCCGAGTGCGGCACGAACCTCAACCGCATCCTCGGCAAGGCCTGATCACCCGGCCACAAGACCGACCGTCGCGGGCGGCACCACCACAGGTGGTGCCGCCCGCGGCACGTTTTCCGGAGCACCTGCGGGCCTGTGGATGACGGCGGGCAGGCCGTGCCCGCCGGTGTCACGCTGCAGGCATGCCCCAGCACCTGCTCCTGCGACCCGGCACACCCGTGATGGCGCGTGCCACGGGCCTGCTGCAGGTCGGGCTCGACGGGCCGACCGTCCAGCTGCCCGACCACCCGGACACCCGCGACCTGCTGGCGGCCCTGGGCCGGTTCCCGGGCGTCCCGGACGGCACCGGCGCCCCGCTCGACCGGCTCCGCGCGGCGGGGCTGTTGGTCGTCGTACCGGACTCCGAGATGGTGCCGGAGCCCGCCGACCAGGTGCTGCGCGCCCAGTTCGGCCCCGACGGTGTACGACGCCGCGCCGCCCGGTCGAGTGCCGCCGTCGTCGTGCGGGCCGCTCCGGCGGCCGAGCCGGTGCTGGCCCCGCTCCTCGAACGGGCCGGCCTGCAACGGCGCACCGGCGGCGAGGACGGCGCCGCGGCACACCTCGTGGTGAGCACGGGACCGGTCGACCGGGAGCTCCTCGACCCGCTGGTGCGCAGCTCGATCCCGCACCTCGTGGTCAGCGGAAGCGCGGGACTGCGCCGGGTCGGCCCGTTCGTCCATCCCGGCCACACCGCGTGCCTGCGTTGCGTCGACGCGCACGAGTCCCTGCACGACGCCCGGCGGCCGTTCCTGCTCGCCCAGGCGGCGCGGGCGGCCGCCGAGCGGCCACCGCCGCTGGACCCGGTGCTCGACGCGCTCGCGCTGGCGTGGGCGGTGCGCGACCTGGCCCGCTACGTCGAGGGCGACTCCCCCAGCACCTGGTCGACGACCTTCGACATCGGGCCGACCGCGGCGCCCACGGCGCTGCACTGGGGTCGGCATCCCGACTGCGGCTGCGCGTGGGACCTGCCGACGCTGTTCGCGTGAGGTCGAGCCTCTCGGCGAGGCCGCCGGCGGCTCACCACCACTCGCTGTCGAGCTTCGCCTCCATCGAGCGCAGGTGGTCGCGTGAGCACTCGTCGCAGAAGCGCCGGACCCGACCGCGCTCGACCGCGGTCGTCCAGGTGAGCGGCGGCGTGTCGCCGTCCACGCGGCGACCGCAGAAGTCACAGGTCACGGTCATTCGTCCAGCGTAGGAGCCGGGGGGCCGTGCGAGATGTCCCGTGACCGAAAAGTTGCGAAGGGGCCGGAACCGACGGTGGTCGGTTCCGGCCCCTTCTTGTCACCCGCGATCAGGTGTGCCTCCGAGGAGGTCCTCCGAGGACGTTCTGTCTCGCTGTCAGGCAGGGTCCGTGGCGGGGACCCGGCCGTGATCAGAGGGCGCGAGCGAGGGCGAGACGAGCCTGCTGCGCAGCACGCTCGGCCTTGCGGCTCAAGCGGCGGGCGCGGGCCATCTGGGTGGCCTCGCGCAGCTGCTGCGCCTCTCCCAGGCGCGCGGCCATCTGCGCGCGCGCCATGTCTTCGTTGAGCATGTTGTACATGGTGAAGTCCTTTGGTCGTTGGTCTGGTTGATCACTCGGTGGAGCGGATCCGCAGCGTCGGCGTGCGGGCCATCACGCGGCAGTGACGGTGGCGTCCTTGCGCGGCCGGCCCCGGGGCCGCTTGCGCGGGATCACCACGCCGGCCAGGAACAGCTCGCCGCCCCACACGCCCCACGGCTCGCGCCGGTCGAGGGCGCCGGACAGGCACATCGCCTGCACGGGGCATGCCTGGCACAGGGCCTTCGCGGACTCGACGTCCGACGGAGACTCGGCGAACCACAGCTCCGCGTCGTTCAGACGGCAGGGCAGCAGCTCGTCCAGCGTCGGCTCGAGAACACTGGTCGTCATCAGCTTTCACCTCCTCTTGTTGACCTGATCGCGTTGGTCGGTTTCCTTGAGGGGATCCGGTGGCCTCGTGCTCCTCAGGTCCTGAGAAACACAAAGGCCGCGGATCCCGGTCTGTCGGGTTCCGCGGCCTGGAGGCTGCCGAGCTGATGCTGATCAGTTCGGATGGCTCCAGGCTGGTGAACCCAGGACGTAGGCGGACGTGTTGCCGCGGTGTCCCGTGCCGGTGAGGGCGCGCTCCCGCTTGACGGCCGTCGGGTCGATGGCCAGAGCAGCGTCGCCGGCGGCGAACGGTGCAAAGGCGGCAGACGCCGGAGCGGCCTGACGCACGGCAATGCCCTGGACCTCGAGGGTCGCGAGAGCAGAGGTGGCGCAGTCGAGCGCGGTCAGCGAGATCTGCCAGACGTTGACGTCGGTCGGGATCATCGTGATGTTCTCCATGAGTGCCACCTCCTCAGGTGCGTGATGGGCGCCAGCCTTGCCGGGGCTGTGATGCGCAGCGGTTGTTGCCTGACGACCGTAACGGTCGCGTATCAGGGCGTGCAAATCATTTATCGAGGTTTTTTCAAGGTTTTTCTGAAACCAGCCGGAGAACGTCCGGTCCGTACTTCTCGATCTTGTTCGGACCCACTCCGCTGACCTTCCCGAGCGCCGTGATCGTCGTCGGCTTCTGCTCGGCGATGAGCTCCAGCGTGGCGTCGGTGAACACGACGTACGCCGGCAGCGGCTTGCCGTCCTCGCCGGCCTCTCGCGCGGTCTCGAGCCGCCATGCCTTGAGGCGCTCGAAGAGCTCCTCGTCGTAGCGGGTGGGGTGGTGGGCGCAGCGGCCGCGCTTCTTCTCGGCGGCCGACCCCAGCGGCTGGAGGCAGTCACGGCAGCGGGCGACCTTGGTGCGCCCACGGGAGGCCTGCGGCTGCTGGGAGGCCGGCAGCAGGGGCACCAGGAAGCGCGAGGGCTGGCGGCGCGGCGCCTGGCCGGGGTTGCGCGCAGCGGCCCACGACACCATCAGCTCCTTGCGGGCCCGAGTCATGCCGACGTAGAGCAGCCGCCGCTCCTCCTCGACGGCGCCCGCGGGGGCGCCCTCCTGGCTGGCATAGGTGATCGGCACGGTGCCGTCCTGGACGCCGCAGCAGAACACCGCGTCCCACTCGAGGCCCTTCGCCGCGTGGAAGGTGGCGAGGGTGACCCCGTCGGCCGTCGGCGCGTGCTGCTCGGCAGCGCGGCGGTCGAGGTCGTCGACGAAGGTCGCCACGGACGCCTCGACACCCCGCTCGGTGGCGAAGTCCTCGGCCTGGTCGACCAGCGCCTGCAGGGACTCCCACCGGTCGCGGGCCTGACCGCGCGCGGTCGGCGGCTCGCCCGTCCAGCCCATGCCGCCCAGCACGTCGCGCACCACCTTCACCCAGGGCAGGCCGTCGGCCTCGCCGGAGCGCGCCGCCCCGCGGAGGCGGGTGACGGCCTCGCGCACCTCGCGCCGCTCGAAGAAGCGGGCCGCGCCGCGCACGACATAGGGGATCCCGCGGTCGGTCAGCGCGTCCTCGAAGGTCTCCGACTGCGCATTGATCCGGAAGAGCACGGCCATCTCGCCGTAGGGCGTGCCCGCGCGGTGCAGCCGGGCCACCCGGTCGGCCACGCTGCGCGCCTCGGCCACCTCGTCGGGCTCCCCCACGTAGCGCACCGTCGAGCCGGCCGACTGCTGCGAGCGCAGCTCGACGCCGGCGCTCGGCGTGCCGGCGAGCAGCCTGTTGGCCTGGTCGACCACCTGCGGCGTGGAGCGGTAGTTGCGGACCAGCTCGATCGACGCGGTCCCGTCGTAGCGCTTCGGGAAGTCGCGCAGGTACGTCGCGTCGGCGCCCGCGAACGAGTAGATGGTCTGCGCCGGGTCGCCCACGACGCACAGCTCGTCGCGGCCGCCCAGCCACAGGTCGAGCAGCGCCGACTGCAGCGGCGAGACGTCCTGGAACTCGTCGACGACGAACCACTTGTACTGCCGCCGCACCTGCGCGGCGACCCGCTCGTCGGAGTCCAGCAGACCAGCGGTCAGGAGCAGCACGTCCTCCATGTCCATCCGGCCCTGCTCACGCTTGACGTCCTCGTACGCCGCGAACGCACGGGCGACGTCGACCGGGGTGAGGCCGTCGACCCCCCGGCCGCGCGCCTCGGCGATGCCGGCATAGGTCTCGGGCCGGACGTTGCTGACCTTGGCCCATTCGACCTCCGAGGCCAGGTCGCGCAGCTGGGCCTGCTCGCTGCGCACGCCGAGCGTGCGGCAGGCGGCGGCGAGCATGCCCAGCTTGGACTCGGTCAGCTCGGGCAGCTCGGTGCCGTGGATGTGCGGCCAGAAGTAGCGCAGCTGGCGCAGCGCCGCGCTGTGGAAGGTTCGCGCCTGCACGCCCGGGGCGCCGAGCTGGCGCAGCCGCTGCCGCAGCTCGCCCGCGGCCCGCGTGGTGAAGGTGACCGCGAGCACCTCGGTCGGCGCGTAGACGCCGGAGTGCACCCCGTGCGCGATGCGGTGGGTGATCGCCCGGGTCTTGCCGGTCCCCGCGCCGGCCAGTACGCGCACCGGCCCGCGCAGTGTCTCGGCCACCTGCCGCTGCTCGGGGTCGAGGGCGGACAGGAGCCGTTCGATGGGGTCGGCGGCGGCCATGGTGGTGGACGGCTCCTTCACGGGGCGAGCGGGCTGAGGGACCGACAGTAGACGCCGCGGGCGACACAACGGCGGGCCCCTGTGGACGACGCCCGCCGGACGTGAAGAACGAAATATGAGTGGATTACTGTATTTTCCTCGCGTGAGCACGCTCCCCCGGGCCGGACGGCCCCTCCTGCCGCTCCTCGACCCGGCCGCCGCGCCGCAGACCGGGGAGCGGGCCGAGGTCCACGCCGGCGAGCACGCCGGGTCCTGCTGCAGCCCCGCGACCCGCCGCGACACCGCCCCCGGGGAGCGGACGACCGTGCCGGCCGGTGCCCGCTCCACCCGCGGCCAGGTCCGGATCCCCGGCGGCACGTTCTGGATGGGCGACAGCCACGGGGACGGGTACGCCGCCGACGGCGAGCTGCCCGTGCACCGGGTGCGGCTGGCGTCGTACCTGGTGGACGCGAAGGTCGTCACGAACGCCCAGTTCGCGACCTTCGTGAAGGCCACCGGCCATGTCACCGACGCAGAGCGGGACGGGGTGTCGGCGGTCTTCCACCTCGCGGTCGACGCCGCCCCGGCCGACGTCCTGCGCAGCGCGGCGGGCGTCCCGTGGTGGCTGGCCGTGCGCGGCGCGGACTGGCGGCACCCCGGCGGCCCTCGCTCGGGCATCGGCGACCTGCAGCACCACCCCGTCGTCCACGTGTCGTGGAACGACGCCCAGGCCTACTGCCGCTGGGCCGGCAAGCGACTGCCGACCGAGGCCGAGTGGGAGTACGCCGCCCGCGGCGGCCTCGACCGCGCCCGTTACCCGTGGGGCGACGAGCTGACCAACGGCGGCCGGTGGCGCTGCAACATCTGGCAGGGCGAGTTCCCGGGGCACAACACCCTCGACGACGGCTACCTCACGACCGCGCCGGCCACTGCCTTCCCGCCCAACGGCTACGGGCTGCACAACACGGTCGGCAACGTGTGGGAGTGGTGCCAGGACGCCTTCCGCCCGACCGAGTACGCCGACCGGGCCGGCGTCGACCCGGTCGTGGATCCCGTCGCGGCCGAGCCCGCCGACGCCGACCCCGACCAGGCACGGCGGGTGATGCGCGGCGGGTCGTACCTCTGCCACGACAGCTACTGCAACCGCTACCGCGTCGCCGCCCGGTCGTCGAACACGGCCGAGTCCTCCTCGGGCAACATCGGCTTCCGCTGCGCCAATGACGCAGCCTGACGGGCAGGCCGCGAGGAATCCGGCGGGAATGGGGTCCCTGCCTAGGGTGTTGGCATGAGCGTGACCGGTTCCGAGCGTTTCGTCATGTACACCACCCCCTGGTGCGGCTACTGCCACCGGCTGAAGAGCCAGCTGGACCGTGAGGGCATCGCGTACGACATCGTCGACATCGAGCAGCAGCCCGAGGCCGCGGCGATCGTGGAGTCGGCCAACAGCGGCAACCAGACCGTCCCGACGCTCGTCTACTCCGACGGCACCGCGCACACCAACCCGAGCCTGGCCCAGGTCAAGGGCAAGCTCGAGGAGCTCCAGCAGCTCGGCGCCTGAGCGTGGGCCCCGGCGACCTCACCAGCTGCCGGGAAGCGCTCCGCCGTACCAGTCCTCGACCAGCGACCGGCTGATCGAGACCCCGCCGGGCAGCACCAGCGAGCCGTCCTCGGCACCGCTGCGCATCTCGGCGCGGGTGAACCACTGCGCCTCCTCGACGTCCGCGTCCTCGAGGCGGATGTCCTCGCTGAGGGCACGACCGTGGAAGCCGAGCATCAGGCTCGACGGCAGCGGCCACGGCTGGTTGCCGAAGTAGGTCACCTCCCCCACCACGACCCCGGTCTCCTCGAGGACCTCACGTCGTACGGCGTCCTCCAGCGACTCCCCCGGCTCGCAGAAGCCGGCCAGCGTGCTGAACCGGCCCGCGGGCCAGGTCGTGCCCCGGCCGAGCAGGCAGCGCTCCTCCGGCGTGCCGGGCTCCCCCGCCGAGATCAGCATGATCACCGCCGGGTCCGAGCGCGGGAACTGCGGCTTGCCGCAGTCCGCGCAGACCAGCTCGTGGCCGGCCGCGCGCGGCGACAACGCGCCGCCGCAGCGCGGGCAGAACCGGTGCGCCCAGTGCCACTCCGCGAGCCCGATGGCGTGGAAGACGAGCGGCGCCTGCGCGACCGCGTCGCCGCTGAGGTACGGCAGCAGGCCGCGCAACGGCAGCCACCGCTCGGGCTCCGCCCTGACCACCTCGCCACCGACGATGACCGCCCACCACGTCGTACCGTCGCGGTCACCGAGGAGCACCCGTACGCCGTCCGGTGCATCGGCGCTCGCCACCCACTCGAGTCCGTCGGGTCCCGGTCGCACCCGGGTGCCGGCGATGACGAGCACCCGGCTGGCCGGGTCCTCCCAGCGCTGTTGCAGCCAGTCCTCGTCGGTGCGGAGCAGTCCGAGACGGTCGTGCGGATCGGCGACGAGCGAGAGGTGGGGGAACGTCACGTGATCGAGCCTAGTCACGCCCTCGGCACGCTCTGGTCCCGCCCTGCGGGCGCTACCGTGAGCCATGGACGCGAGCACGCTCCGCGCCGCCCAGGCGCCGCTGAAGGACCAGTACCGCACGGACCCGGCGAGTGCCCGGATCCCCACGACGGCGACCGGTGACTACCGCGATCCCGAGGTCACCGCGACCGTCGACGGGTTCGCCGGACCGGTCCGGGCCGGCCTGCACGCCGCGGCCGGCGGCACCGGAGAGGACGCCTGCTCGGCCGACCTCGTGCTCCAGGCCCTGCTGGGCTGCGCGGGCGTGACCCTGCGCGCGGTCGCCACTGCGATGGGCGTCGCCATCCGGTCCGCGGACCTGCGCGCCGACGGGTGGTGGGACGCCCGCGGGACGCTCGGCATCGACCGGGCCGCGCCGATCGGCGTGCAGGACGTCGTCGTGACCATCACCCTCGACACCGATGCCGACGACGCCACGCTCGGCCGGCTGGCGACGGCCACGGAGCGCTACTGCGTGGTCGGCCAGTCGCTCGCCGTGCCGCCCCGGATCAGCGTGCTCCGGGGTTGAGCACCGCCTCGACGCCGGAGCGGTCGGGCAGGTCGTCGTACACGACGAGGTCGCCGGTGCGGACGTAGCAGAACGCCGCCCGGACCCGCTCGAGCGGGACGTCGTTGAGCTCGGCCCAGGCCAGCCGGTAGAGAGCCAGCTGGAGCGGGTCGGCGTCCTGGCGGGCGTTGGTCTTCCAGTCGACCACGAGGAACGAGCCGTCCGGCTCGGTGTAGACCGCGTCGATCCGGCCGCGGACCACCTGCCGCCCGCCGCCGGCACCGGTCAGCACCAGCGCGAACGGCGCCTCGATCGCCGTGGGCTCCCGGGTCGCGAAGGGCCCCGCCTCGAAGCGGTTGATCAGCTCCTTCAGGTCGCTGTCGTCGTCGATGCCCGCGTCCGCGCGCCCCTCGAGCTCGTCCGGCTCGAACAGTCCCTGCTGGCCGAACCGGGCCTCGACCCAGGCGTGGAACCGGGTGCCGAAGCGGGCCGCCGGCGCCGGCGGGCGCGGCATCGGCCGGGCCAGGTCGCGCGCGAACCCGGCCGGGTCGTCGCGCAGCCGGCCGATCGCGGTCGCCGACAGCGACGACGGCAGCGGCACCTCGATCCGCAACGACCGGTCGGCGCGCGCCTCGGCGAGCAGGCGGTCGATCTCGTCGTCCCAGTCGGCGACCCGCGCGGCGTCCACCAGGTCGAGTCCGGCGTCCTCCTCGTCGGCCCCGGCCGGTCCCGACGGCACGGCGGAGCGGACCCGGGCGGCGGCCTCGAGGCGTCGTACGGTCTCGGCGCCGACGCCCTCCACCGGCCAGGGCCGCGACGGGTCCTCGGCGTCCAGCGGGTTGGCCGCACCCGGGTCGGGCTTGTCCCGCCACTCCACCGGCACGCCCCACCCGTCGCACAGGTCGCGGATCGTGGCCTGGAAGGACGACGGGCCGTAGGGCCGCTTGCGGGGCCCCCACAGGAACGACGTCACCCACAGGTGGTGCTCGGGGCGGGTGAACGCGACGTAGCCGAGCCGCAGCTCCTCCTCCGCCTCGTGCTTGCGGGTGTCGGCCCGGTAGGCGTCGATCGCCGCCTTGTCGTGGCCCGCGAGCTGGGGCAGGTCCTCGGCGTCGCCGCGCAGCGGCGCCGGCAGGACGCTGGGCGAGGAGCACCACAACGACCGACCGCGGGTGCTCGGGAAGCGCCCGTCGCCGACGCCGACGCAGAACACGGTCGCCCACTCCAGGCCCTTCGACCGGTGGACCGTGAGCAGCTTGACCGAGTCCGCGTCCGACGGCGTCGCCACCTCGAGCCCGTTGCCGGCCTCGTCCTCGGCGGTGAGCCACGCGATGAGGGCCGGCAGCGTGACGTCGCCGTCGACGGCCTGGAAGTCGGCGACGGCCTTGACGAACAGGTCGAGGTTCTCGCGCCGCGCAGCGGCGGCCCTGCTGACCGACGAGGCCAGCTCGACGTCGACCCCCGTCACGTCGACGATCCGGCGGACCAGGTCGAGCAGCGGCTCGCCCACCGAGGCGCGCAGCAGCCGCAGCTCGTCACGGAGCAGGGCGAACCGCTCCCGCGCCTCCGGCGAGTACGCCGCCTCCCCGGGGTCGGCCAGCGCGTCGTCCAGGCAGGGGACCTCCGCCGGATCGATGCCGTCGGCGATCTCGACGAGCTGCTCGTGCACCGTCTCGGGCGCCTGGCCACGACCGCCCCGGCCAGCGAGCTCGAGGGCACGCTGGCCCAGCAGCCGCAGGTCACGCGGGCCGATCGCCCAGCGCGGGCCGGCGAGCAGCCCGAGCAGCGACTCGTTGTCGGTGACGTCCTGGACCAGCTTGAGCGTCGCCACGACCGTCGCGATCTCGGGCAGGCGGACCAGGCCGGACAGGCCGACGATCTCGACGGGGACGTCGGCACCGGTCAGCGCGTCGAAGACGGCCTCCCCGTGCTGGTTGTCACGGCTCAGCACGGCGATCCGCGCCCAGGGCGTGCCGGCCTCGTGCGTCGCGCGGACCTCGTCGACCAGCCACGCGAGCTCGTCGCGGTGGGTCTCGAACACCGTGACCCCGACGGAGCCGGGCTCGGCGGAGCCGTGGCGCAGCTCGGCCACCTTGTCGCCGTACTTCTCCAGCAGCGGAGCGGCGAGTGCGTTCGCGACGTCGAGGATCCGGGTGTCGGAGCGCCGGTTGACCGTCAGCGGCAGCACCGGGACGGGCGTCCCGTTGGCGGACGGGAAGACCTCGGGGAAGTTGACGATGTTGGACACCGACGCGCCGCGCCAGCCGTAGATGGCCTGGTTGGGATCGCCGACGGCCATGACCGGGTGGCCCGTGCCGAACAGCCGCGCGAGCATCCTCGCCTGGGCGACCGAGGTGTCCTGGTACTCGTCCAGCAGCACGACCTTGAACCGGCCCCGCTCGATCCGCCCGACGTCGGGCTGGGACTCGGCGAGCCGGGCGGCGAGGGCGATCTGATCGCTGAAGTCCATCAGCCCCAGGTCCGCCTTGAGGCGCCGGTACGACGCCACCAGGCCCATCAGCTCGGCCCGCTTGTCGATCACGTCGATGGCCCCCTGGACGGCCTCGGCGTAGGTCTTGCGGTTCTTGCCCGCCTGCTCGGTCGCGAGCTCGCGCTCGAAGGACCGACGCTGGTCGGCGTCGAAGGCGAGGACGTCGTCGGGACCGACGAGGTGCTCGCTCATCGCACCGTCGAGGGCGAGGAGGTTCTGGATGACGGTCGGCGGATGGTCCGACAGCTTGGCGACGTCGCCGTCGTGCCGGTCGACCGCGCGGGCGCCGAGCTGGTAGCGCGCGGCGTCGGTGATCACGCGGGTGTCGGGCTCGTGGCCGATCCGCAGGCCGTGGTCGGTCAGCAGCCCGGCGGCGTAGGCGTTGTAGGTCGCGACCGTCGGCTCGAGGACCTCCTCGTCGTCCGCGGCCCGCTTGAGGTCGAGCACGCCGGCCGCCGTGAGGGCGGTGCGAATCCGCTGGCGCAGCTCCGCCGCCGCCTTGGTGGTGAAGGTGAGGCCGAGGATCTCCTCGGGCCGGACCCGTCCGGTCAGCACCAGGTACACCACGCGGGCTGCCATCAGCGTGGTCTTGCCCGAGCCGGCGCCGGCGATCACCACGACCGGCGACAGCGGCGCCGTGATGGCCGTCCACTGCTCCGGGCTGGGCGGGAACTTCGCCTGCATCGCCCGCTGCAGGTCCTCGGGCGTGTGGATCCCGTGGTCCGTGCCGTTCACCGCTCCACCACCGATCCGGGGCTCTTGACCGGGCAGAGCGCGACGAAGCCGCAGTCCCGGCAGTGGTCACCGGCCGTGGCCGGGAAGGTCTCCTCGCGCAGCAGCCGCGCGACGTGCCCGATCCGGGTGCGCAGGGCGGCGCGCTCGGGGCCGTCCGGTGCGTGCGCGTCCTGCTCCTGCCGGGTCGCGTCGGCCGAGCCGTCCTCCAGCCCGAGCTGGATCAGCTCGGCTCCGCCCGAGGCGAGGCCGGTCAGGCCGGCCTCGGCATCGTCGAGCGCGCCCGCGTCGACGGCGTACTGGTAGAGCGAGAGCTGCACGTGCTCCTTGACCGCGGGTCCGGACGGCTTGCCGCGGCCGGTCTTGAGGTCGACCACCACGACGCGCCCGTCGCCATCGAGCTCGACCCGGTCGGCGTAGCCGTTGATCCGGACCTCGGCGCCGTCGTCCATCGTCACGACGGTCGCGAACTTCGCCTCGGTCGCCAGCAGCCGGCGCGGGTTGCGGGCGTGCCAGGCGAGGAAGCGCTCCAACGCGGATCGGACCCGGCGGTGCTCGCGCTGCTTCGACCACGGCGTGCGGAAGTCGAGCCGGTCCCACACCGCGTCCACCTCGGTCATCAGCGCGTCGACATCGGCATCGATCGAGCCGTCGGCGACCCGCTCGGCGAGCGCGTGCACGAGCTGGCCGAGGTTGGCCGACTGGTGCGACCGCGCCACGCCGCCGGCCTCCTTCTCGAGGAACCAGCGCGTCGGGCAGGCCGCGATCGCGTCGAGGACGCTCGCCGAGATCGGCACCGGACGGTCCGCCTCGCGGATCGGCTCGCCGGACCGGCTCGCCGCGCGGGTGCCCCACCACGTCGCGGGGTCGGCCGCCGGCACCAGCTGCCGGCGTCCGGTGGACTCGCCGGCCAGGCGCGCCAGCCGCCGCGCAGCCGCGGCGCGCAGCGGCTCGGGGGCAGCGGGGTCCGCGAGGGTACGACGCAGCTCGGCCACCAGTCCCGGGAGGGACAGCGGGCGCGGCGGCCGCCCGGTCACCGCCCGGATGTGGTCGCGGTCGGGCACCAGCTCCTCGAGGAACCGCGACGGCTGCTCGCCGTCGTCGTCGGGCGACGCCACGGCCGTCACCACGAGCCGCTCGCGCGCGCGGGTGCACGCGACGTAGAACAGGCGCCGCTCCTCGGCGAGCAGCTCGCGCGGCGTCACCTCGGGCACCACGACCCCCGGGCCGATCCGGTCGGCCTGCAGCAAGGTCGCGCGGCGGCGCAGGTCGGGCCAGCCACCGTCCTGCACGTGGGCGACCACGACCAGCCGCCACTCCAGACCCTTGCTCCGGTGGGCCGTCAGCAGCCGGACCGCGGCACCACGCGCGCCCCGGTCGGCAAGCGTGTCCGCCGGGATCTCCTGCTGCACGAGACCCTCGAGGAAGGGCGTCACGGCGAGGTGCTCACGCCGCTCCCCCGCCCGCGCAGCCAGCTCGAAGAGCGCGCAGACCGAGTCGAGGTCGCGGTGGGCCCGTCGGGCAGCCCCGCCGCCCGACTCCACGGCGCGCCGCAGCCGCTGCGGCCAGGCCGTCCCTGACCACAGGGTCCACAGCAGCTCCTCGGCGCTGCCGCCCTCGTCCACGGCCGCGCCGGCACGGGCCAGCAGCTGGGCGACGGCACGGGCCCGCTCGACCTCGGGGCCGTCCAGGCCGTCGAGGTGGGTGGCGTCGACGACGGCGAGGCGGACCAGCTCGCGGGAGCTGCGCGGCGTCCCACCGGTCTCCTGGCACGCGTCCTTCTCGCGCGTGCGCAGCCGGCGCGCCAGCCGACGCACGTCGCCGGCGTCCAGCCCGCCCAGCGGTCCGGTCAGCAGCGCCTCCGCGCGCCCGGGATCGACGTAGCCGACGTCGGTGTGGTCCTCCGTCCGCAGGTGTACGACGGCCCGCATCGCCTCGAGGAGGGGCAGCACCGCCGGGTCCCTGACCAGCGGCACCTCGTCGCTCGCCACCTCGACCGGAACGCCGGCCGCCCCCAGCGCCCGCCGCAGCGGGCCGATGCTGGCCCGGCCGGAGCGCACCAGCACGGCCATCTCGTCCCAGCCGACGCCGTTCTCGAGGTGGGCGCGGCGCAGGATGTCGGCGAGGTTCTCGGCCTCGGCCCGCTCGGTGTCGAAGGTGAGCACCTCGACCTTGCCGTCGCCGTGCGGACCCGGCGCGCACGCCGGGTCGAGGAAGGACGCGCGTGCGCCCTCGGGGATCGTGCCGGGCAGGCCGATCCGGCCGGCGACCCGCTGCGACGCCAACAGGATGCGCGGTCCGAACCGTCGGGTGGTCTGTAGCGCGACCACGTCGGCCGGGCTGCCGTCGGACTTCGGGAACGCCGTCGGGAACTCGAGGATGCCGCGCACCTCTGCCCCCCGGAACGCATAGATCGACTGGTGCGGGTCGCCCACCGCGACCAGGTCGCGACCATCGCCCGCGAGCGCGCGCAGGAGCGCCACCTGGCCCGGGTCGGTGTCCTGGTACTCGTCCACGAACACGTGGCGGAACCGCGCCCGCAGCTCGTCGCGGTGGTCCTCGGCCTCGATGCAGGCGCGCCGGATCAGGTCGGCGTAGTCGGTGGCGCCGATGCTGTCGAGGGAGTCGAGGTACTGCTCCAGGAAGAGCCCGGCGGCGACGAACTCCTCGATGCCCTCGCTCTCGCCGAGCCGGCGCAGCTCCTCGCCGTCGAGGCCCTTCTCCCGGGCGCGCCCGAGCACGGCGTGCACCTCGCGGGCGAAGCCGCGGGTCGCGGTGGCCTGCCGGAACCGGTCCGGCCACGTCACCGACTCCGGGTGGTCCTTGAGCAGCTCGCGCAGGATCACGTCCTGCTCGGGGGCCGACAACAGCCGCAGCGGCGCCTCGTAGAGCTCGGCGGGCGCGTAGCGGCGCACCAGCGCGTAGGCGAAGGAGTGGAATGTCGAGCTCAGCTGGTGACCGGTGGTGCGCCCCAGGCGGGCACTCACCCGGTCGCGCAGCTGGTCGGCGGCCTTGCGGGAGAAGGTCAGCGCGAGCACCTGGTCGGGGCTGGCACCGCGCCGCTCGATCCGGTCGACGACGGCCTCCACCAGGGTCGTCGTCTTGCCGGTGCCGGGCCCGGCCAGCACCAGCAACGGGCCGCCCTCGTGGTCCACCACGCGGCGCTGGTGCTCGTCGAGCTCGGGGGCAGGCCCGGGTGGCGTCCCCGCGGCGAGGACGTACGTCGGCTGGCTTCCCTGCTCCACGGGCGCCACTCAACCACCCCCGCCCGACACAACCCCGGCGGGTCCCGGGCCGGTGTTGCAGCCCGCCGTCGCCTCAGGCCAGCTCGAAGTCGGCGAAGTCGAAGCCCGGGGAGACCAGGCAGCTGACCAGCGCGTCCTCGCCGGAGACCAGCGTCCGCTGCCACACCCCGGCCGGCACCAGTCCCTGCGGCTCGTCCGCTGCGACCCTCAGCCGGACCACGGCAGCGGGGTCGGGCGCCGGCCCGTCGCCACCGAGCTCGACGACGACCGTCCCCTCGTGGGCCAGCCACATCTCGTCCGAGCGCACCCGGTGCCAGGCCGACGACTCCCCGGCCGGCAGCAGGAAGTAGATCGACGTCGCCGTCGGCCGCACCCGCCCGTCCGCCAGCTCGACCGTGGTGTCCGCGACCCACGTCTGTCGGTACCACCCGCCCTCCGGGTGCGGCTCCAGGTCATGGCGTACGGCGAGGGGTGGTCGGTCCATGACCCCAGTCTGCCGGGTCAGCTCATCCACAGGTGCGGCTTGATTCTGGGGAGGAACACGTTCCTCCTGTGGAGGGATCAGGCGTACTTGTGGACGACACGCCGAGGATCGGTGGATGAGCGAAAAACCCCGGAAAGACGGGGCAAAACCCCTTGTCAACGCGGTCCGCGCGGGCGTAGAACTTCTCCCACGCAATCCTCCGGGAGAGCGGGATCCGCCGGAAGGCGAGGATCCGCACGGCCACGTCGGAGCCCCTCGGGGTGACGTCGAGGCGGCCCCTTACGGGGACGCCGGCCGCGCGAGCCGGGTGACGAGGCTCGCGGGATCCCAGCAGCCAGCGGATGGGCCGGGAGCGTCACCAGTACCGGCCACCTGAAGGGCCCTTGTGACTCATACTCACGAGGGCCCTTCGCCTTTGTGGCGCGAACGCACCGACGGGTCCGCCCCGGCGCCCACCGACTGAGTACAAGGACTCAGCCGTGCTGAGCCCTTCGACGATGCCGCGCTGAGCACTGAGCTGGCGCAATGGATCCATGCGCTACGCCGACCCGTCCCGATGCCCCGACTGCCGCTCGTCCCTGCCGGCCGGTGTGCCGGTCTGCCCGACCTGCGACCTCCTGGTCCGGCACCCCCTCGCCGTCGACCTGTTCCGCACGCTGCGCCGCGCCGACGCGCTGGTCGGCGAGCTGCGGACCGCCAGCGACCTCTTCCACGACCGGCCGACGCCCGTCGCGGCCGCGGCCCCGGCAGCCACCAAGGTCTCCAGCCTCGGCGGCCCGCTCGTCCCGCCGACGGCCGCGCCGGAGCCGAAGCGTGCGGCGCCGGTCCCCCCGCCGCCCCCGCTGCCGCCGTACCCGACCGCACCGACGCCGACCCCCGAGCGGGGCGGCGTCGCGTTCGCGTCCGTCCCCAAGATCCTGCTCGGCCTCGGCGCGTTCTGCCTGCTGGTCGCGGCGGTCATCTTCCTCGCCGTCTCCTGGTCCACGCTGGGCGTCGGCGGGCGGACCGCCGTGCTCGGGGCGTTCACGGTGACGGCCGGCGTCTCGGCCCTCCTCCTGCACCGCACCGGCCTGCGCATCGCCGGCGAGTCCCTCATCGTCGTGGCACTCGGCATGCTGGCGCTGGACGTCTTCGGCGCAGGCGCCGCTGGTTGGCTGGGTGACGGACCGGACAGCACCACCAGCCTCGTCGCCGGCCTGACCGTCGCGGTCGCCTCCGTCGTCGTCGCCCTGCTCCGCATCGGCGGCCAGCCGCGCCTCGTCGCACCACAGGTGATCGCGGGCATCGGCCTGACCGTCGCCTACGCGGGTGCCGTCGACGTCACCGACCACCGCCTGGTCGCGGGCCACCTGCTCACCCTGGTCGCGATCGGCGCCGTGCTCGTCGGCCGCGCCGCCGGCCTGGTCCCGCTGCAGTGGTCGGTCGCGGCCGCCGGCACGCTGGCCTGGTTCGGCTCCGCCGCGCTCGCCACCACCGACGCCCTGCTCGATCCCGACCTCCACCAGCTGTGGACCGACGGCTCCGGGTGGTCGCTGCTCGTGACCGCGGCCGCGATGCTGGTCCCCGGCCTCGTCGTCCGCCACCAGCCGCTCGCCCTGGCCGGAGCCAGCTGCGCCGCGATGGTCGTGACCGTCGTGCTGACCCTCCCCAGCGTCGACACCGACGCGACCACGTTCGGGCTGGTCGCCCTCGGCGTGACCGCCGCCTGGGTCGTCGGCCTCGCCCTCCTGCCCCGCGTCGCCCGTCCGATCGCGATCGCCCCGTCGGCCGCGGGCAGCCTGATCCTGGCCGGCCTCGCGGTCGTCACCGCCGGTGTGGCGATCGCCCGCTGGGCCGACGACGTCCGCCCCTTCGCCCGCTCGCTCGACATCGTGGTCGGCGGCCCCGACCCGGTCACCGAGCCGCTGCTCCTCGTCCCGTCGCTCCTGGTCCCGCTCACCTTCCTGGCGCTCGTCACCACCGACCGGAGCCGCACGGCCCTCCGTGCCTGGACCCGCGTCGCCGTGGTGGTCGCCGGTCTCGGCACCGCCGCCACCCTCACCTCGTACGACGTCCGGCTGGCCGCCCCCGTCGGCGTACTCGTGCTCGTGGCGATCGGGAGCGCGGCCCTGCGCACGACCGGCTTCTCGGCGGTGGCGGTCCTCGTCGCCGGCGCCACGGCGCTGGCCGCCGTCCCGAGCGCGCCGCTGACCGCCGTCGTGGCCGGGATCGGCGCCGTCCTGGCCCTCGTGCTCGCGACGGTCGGCCGTACCCCCGACAGCACCGTGGCCGGCCGACTTGCCGCCGCTCCCCTGCTCGGCCTCGCGGTCGCCGCCCTGGTCCACGCGACCGGCGGCGGTGTGGCCTGGGTGGCCGTCCCGGTGCTGTTGGCCGTCGGTGTCCTCGCCGTGGTCCTGCCCCGCGTCGAGGTCGAGCTGACCGCCGGCGTCGTCGCGGTCATCGCCCTCCCGGCCTCGCTCGACGGCGCCACGGACCCGGGCGGGCTCGCCGCGCTGTGGCTCGCCGTCGCCGGGTTCGTCGTCTGCGCCAGCGCGCTCGTCAACGAGTCGCGGCGCCACGCGGTCGGGGGCGGCGCCGCCCTCCTGCTCCTGGCGAGCTGGGTGCGACTGGCCGACCTCGAGGTCACCGCACCGGAGGCGTACACGCTCCCGCTCGCCACGGCACTGCTCGCCCTCGGCGGTTGGCGGATGCAGCGCTCCCCCGCCGTCGGCACTGCCGAGGCGCTGCTGCCCGGCCTCCTGCTCGGTACCCTCCCGTCGCTGCTGTGGGTCGTCGGCGACCCGGTCTCGCTGCGGGCGCTGGTCCTTGGCGGTGCCTGCCTGGCGCTCGCCGTCGCGGGTGCCGCTCTGCGCTGGAGCGCTCCGCTCCTGGTGGGTGCGAGCGTCGGCGCGGCGATCGTGGTCCGCGAGCTCGGCCCCTACGCGGGCGACTTCCCGAAGTGGGTCTGGATCGGCCTCGCGGGTGCCCTGCTGACGGTCGTCGGCATCACCTGGGAGCGTCGCCTGCTGGAGGTGCGCAAGGCGGTCGGGTTCCTCGGTCGGCTCCGGTGACGAAGCCGTCGGGGCGACCTGCTAGACATCTGGGCATGGCTACCACTGCACTCGGGGACAACCCCGTCAACACCGTCGGCGACCTGCCCGCCGTCGGCACCGC